>DOTV01000221.1:13747-21019 GCA_003520925.1 Bacteroidales bacterium | reverse complement strand
TATTGTTGGCAGCAATCTGTTTTTCAAGGACCGCAACCTGTCCGGTCAGATCGTCGTATTGTTTTTTTGTTGCAGCATCATCCTTCAGCATATTTTCAGTTCTTGCGATATTCACTTTCAGGTTGTCTATCTGCTGACGGAGAATATCGTTCTGGGCATTTATTGAGCTGATACGGGTTCTGACGCTTTTCATGCCTGCTTCGATTTCTCCTTTCTGAAGGTGATACATTGTTGTATCGATCAGTGCAATCTCAGAACCCCTGGTGATCCCGGTTCCCTCGGTAAATTTAAATTCCAGGATCCGGCCGCTTGTCTCCGCAGAGACGATTACTTCAGTTGCCTCAAAGTTACCATAGGCATCTGCCTCATCAGTTTTGTTGTTACAGGCCATTAGAAAAGCTGCCGGAATGATTAAAAACAGTTTGGTTTTCATAATGATATGTGATATAATTATTCTATTTCTTTTCCACTTATATTCAAATATTCTATCCTGGCCAGGGCCAGATTTATCTTATGGATTTCATAATTGATCAGGGCCTGCCTTTCAGCAGTCATTTCATTCATAAAGTCAGTTGCACTGATAGTACCGTTTTCGTATTGAGACTCTGCGGCCGCCGTGATCCTCTTCCTTAACGTTATGAGTTCTTCGTCAGATTCAAGAAGTGACTTCTGGCTGGTTATTTCGGCGCTCTTGGCATCAAGCAGCCTTTCAAGGTTATCAGTCAGCTCACTCTTCCTGCTTTCAATTATGCTTTGCTGAAGGCTTATAAGCTGTTTTTCATTCTTTGCTTTGTTCCAGTCAAAGATGTTCCACCTTACGCTTGCCCCGAGAATATAATAAGGAGCAAATTCATCCTTGAAAAAATTACTCCCGGGAGGATTTCCATAACCAAGAGTGGCAAATCCTGCAGCTTTTGGTATTCTTTTACTTTGAATAACCTTCAGGCCGGCATCGAGCTGCTTCTTTCGAAGGTCAAACATCTGTAGTTCCGGACGTGATAATTCCACTGAAAGTTCTTCTCCGGTAGCTGGAAGAACAAACTCAGTGGAAGCATCAATCTCAGTACCTGTAAGACTTGAAAGTATTTTAATAAGTGATGCTTTCCTTATCACATTTTCGCTCATCTCCTGTTCAAGTTTTATTTTTTCTGATGAAAGGACATCAATATCTGACTTCAGAACCACACCACTGGCAAGGGCCGAATTCAATGAGGTTATACGTTTTGTAATCAACTCATGATAGTTCTGCAGGAGTTCTTTCTGCCTGTCAAGAATCAGAAGGCTGAAGTAATAGCCGTTTATTTGTCCGCGAAGTTTATAAAGGTCAGCCTCTGTCTGCTTTTCATTTATTTTCAGGTCGGCTTTTTCGAGAGCCCTTGCACCTTTTATCGCCCCTCCGTCATAGATTAACTGGTTTATATCAAGAGTAATTTTATATTGTTCATGAGGAAGAGGTTTAATGAGGCCCCCAATCCCCTGAATTGGAAGTGAACCAAGGATATCTGTCATATCGATCACCGATGAATTGTACAGGAAACTCCCGCCGGCATCAAGGGTCGGAAGCCAGCTTTTCGTAAGGTTTTTATCCCTCACTGCCGATATTTGTGACAAGGCTTCTCTCTCCCCTGCAATGGGGGTTGCTGACATGGCTTTATCATAACATTCTTTGAGTGTCAGTATTTTCTGAGAAAAGACAGTCAATGGTACCAGGAACATGAATCCTATCAATAACTTTTTTTTCATATCCGGTATGGTTATTTTATTATTGCGTTGATTATAAAATCCGCGGCATACTCCTTCCGATGTTCAATATAATCGTCAAAATTATAGCCCATTTTTTCCATTATGCTTGCAATTATAGGTTTGGCTGCAAACGGGAAAACGCTCATACCGGCTATTGTTGTCATAAACTGGGGTAGATTCTCTTTTGTAATGTTGTATCTTTTCAGCTCTTCCCTGTGCTGAGATTCCAGTGTGTTCCATAGTTTATTGATATCAATACGCTGGATAAGTTTCCTTATTCTGTCAGGGTTCCGGTGGATTTCGTTTAAAATGAATGACGGAAGTTTAGGGTTCTTCTGCAGGAATGTAATATGTTCCCTCAGGAAGAACCTGATCTTCTGTTCCAGGGTCAGATTCTCATCAAGTACAGGTCCGAATTTTTTAAACATCTGTCCGGCGATCATTTCATAAACCGCATTGAACAGATGGTCCTTTGTACGATAATAGTAATGAAGTAATGCTTTGTTTATCCCTGCGCGGTCAGCGATATCCTGCATTCTCGCACCATCCATTCCTTTTTCGATAAATACTTCTGTAGCGGCGTCAAAGATCCTTTCTTCAGTTTGTTTATCTGTTTCAGTCATAATTCTTAACCGTTAGGTTTAACCAGGATGATTAAACATATAGTTTAACCAGATGGTCAAAGATAAATTATGTTTTTTTTATTTGCAAACATTTATTTATTTTTATAAAAATAAAATGGATAAATATGAGAACAGAAGGCAGGCGCACAAGTGATAATGTGGAAGACCGCAGAGGAATGAGTTCCGGGGGAAGAATGGCGATCGGTGGCGGTATTGGCACCATTGTTATTGCACTTGTGGTTCTTCTCCTCGGAGGAGATCCTTCACAGGTTTTGAACAGCTCTGTTGAGGCACCTGCTACTGAATCGGGACCTGTAAACTCTTCACCTGAAGAGGAGGCAATGGCGAACTTCGTTAAAATCGTACTTGCAGGGACAGAAGATGTATGGACTAAGATTTTCAGCGAATCGAATATGACATACAAGCAGCCGATATTGGTTCTTTTCAGGGATCAGGTTCAGTCGGCGTGCGGATATGCAAGCGGTGCAAGCGGACCTTTTTACTGTCCGGGCGATCAGAAAGTATATATAGACCTTGCTTTTTTTGATGAGCTTAAAACACGATTCGGAGCCAATGGCGATTTTGCAATCGCCTATGTGGTTGCTCACGAAATAGGACATCATGTTCAAAACCAGCTTGGAATTCTCAGCGATGTAAATAACCAGAGAGCACGGATGAGCGAAGTAAACGCAAATAAAATTCTTGTCAGGCTTGAGTTGCAGGCTGATTTTCTTGCCGGAATGTGGGCGCACTACGATCAGCAGATGTTCAATTCACTTGAATCGGGCGATATAGAAGAGGCAATGAATGCTGCTGCTTCGGTAGGTGATGATGTTCTTCAGAAGAGATACCAGGGACGCGTAATTCCTGATGCATTTACTCACGGCACTGCAGAACAGCGCAAGGAGTGGTTCCGAAGAGGATATACATCAGGCGATTTTGACCAGGGCGATACTTTTAAAGCTGCGATATAAAAAACAATGTAATTACAATGTAATTACATTCGTTTTACTTTCGCAGGTGTGAGCGGGAATCAGTATCCTTCCAAATCGCAGAGATTAAAATTCTAAAATAATCCCTATTGTAGGTAAAACTGTGCCGGACTCACTATCAAGGTATTTAAGCAAATACTTTGACGGATCTGCAGGATCAGTCAATGGTAACCCATTTGCATCCGATTGTCTCACCAGGATCGCTGGCTGATCGGCTTTATGGTTGTAAACATTTTGAACATCAATATAGAGCATCAGCGACCATCCCTTCAGGAAGTACTGCTTATCGATCCTCAAGTCGAGCTGATGGAATGCTTTAAGCCGTTCAGAATTGAATATTGGATAATCAAGATAACCTTGTCCCTGGAGATCCCATGCTGCCTTAACTGCCGATTTTGCCAGATCATAAGGGGTATAGGGGGCTCCGCCAACAAATCTCCATTTGAACCCCAGATCCCAGTTCTTATTGAACTGTTTTGTGGCAGTTATGTTGAAAAGATGCCTGTTATCCCATGATGATGGAATCCATTTCGAATTCAAATCCCTGAATTCGCTTCTCACAAAAGTATAAGAGAAAACAAGGTTGGTTTTTTTAAATTCCTTAAGCCGTCCAAGCAACTCTATTCCGTAAGCTCTGCCATCTGAAACAGATGTAAGCTCTTCGTCACCGAAGATACCATATCCGGCACTCTTGCTCGAAAGAGGGATCTGATCCCTTACCGAAAAAGGATATTTGGAATACTTCTTATAAAACCCCTCCACAGTAAGTTGAATATTTTCAGTCGGGATTAACTCGATTCCCGCAACAAGGTGATCGGATTGTATATATTTCAGGTTGTTGTTTTTATTCACGAAAACACCGGTATTACTTGAATACCCGAGAGCAGTGTAAGGAGGAAGCTGAAAATACCGCCCCACATTAAAGTTGACATTCAGTTTTTGACTTATTGAATAAGATGCAGAAAATCTTGGGGAAAGCTGTTCCAGGGGATTTGACATCGATTTCGACCAGGTATTAAAGTCAGTGCGTACGCCCAATGAAAGCTTCAGCTTTTCTTCAAAATATGATTTGCTGACCTGGCCGAAGGCACTCATTTTTCCAAGCTTCAGATTAGTATTATAGTTTATTTCATTTTCTCCCGTACTAGAGTAAATAAGTCTGTATGTGGAATTTCTGTAATGTGCATATTCAAACCCTGTTCCAAAACTTATCCTCAGCCCTTTTTCTCCTATGACAGTTCTTTCTGCCCTTGCCTTGATCTCCCCCTCCCCCGACAGATAATCAAGCACCTTATTTGTGTCGGCTTCAACGTTACCGGAATACTTATACTGCGAGTTGTTCAGATAATTGCGGCTGAGAACCCAGGTATCAAAGCCTGATTTCCGGAAATGCTTGTAGACTATTCCGGTCGTGTAGCTGTACTGTTCCTGAACGGGGATATAGTCGAGAATGTATCTCTGAAATTCTGTCTCATTGGCTTTAAGATTCAGCCTGAAATCATCCTTGGCTCCCAGACCTATCAGAGTCAGCTCATTCTTGTCGTCAAGTTTGACCCTGTATTTAAACTGGAAATCAGTATAATTAGGTAGAAAAGGAAGACCCAGGGCATTGAAAAGAAACTGTAAATATGACCTTCTTGCAGATACAAGAATTGTGCTTTTCTTTCCTGCAGGACCATCAATAGTCAGCCCAAGATCGGAGGCTCCCAGTGTTGCCCGATATTTAAGTTTATCTGTATTTCCATCGACAAATGTAAAGTTCAGTATCGAACTCAGTGCATTTCCCTTTGAAGCAGGAAAAGCTCCGGAAATGAAATCAACCGACTGGACGAAGTCGACATTTAATATTCCCACCGGACCGCCCGAAGCTCCCTGCGTCGAGAAGTGGTTAAGATACGGGATCTCTACATTATCTATATAGAATCTGTTTTCATTCGGACCACCACCCCTGACAATTACATCGTTTCTGAAAGCGGGTGTCGATGCCACACCGGGAAATGACTGGATGACCTTTGAAATATCCCTGTTTCCTCCCGGATTCTTGTCAATTTCATCAATACCTATTATTCTTGCAGAAACAGGAGTCTCAATTCTTTTAACAAAAGGTGAAGCTTTAATAACGACTTCACCAATTCCGATAAGATTCTCTTCAAGAGCGATCTCCAGGTTAACCTGATTGCTGTTCGTCACCATAATTGCGGAGGAAATAAATGGTTTGAATCCGACCGATGACGCCCTCAGTTCAACATACCCGGGTTTAATCCCGGTGAAAGAGAAATTACCCTCATAATCTGTTATAGCTCCAATGGTGGTTCCCCAAATCTGAACTGTGGCAAAGGGTACCCCTTCATTTGTGGCTGCATTGAATACCCTGCCTTTTATTACTCCTGAGTTTGCCTGTCCGGAGGATTCATGTACAACGATGATTAACAACAATATAACGTAAAGATATCTCTTCATATAAGGCATAATTTGCACAAGAAACAGCAAAATCAGCCATATTGTTCAAACAATTTCGAACATAATTCGGAGGAATTCTAAGTTTTCAGCTTATCATTTCTTCGTGAACCAGGGAAAGAAAGCAGATGTTCTTTTAATATAATCCCTGTATTCCTGATTCTTCTCCACAAGGTTTTTTTCAAGAAGTGCAACTCCTGAAACTTTAATAATCAGGGCTGTCATCAGGACAGAGCCCAGAACAGGCCACAGACTGCCTGCCCCGAGAGAGATAAACCCGTAGCCCCACCATACCGCAGAGTCGCCAAAATAGTTAGGATGTCTTGTGTATTGCCATAAGCCTGAAGAAAGGACTTTTCCTTTATTTGAAGGATCTGCTTTAAAACGGGCAAGCTGGTAATCACCTCCCGCTTCGAAAATAAATCCTGTGAGCCATAGAAATATTCCTGCATAATCAGGAATTCCAAGGGTTCTTTCCTTTCCATAATACTGAGCTCCGAGAAGCGGGGCAGAAATCAGCCACATCAGAATTCCCTGGAGAAGAAAGGTCTGAAAGAAGCTTATCCACCAGTACCTTTTCACTCCATAATTATTTCGGAATTGTTTGTATCGGAAGTCTTCACCTTTCCCCAGGTTACGCCATGCAAGATAACCTGAAAGACGAAGGCCCCAGACCGAAACCAGGACTAAAAGGATAATTTTCCGTAACCACAAACCATCGGTGCTGACAAAATAAAAAAGATTTGTCAGCACAAACCCGAATCCCCAGAAGAGGTCAACAATGCTTACATTCCTGATATATACACTAATCACCCAGAGGACCGACATCAGGACAATTATATTAAGTAAGCTGTGGAAATATATTTGAAAAAATGTCATTGGGTTTAATCGTAGAGCAATGCGACGGAAGCAGCCCCTGCCCCGGCATTTGCGCCAATTACTGGTGAAATATTAACCACTGAGACAGGCTTCATACCGGTCAGTTTTTCCATTTTTTCCGAGAACCAGTATGCCGATTTCTTACTGTTTGCGTGCAGAACAATATAGTTCCAGATCTTATGGGAATCGTTTATTTTTCTGACATGGCTCATCACCTTTTCCATATTTGCTTTCCGGCTGAAAGATCTGTCGAAAAGGACTGCCTTCCCTGTTTCATCTATCGAAACAATTGGATTTATATTAAGTATTCTGGCAATCAAGCCTTTTGAAGCTGATACTCTTCCACCGCGGACCAGGTATTTCAATGTTTTAACGCTAACGTATATCCGTGTGTTTCTTATCCACTTCTCGGTCATGGCAACGATTTCAGTGTGAGAAAACCCATTTTCGATGGCCTGGGCAGTGCGGAGCATTATCAGTCCAAGGGAACCTGACAAATTCCTTGAGTTCAATACCGTAATGGGCTTTCCGAATTCGGCTGATATTTTCATGGCAGCTTTCTGGCTGCTGAAAAATGT
>DOTV01000221.1:9977-13430 GCA_003520925.1 Bacteroidales bacterium | reverse complement strand
AGATGGGAATAAAGATTGATAAAGGTATTCTCATTTATCTGAGAGCTCTTTGGATGCTCGACGGTTTCGCCAAGAAGTTTGTAAAACTGCTCAGGCTGAAGAGTAACCTTATCGAGGTAGTGGTTTTCACCGAAATGGATATTTATTGGCAGTATGTTGATCTGATAGTTGTCAATTATGTCCTGCGGCAGGTCGCATGTTGAATCTGTAACAAGTGCTATTTTCCATTTTCTTTCATTGGCTGTCTGGTAATGGCGGAACATATCATCGGCCTTCTGGAATGTAATGGTTCCTGTTTTCCTGAGGTTGTTGAACAGGGCAGAAGGATCATTTGTATGAAGATGGAACCTTCTAAGTTTGTCAGAACCTGCAACTACAACCGAATCACCATAAGATTCGAGAATGTTGGTAAGGTTTACTCTTTCAATGCTGCATTCTCTTATAAGGGCTTCAGTGCAGTACCTGAAATTCATTCTTTCGGTGATTACCTCTTCGACTTTTTGAAATGGCGTTATTACTGGTCTTGCTGAGATTAGTTCCCTTATGTTCCGTTTATGGATAAATTCCATAATTCCTTCGAAGAACAGTACAAAGCCTTTTGCACCTGCATCAACAACATTGTTTTTCCCAAGGATGGCAAGTTTGGACTTTGTTTCCAGCAGCGATTTCTTCAGGATCTCAAATGCACTTGTCAGCATATTGTTGAAATCAGAAAACTTGTTACGGCTGGTATATATGTAATCGGCAAAGTCCTTGATTACGGTGAGCATAGTACCTTCAACGGGTCTGGCGACTGCAGCATAAACATAACTCACTGATTTTGTAATAGATTCTGCAAATTGTTTAAGTGTGACAGAGCGAAAATTTCCGGTTTCGATGCTGAGCCCGTAAAAAAACTGGGCAAAAATTATTCCCGAGTTTCCTCTTGCGTTTATCAGTGTGGCTTCAGCGATTCTGTCGGCAGTAATCTTGAAGGACCTGTGAGGGTGTATCGATTCCATCACTGATCTTATTGTAGCTGCAAGATTGGTACCGGTGTCACCGTCATTTACAGGGAATACATTTATCCTGTTGAGTTCAACCTGATTTTCAATTACCTTTCTGGCTCCTGCAATGAAGGCATAGTACAAATTCCTTCCGTCTAATTCAACAAGCGGACCTGGTCCTGCAAGGCTCATTTATCTGGTTTTATTTTATGACAAACTTAATATTTAAAACAACCTGTAAATCCATTTGTTCAGAAAAGAGCGGAATCATCTTTCACTGAGCAGGTTCTTCAGAGCATTTTCAAGATCCGGAAACTCAAATTTATAACCTGATGAGATTATTTTACCTGCAGAGACCCTGCTTCCTTTTAATATGATATCAGACATCCGGCCAAACAGGATTTTCAAAACAAATGAGGGCACAGCTGGAAAGAAGAAGGGTTTTTCAAGAACTTTGGCCAGAATCCTCATGAATTCACTGTTCGTTGTATGTTCGGGTGACACAGCATTCCAGGCACCTGTCATTGATTGATCCTCAACTGCTTTCAGGTATAGATTGCATAGATCGTCGATATGGATCCACGGAATATATTGCTTTCCGCTGCCAAGGGGTGAACCAAGGCCGAGATTAACGGTAGTTGTCATTCTGTCCAGAGCACCACCTTTATGTGAGAGGACTACTCCTGTCCTGAATTTCACAGTTCTGATTCCCGAATCTTTAAACCTGTCAGCCATTTCTTCCCATTTCCGGCATACTTCCCCAATAAAATCATTTGAATGAGGGTCGGTCTCATTAAAGACTTTTTCGGAGGTTATTGTCCCGTAGTATCCAATTCCTGAGGCAGATATGAACGCTTTAGGTTTTTTCCCGGATTCGAGGACTTTTTTAAGCAATAATTCACCTGTTTTTATCCGGCTGGACAATATAATTTCTCTTCTTTTTTCAGTCCATCGTTTATCTCCCAATCCGGCACCGGCCAGGTGGATTATGTAGTCGGCCATTGATATTGGTTCAGGATCGACAATATTTTTATCCGGGTCCCAGGTAAAAACAGGAGTTGTGTTAAAGCTAAGTTTCTTCCTGCTTAGGAGGGCAGTGTTAAAGCCCTTCTCCTTAAGTTTTCTAATTAGATGGCAGCCGATAAGACCTGTTCCACCGGTAATAAGTACGGTCTCCATAATAAAAATGAATAGGGAGGCAATGTATAGGAATTCCCGGAGAATGTTGAAGGATCAAGGGAATATTATAGTTTTTTGTATATTATAAAATAAATATATTATATCTTTGTTATATATAAGATACTTTAATATTAAAAGATCATGATATCAAACCAACTTTACAGCGGATCTCTGAAAACGATTATCCTTAAACTCCTGAAAGAGGAAGGCCCCACACATGGGTACGCATTAACTCAGCGTGTAGAACAGCTTACTGAAGGTAAAATTAAGCTTACATTTGGCGCCCTTTACCCGATCCTTCATAAGCTTGAAAGCGAGAAAGCGGTGGTTACATCAAGTGAAATCCGTAATAACAGGATTAGAGTCTATTATGCCCTGACACAAAAAGGACACTCGGTGGCAACTGCCAAAATAAAGGAACTGCAGGAATTTATCGAATCTCTTCAGAGAATAGTCGAACCCAAAGCCGGACTTAACTATGCCTGAACTTTCGCTACAGAATATTGAAAGAATCTCACGTGATGTAAAGCGGCAGGAAATAATATTCTCTCATCTTGCCGATGACCTTATTGACCATATTTGCTGTGATGTCGAAAATGCAATGGAGGATGGACTGACCTTTTATGAAGCATATATGAAAGTCAAACAGAAAATGAATCCAAGACGCCTGAAAGAGATCCAGGAAGAAACTCTCTATGCAATTGATACTAAATACAGAAATATGAAAAATACAATGAAAATCTCAGGAGTTGCCGGCGCAACTTTGTTTGGCCTGGCAGCACTTTTTAAAATCCAGCACTGGCCTGGTGCAGGATTCATGATGAGCCTGGGGGCTCTGCTTCTGACATTTGTTTTTATGCCATCGGCTCTCGGTGTTCTATGGAAAGAATCCCACAACAAAAACAAATTGTTCCTTTTTATCTCTGCTTTTCTATCAATGGGTTTTTTCATTTTTGGAATTCTTTTTAAAGTCCAGCACTGGCAGGGTGCAGCAATTGTATTGATACTGGCAGGAATTTTCGGGATTCTATTTTTTATGCCATCCCTTGTAATAAGCCTGTTCAGAGACGAAGAAAACAAAAATAAAAGGGGTGTCTATATTCTTGGAGCTGCAGGATTGATATTATATCTGGCCGGTTTGTTCATGAGGATACAACATTGGGCTGGAGGAACTGCATGTACCATCTTAGGACTGGCAATAATTGGGACGATAGCCCTGCCATGGTTTACCTGGCTTACCTGGAAGGATGAGAAATACGTGACCCCACGATTTCTGTTTCTTATAATT
>DOTV01000221.1:7808-9608 GCA_003520925.1 Bacteroidales bacterium | reverse complement strand
ACCTTTACAGAAATAACAATTCGCTGGCTGTCGGAAATCACGACTCATTGAGTTTTCCACATATCGAACAGCTCCATTCAAGAACAACCGGATTGGTTTCTTTTATAAGCAGTATTGAAGTAAAAATGGTTCAGGAATCGGAAGGAAAGCCCGGGGAACCTGCTGAGGCAGAAAATCAGATCAGCCAATCGGAGTACGGTCAGGAGATCAATTACAGGCTTCTTTCAAACCCTTTCCCTCTTGCCCCTGTAAACGATTTTCTGATGCCAGGTTCCCGGAAGAGACAGGAACTTGATAAAGAGCTGAATGATTATTTAAATTTCATTTCAGAACTGGCTCGCGATAATGAACTAAAGGAGTCTTTAGAACTCATACGAACCTCAGATTTACTTCCAGGTAAAAATACGGAAGACAGGAAGATCTCCTTAATTTCAGGTCTCCATTCCCTTGAACTTCTGAAAAACAACCTTCTTATAATAGAATTGAAATTATTATCAGGTGCTGCAAACCGTTGATATTTAAAGGATAAAAGAACATGAAGCAAAAATTATATATATTAGGTCTGGTTACGGCTATTATCATTCTGGCCGGGACAATTTTTAAGATCAATCACCTTGCCGGAGCCGGGAAACTGCTGACGGTCGGGTTTGTAATGTTGATCCTTCTGTTCCTTCCTTTAGCTTTCAGAAATATTTACAGAGCTGAAGGAACAACAAAAAACATGCTTCTCTATATAGTATCTTGGATTACATGTTTTATTGTATTCACTGCTATGCTCTTCAAGATCATGCACTGGCCTTTTGCCGGTATAATGATGACAATTGCAATTCCTTTTCCGTATATTGTTTTTCTGCCTGTATTTCTGATAATTACCGGGAGAAACAAAAACTTCAGCATCTATAATACTGTTTTTGTTCTCATGCTTCTAATGTTAAACTCAGTTTTTGCGGGCCTTCTCTCTTTAAATGTCACCCGTAACAGGGTCAATGATAGCTTTAACCTGTCGGGGAATTATACCGCGGCTGAACTGGTACTCGATAAGATCCCGTCAAAAAGTCCTGATAATCCTGTGGTCAGGGAAATTAACATGGTACTTTCCACTGTGGAAAAATACAGGAAATTAATTATGGACCATGAAAATATATCTGCCGGACAATGGGGGAAAAGTCCTGAGACTATTTTAAAGCCTGATATAAAAGGAGTTGCCGCAAAAGCCCTGCTTGATTCAGGAGATATCCCTGAAGGTGCTGAACTATTAAAAGGTCTTAAAAAACTTATCACGTTGCTGGAATTCACACCCGGATATTCTGAGCTTGCAAAGGAAGCACCCCGAATTTTTGATATTGTGTCTCCAAATGGGAACGAAGCTGACTGGTACTCCTGGAAATTCAAAGAAAACAACCTTTCATGGGTGCTTATTTATCTCGACGGCCTGGAAACCAATCTGAAGATGATAAAGGCGACAGTAAAGTAGAATCATTTCACAGAATATCCATTTTTAATCAGAAAGATAGGGGGTGCTGAAAAAGTCCTCCTCTTTCTTTTTACCCCTAA
The DNA here is from genome assembly GCA_003520925.1 of Bacteroidales bacterium. Classification (GTDB taxonomy): domain Bacteria; phylum Bacteroidota; class Bacteroidia; order Bacteroidales; family VadinHA17; genus LD21. The sequence continues at coordinate 8,054 of DOTV01000221.1, read as the reverse complement.
ATTCCCTTCCGAATCAAAACTGCCGGAATCAAAATTCATGAGGGTCCACCGGTCATTCATCGTGAATCTTGAGAAAATTGATACAATTGAAAAAGGCAGGATTATTTTCGGAAAAACCTATATCCCTGTAAGAGATAAGTATAAAGAAAAATCTCAGGAATTTCTGGATAAGAATTTCTTATGACCTCTGCTTCTCACTTTGAAAATCCAATTAACCACAGAGTTCCACGGAGTTTTACCGGAGTT
>DOTV01000221.1:5306-7536 GCA_003520925.1 Bacteroidales bacterium | reverse complement strand
CACTGTTTTAACTCCGTGTTTTACTCAGTGCAACTCTGTGCGACTCCGTGGTTAATTGTATTAATTCACTGGTTTTATGTGCATTGCAATCCCGTTATTCGGTGCAAGACTTGCCGGGTAAATAGTTTTTCTGTTAATGGTGGAGCTATCTATCCTGACATGAGTCCGGGTGTTGACCGCAGGATCATCGGAATAGATTTTTGCTGAATATTCTTTATCCGGATCCAGGAAAGAAAAGTTCAGATCGAGGGTTAAAGCATGTTCTCCGTTAATACCTCCTATAAACCATTCATCACCCTTTTTTCTTGCAATTACTCCACATTCCCCGATTTTTGCATACAAAACTTTTGTTTCATCCCAAACCGTAGGCACATAGTCAAAGAATTCCAGTTCCGGTTCATCACCTATATAGTTTGTTGATCCCCAAAGGCCATCATTTTTAACCAGGGCCGGTGCAGCCTTATCGTACCAGTAAAAAAACTGCAGCGGACTGAAAATGCAGACAGCTTTTGCCAACTGGGAGGCATGCGACCCCATTTTTTTATCTACCCTATCATTATAGTAACAGATTGTGTTGTCACCCTGCCCTGCCAGCATCCGGGTGAACATTGTTATCAGAGTGTGACTGTTTGAAGGGCTCTCTTCGTCTCCACGTATTCCTTCCATTGTCAGGAAATTAGGATATGTCCGCGAAAATCCTGTGGGCCGGTATTCATCGTGAACATCAGCAACCATTTGAAATGCAGCTGTTTTCTGTATCGACTCATGGAGCCATCGTGTCACTTCCTGTGTTCCGACCTGTACAAAGCCGAATTTAATGCCGGCAATACCCCATTTTTTATAGATTGGAAGTAACGTGTCGAGCTGCTTTTCAAGGGCTCTCCTGTTAACATAAAGAAGTATCCTGATATTCTTTGAATTCCCATAGTTAATGACTTCCTTCATATCAAGAGGTCCTTTGGACCTCGCAGGATCGAGGTTAACTTCGCGGGCATCAGAAAGATCATTGTTCTCAGGTCCGTACCATCCTGCGTCAAATTCAATATACTGCATATTATGGGCGGATGTAAAATCGATAGCTGCCCTGGCTCCTTCAGTGGTGAGGGTTACCTCACGCAACACCTTCCCGGGCATTATCCAGGATAGATCATCAATTTCGCAAGGATCATTAAGATTTAGCAGTAAATAATTCTTTTCGAGAAGATCCCCCGGATCGTTTCCGATCATCACCACCCTCCAGGGAGACCGAAACGGAAGGGATTTATTCACAGGACTTTCCAGATAAGTAATTACATTGTAATTACGTATTGTATCAGGATTAAATTTCATCCTGGCATAATCGACAAGCTTTGCTTCGGCCAGTGCAATGACAAGATTTGTATCGATTTCGATGACGAGAGGCCTTTCACAACCATATACAATCTGACTAAGGGGAACCCTTGAGTATTGAGCCTGAGCTCTTGGAGCCGACCATGCATAATGATCAGAAGTGAAATTGAAGGTAATTTTTTCACCGGTTATTGTTACAGAATCCATCCCATCCTGTTTGGGAATTTCATAAGCAAATGCAATACCTTCATTATATGCACGGCAGATAAGGTTCATCCTTAATTGATCATTTTCAAGAAGGATCTTTATCTCGTTGTACTTGTCAGGAATTTCCCTCCTTTCTCCAAAAGTATTGATCCAGGTTTTATCATAAGATATTGATTCAGTTCCGATGATTTTAAGACTCTTTTTCAGAAGATCCTCTTTCATATCTATTTCGATAGATGACGGAAGAAGTACTTTTTCCTTTCCAACCTCCAGGTAAAAGCTGGCAATATTCTGAGATATCCCACCTGGCTCAAATGAAAAAACGAATTTATTACCGCCATCCGGAGATATAACATCAACAATTTTATTCAAAGAACAACTCATATTTAGCAATATACCTGATATCAGTAATAAAACGGCTGGTTTCCTTTTCATAGTTATCTGGATTGGCTAATCGAAGATAAGTAAAGCAACGGTTCAAAATTAATTTTTTGCTTATCAAAAGTCCTTTTAAGATGCATGGATAAAAAGTAATAAATAGAAATAGATTGAAATAAATAGAAATAGAGTGAAACAAATAGAAACAAGGTGATATTAGAAACAAAATACAAAAAATGAAATAATTACAAACATACCCCATTAATAATAGGGTTAAAAGTAAAAAAAAGGATAAAAAAGACAAGTAACCCCCTAT
>DOTV01000221.1:0-5043 GCA_003520925.1 Bacteroidales bacterium | reverse complement strand
ATATGGTATATAATGTAAAAAGAGTATAAATAACAGAAAATACCCTAAAAATATTATGGTAAAGTGAAAATGATATTTATATTTGGCACGAAAAAGGAGAAATGCTTTAAAAAAATCAATCCATGAAAAAGAAAAGAATGTTAATAGCGGCTGTTGTTGCGCTCGGATTTTTACCCTTTGGTTCTGTTCTTTCACAGGAAGGCTCTGAATCCGGATTCAGCGTCGGTTCAGATTTTTACAGCAGCTATATCTGGAGAGGTACGAAATATGGATCGGGTCCGGCGGTGCAGCCATCATTGAAGTATTCAAAAGATTGGTTTACAATTGGCGCCTGGGGATCATTTGATTTTTCGGAGTACCAGGAAGCTGATCTCTCCTTTTCTGTTGCACTCCCTGCAGGTTTCAGCCTGGGTGTTACGGATTATTATTTCCCGGGGATGGAATATAGTGACTATTCTGAGGCTTCAGGCAGTCATGCTTTTGAACTTAACGGGGGATTTACTGCAGGGAATTTCAACCTGACTGCAAATTTTATTTTTAACAAGGCCGGTGGAGCAGGTTCATCAGGCAGGGACAAATATTTTCAGGCAGGGTATTCCTTTAAGTTCTTCAATATTTTTGTTGGTGCCGGCGATGGCTGGCATACTTATGACAGCGACACCGGGGAGAGTAATTTTGCTGTATGCAATCTGGGTATTGGGACTTCAAGGACAATTAAAGTGACTGATTCTTTTAATATACCGGTAAATGGGCAACTTATTTTTAATCCCGATAAAAATCAGATGTTCCTTGTTGTCGGATTTACCCTTTGATCCATATACTTAATCTGGCATCTCCGGAAATATTGCCAGATAGTTGTTACTAACGCTTATTAATTATGATTTATAAACTTTGTGCTATGAAAAAAAGATTGAAAAAGAGTATGTTGATCCTGGTTTTATTATTTGTGAGTATTACAGGACTGATAGCTTCAGACGGGACTGAGATTGACTCCGGAGCGACAGCCTGGATGCTTACTTCAACTGCACTGGTTCTGTTAATGATCCCGGGTCTGGCAATGTTTTACGGGGGTCTGGTACGTTCAAAGAATGTGCTTGGCACTGTTATGCATAGTTTTGTTGCAATGGGTATTATAACTGTATTGTGGATAATTGTGGGATACAGCATGTGCTTTGGACAAAACACCCTGGGAGGGTGGTTTGGATGGAACCGGGACTACTTTTTCCTTAAGGGGATTGATACTAATATACTGGAAGCAAAGGTTCCGGAATATGTTTTCTCAATGTTCCAGCTCAAATTTGCAATTATCACCCCGGCATTAATAGCAGGAGCATTTGCTGAGCGGGTAAGTTTCAAGGCTTATTGTTTCTTCATCGCATTATGGAGTCTTCTTGTCTACAATCCGCTTTGCCATTGGGTATGGGCATCAGATGGTTTTCTTTTTAACATTGGTGCAAAAGGGGCTATCGATTTCGCCGGAGGAACTGTCGTTCACATATCTGCAGGGGTCAGCGGACTTGTTGCTGCATTATTCCTGGGATCAAGGAGGGGTTATCCATATCAGGTTATACGACCCAATAATCTCGTGATCACAATGCTTGGTGCAGGATTGTTATGGGTGGGATGGTTCGGTTTCAATGCCGGAAGCTCTGTTTCAAGCGGGTTAAGCACTGCACAGGCTCTTACAGCAACCCAGGTCGCTGCAGCTGCCGGAGCTTTGACATGGATACTAATAGAAAGTTTCCACCAGGGAAAAGCAACTGCACTCGGATTTGCCAGCGGGATACTTGCCGGACTTGTAGCAGTCACTCCTGCTGCCGGTGTGGTTCAGCCATACGGGGCATTGATACTCGGAATACTGGCTTCCACTGTATGCTATATGGCTATTCAGGCTAAAAACAAACTTGGTTATGACGATAGTCTCGATGCTTTTGGGATTCACGGTGTCGGGGGTATTACCGGAGCACTTTTCCTTGCCTTTTTTATCCGTCCATCATGGATGGCTGAAGCCGCAGCAGCAAACGGAGGTTCATGGTCGGTATGGAACCAGCTTGGAGTTCAGGCAATTGCTGTCGGAATTGCAATTGCTTTTTCAGCTGCGATGACATTCATTATAATCTTCTTTCTGAATAAGTTCATTAAGTTTAAATCGACCGAAGATGACGAAATGGCTGGTCTTGACAGATCATATCACGGAGAAAGAGGTTACGGAATGCTCAATCCCAGTTAAATAAAATAAAAGTAAAAAGACAAAAAAATGAAGATAATTACTGCAATAATACGTGAAGTTCAGCTTGATAAAGTACGGGAAGCACTTATAGCTGCTGAAATTACAAGAATTACAGTGAGCCGGGTATCAGGCCATGGCCAGCAAAGAATTGAGGAGATGTACAGAGGGCAAAGGATCATACCTGACCTTATACCAAAAATAAAGATAGAAATAGGTGTAAATGAGGATTTTGTCGACATTACCGTCGATGCAATTCTAAGATCGGCCAGAACAACAGACGGGGAAGAAGGAAACGTTGGTGATGGCAAGATCTTTATCACTCCTCTTGAAGAATGTATAAGGATCCGTACCGGAGAAAGGGGCGGATCGGCAATTTAAATTGATTTTACTGACCAATTGGATTATTGAAAAAGTCTTTCTTAACCGCAAAGCACACTAAGAAGGCGCAAAGCACACAAAGTTAAAACTTTAATAATTAGCTCTTTGCGAACTTTGCAAAAATCCTTTGCGATCTTTGCGGTTAATTGATTTAGACTTTTATACAGCCACCAACAAGAAAAATTTTATTTAGAGAAATAGATCCGGTATTCACCTTCAGCTTTTTTATCCAGCCAGTGTTTGTAATTCAGGCTTAAAGTTTTATCGAGCAGAGGCGCCGGAATAAATGGTGCAATAATTTCCAGTATCTCATTTTCTTTAAGTCTTTTAATCGCTGAGAGTACCTCATGCACAGGTTGTTCATCCCTGTTCAGCATTTCACTTACATCGATAGTTGATACAACTGCTTCTTTCTTAAACCATTCGGGACAAATGGTCAGGTATTTCATCCCGGTATCATCCAATTGTTCAATATTACCCTGACCGGCTTTTTCCCGGAGTCTGTTAACAAGCTGTTCCACATTAAGACCTCCAATGGTAGCTGCCTGGCTTATATTTGTAATTCTGGCTATTGTCTTCCTGAGAATAGGATTCTTCAGTTTTTTAAACTCAGGAGCGGAGCTGATCAGTATTTCTTCCAATTCCGGGTAAGAATCCAGAAGATCAAAGATTTTTGTTTTTGGTGTTATTATTAGTTTTTCCATAGCCTAATCTTTTTTATCTGTATAGGTTAAAATCCTTTTTTCGCCTTCAAGTTTTCTTCCACTGGTCAGATCCTGCGAAACCTCAAGAGTCCCCAGATAAACCCCATTCTCATCACGAAGCGCAAAATATTCGATATGTATGAACTTGCCCTGCATTTGTATCCAGAAAGGTGCATGAGATGCTCTTCCTGATTTAAAATCGTCAAGTATCTTCTCGATAATATGAACACTTCCGGGAGGATGACAAAGCCTTACATCACGGTTGATAATAGAGCGGCTTCGGGCAAAAATACGCTCCTTTCCCTGTGTAAAGTATTTCACTTTGTCATCCTTATCTACAAAGGTCATATCAACAGGCACAGTATTTAATATTGCCAATATCTCTTTAGCAGAAAAGCTTCCGGAGGGTAGTTGAATCAGACCATTTTCATTCAGTATGCCTTTGTTTTCATAATCTTCAGAAGCCATCCCATCAGGTTTCCATTCAACTTCAGGGTCGTAGAGAGTGAAACCGAATTCAAGCGTTTGCCTGTGAATATGCCACCAGTCTTCGGTTGTAAGTACATCCATGGCCATCGGGAAAAGTATATCTTCTTCCTTTTTTGTCATGTCATCCACCGCTTTCACCACTGGTCCAAATAGGATTTCAAGAGCATCCTCCAGATCTGATTTTTTCAACCCGTCTGTTCTGAGTATTTCAATGCAGCCTTTTAACTGGTCACGGATCTCATCATGTTTGCCCCACATTACTTTGGGCGGTCCTGTTATTTCATTTCTTTCCAGATAGGGAAATAACAGATATTCCTTGCGTTTATAGTGTTTATCAACATCCATCAGGTCATTATAACATGATTGTATTTTAAGCACATGTTCCCTGAAATTATCTTCAGACACAGCATAAAGGGTGCCTAAAAGCATCTGCGTTTTTTCAACTACTTTTCGCAATTCCTTGTTTTCGTGCTTAAAAACATCAACCGGATGTCCTTCAGGGATAGCTTTTGCCCCGCTCTGATCAATGTGCCCATTGAGAACTTCTCCATGCACATCGCATAGCTTAAGTACTTCAGTTTCAGGCAATCCTTCTGCTATCAGTTCCTGTTCCACCTCAACCACCTCACCATATGGGATCTGTCTGAGGGTGGTGATAAGTTCGGCACGAACCTGCTTTGGATTTTCACCCTGATGCAGTTTTAGAATAAGTTCTTTCAGTTTTTCCTTCCTGAACTTTGAATTATTGATTAACTCGCTCATAGATAAATGCTATTTCGGGTTCAAACTAAGCTGCCGGTAAAAGATCCTTTGTTTTGATCCTGGCGGGCGTAAAGATTCCCAGCACTCCTTTGAGACCAACGCTCATTACAATGTTATAGAAAAATGCAAGAAATCCTATCAGTATCAGGGTGCCTGAAACTGCTGCAAATATCATATAGATATTAAACTCGCCGTTTACATACAATGATCTTCGAAGCATCCCGTTAAGTCCGGCCATCCCCATAAACGCACCCATTCCTATTCCACCGATTAGATGACACCAGAAATGAACATTCACCAGTTTCTGGCTGTGCATTTTTGCACCATTTGTAAGAATCGGGAAGAGAATATATATTGCTGAATAAAGCGTCATTGTGAGACCTACAAGGATTGCAACATGAACATGAGGTCCCACAACCCATTGGGTATTATGAAGTATCCTGTTCAATCCGACATCGGCCTGCATAATTCCGGCGGGTA
>DOTV01000225.1:10413-13147 GCA_003520925.1 Bacteroidales bacterium | reverse complement strand
CTGTACACTTTTACCGAGTGCGGGAGCATCTCAACATACCCTGAGGTTTCCTTAAGAACAAGATCTTTGTTCTCCCACACATCTCTTACTCTGTAATTGGCTAAGGTCATTGGAGTGAACCCGCGCTGTCCGCCCTGTGCACCTGGACCCATTCCTCCAGGGGCGCCTGGTGCAGCCACCGGTACTCCCATTGATCCTGGTGCTCTCTGTGATGCAGGTATTCCCTGTGTATTTGGTGCTCCCGGCATTCCTGGTGCTCCTGTAGTTCCTGCTGCCGGAGCAGCCGGAGGTGGTCCGCCAAAACCTCGTCCTCCACCTCTGATCGAGGCCAGCAATGAAAAGTCAACCAGCACTGATTTCTTTTCATCGCTTGAATTCAGAAGGCAAACAGCTTTCTCATTATTTGAAAGTGTTTTTACCCAGATCTGGTAATCTCCGTTATCCCTGTAACATGTAGCCTGACGGCCCAGTGAATCCTGATCGATCGCAATCATTTCTTTATTAAGTAAAATTGATTTTGTTTCAGGAGTCATATTCTGAAGGTCATTTCCAGCCATAAGCGGGGAAGCAAGCATGCACCAGAGCGAAAAATGGGTCCTGTATTCTTCAGTAGTCATTCCTCCGTTACCGACTTCGAGCATGTCGGGATCATTCCATTTTCCCGGACCGGCATATCTTGCGAGATCTTTTTGCCTGTTAAAAATGTCGATCATGCTGTTCCAGTTGTCGCTTATATCACCTGTTGTACGCCACAGATGACCAACAGGTCCTGCCCATTCCCAGGGTTTGTTTGAACCCCATTCACAGATGCTGAATACTATCGGTCTGCCGGCAGCTTTAAGGGCATTGCTCATATTGGTGTACGATGATTTTGCATCCTGGGTTGTTGAACCGCACCAGTCATATTTCAGGTAATCGACCCCATAACGTGCATAAGTCCTTGCATCCTGGTATTCATGTCCGAATCCGCCGGGACGCCTCTGGCATGTCACGGTGCCTGCGCTTGAGTAGATTCCGAATTTAAGTCCTTTGGAATGGACATAATCGGCGACATATTTCATTCCGTGGGGAAAGCGATCCTTATCTGCAACAATTTCGCCATTCTCATCACGCGATATCTGCCAGCAATCGTCAATTACAATATATTCATAACCGGCATCTTTCATTCCGGAACTGATAAGGGCATCAGCTGCCTGCATAATAAGGGCTTCACTTACGTCGCAGTGGAATTTGTTCCAGCTGTTCCAACCCATGGGTGGAGTCTTGGCAAGTTGGTCGAACTTTTGAGCACCGGCGCTCACTGTCAGGATTGCAGCCGTAATAAACAGTAAATACTTTCTCATAATAGTAAGATTAGTTATAAAACAATAAATTTGAAATGATCAGATATATTTCATTAGACATCTGTCGGGATAAATTTATTTCAATTGTTTAATTACTTTTGTTGATATCTGATTATCCATAAAATGGCAGCAGAAAACCATCTTCTCCAGAAACGTGTGAATCTCTTTGACGGAATTATGATTGTTGCCGGAGCAATGATCGGATCCGGGATATTTATTACAAGTGCTGATGTTGCCAGAACCGTAGGATCGCCTGGTCTGCTGATGGTAGTCTGGCTGATCACAGGTTTAATTACTGTTATTGGAGCACTTTGCTACGGGGAACTTGCATCAATGATGCCAAGCGTGGGTGGGCAATACGTTTATCTGAAGGAAGCATATCATCCGCTTATTGGATTTCTTTTCGGATGGACAACATTTCTGGTTATTCAGTGCGGATCCATTGCAGCAGTGGCAGTCGCGTTTGCCAAATTTTCGGGGGTTCTTATCCCATGGATATCAGAGAAAAACATTCTGCTGCATATAGGACCGTTGAGTATAAACAGTACAATGGTTGTGGCGATAAGTATGATCGCATTTCTTACATGGCTTAATACAAGAGGAATTGTTACCGGCAAAACGGTTGTAAATATTTTTACTTCCACGAAAGTAATTGCTCTTTTCGGTTTTATACTGATAGGCTTTTTTGCTACCCGGGGTTTAACATCGTGGCACATAAACCGCGAAGTTTTCTGGGAAGCGTCAAAAATAGGGGCGAATAATCAGATTATTCACCTTTCAGGCTTTGTACTGATCACTGCAGTAGCCACTGCACTTGTTGGCTCCCTTTTTTCCGCGGATGCCTGGTACAATGTTACCTATATCTCGGGTGAGGTTATAAATCCAAAAAGAACAGTGCCGTTGAGCCTTATTCTTGGCACCATGATCGTATCAGTCATATATCTCTTCACGAACTGGGTATATATCAGGATACTGCCGCTTTCCGGATCGCCCGATGGTGCGGATGTTCTGGCAAGGGGTATTCAATATGCAACAGATGACAGAGTAGCCACTTCGGCTATGAGTGTGGTTTTCGGAGACTATGCTGCCATTATTATGGCTGTATTTGTAATGATCAGCACCTTTGGATGCAACCACGGACTTATCCTTGCCGGCCCGAGGGTATACTACGCAATGGCCAGGGACGGGCTCTTTTTCAAAAAGGTAGGGGAAATAAATAAAAAGGGAGTACCCGGATTTGCAATAATAATCCAGGGTGTGTGGGCAATATTACTCTGCTTGTCAGGCACATACAGCAATCTTCTTGATTATGTGATATTTGCTGTTCTTCTGTTCTTTACGCTTACAATAAGCGCAATCTTTATCCTGCGGTCAAAAAGGCCGGATATTCC
>DOTV01000225.1:0-10096 GCA_003520925.1 Bacteroidales bacterium | reverse complement strand
TTCATAATGGTCATTCTGTTGATCTATAAACCAAACTATACATTCCCGGGTTTAATCCTGGTTGTTCTTGGCATACCAGTGTACTATATCTGGAAGAAATTTTCACGCAAACCGGATCAGACATATGGCGATGAAACGCCTGAGTAGAATTAACAATGTTTCCGGACCGCTTCATACAAAGGATCAGAACCCAGGAATACATTGATGCAGATGGACTTCTGCATTCATTAAAAGAAGCATCACCGGTAAGTATCAGAATAAATGATTCCAAATGGAGCCGGAAACCTCATTCTTCAAAATCAGTGCCCTGGTGTACCACAGGGTACTGGCTCGGTTCAAGGCCATCTTTTACCCTCGATCCGCTGTTTCATGCAGGATGCTATTACCCGCAGGAAGCATCAGGGATGTTTCTGGAACAGATTTTTAAGCAGGTCACCGGTGATGGCAACGCTTATATCAGGGTGCTGGACCTGTGCGGAGCTCCGGGCGGGAAGAGTACACATCTGGCTTCGCTGTTAGGGTCAAACGGACTCCTGGTTTCAAACGAAGTGATAAGGACAAGGGCATCGGTTCTTGCTGAGAACATTACAAAATGGGGCGCTTCAAATTCAATGGTGACACAGAGCGATCCTTCAGCTTTTTCCGGGCTGGAAGGCTTTTTTGATTTAATACTTGTCGATGCTCCATGTTCAGGCGAAGGTATGTTCAGGAATACTGTTGCAGTAAATGAATGGTCGGAGGAAAATACAAATCATTGTTCGGAAAGACAAAGGAGGATATTGACAGATATCTGGCCTGCGCTGAAGGAAGACGGCATTCTTATTTACAGTACCTGCACGTTTAACCCGGGAGAAAACGAAGCGAACATTAAGTGGCTGGTAAGCAGCCATCAGGCCAAATGTGTTGAACTTGACGTTTCGGAATATGCTGGAATTACAGAAATTGATCATCAGGGTATAAAAGGCTATGGATTTTACCCTGGCAGGATAAAAGGAGAAGGGTTGTTTGTGTCGGTGATCAGGAAAACCGGGTTTTCAGCAAGAAAGAATCCGGTGGCCAGGAGAAATCAGGGAAAGGAGCTTCAACGTTCAGATCTGGCGATTGTAAAGGAATGGACTAATTTTACTCCCGATAAAATTTTCAGGTTGGGAGATGAGATCTATTATAGTCCGGCCAGCCATGAAGACTACACTATGATTGAGAGCAGACTTAAACTGATAAGGCCTGGGATAAGAATCTGCTCTGTTAAAAAGAATGGTTTTATCCCGGCTCATGAGTTGTCGCTTTCTGAGGGTTTGCGAAGGGATGCCTTTGACAGATGGGGACTTGAATACGATCAGGCTATTTCGTACCTGAGACGTGATACACTAAGGCCACCTGATGTTTCAAAGGGCTGGATAGTTGCGGAATATGAAGATGTCGGCCTGGGATTTTGCAATAATATCGGAAGCAGGATAAACAATTATTATCCGGTTGAATGGAGGATCAGGATGAGTATTACGAAACCCGGCGTAAAAGATATTATTTTGTGGGATAATTGATTCCTTAATAATGGAAAAAGAATCACGTGAATTCCAGGTATTTGTTAAACCTGTGGGAGCTCTCTGCAATCTCAGATGCAGGTACTGTTATTACCTTGATAAAAAGAACCTGCGTCTGCCGGAGGAACCTTTAATCATGAATGAAGATATTCTAGAAAAATACATTGTCCAGCACATTGAAGCGACAACTGATGAGACTATATTCTTTTCTTGGCATGGAGGGGAACCGTTAATGGCAGGTATTGATTTTTTCAGAAAAGTAGTCACCCTTCAGAATAAGCATAAGCCTTCAGGAGTAGAAATACTAAACGGAGTACAGACAAACGGAACACTGATTGATAACAAGTGGGGCTGGTTCTTTGCCGAAAACAATTTTCTTGTCGGTATAAGCATTGACGGCCCGGGCGAAATGCATAACAGGTTCAGGACCACCTCCGATGGCAGGTCCTCACTTCATGAGGTTTTAAGAGGATATGAGATACTCACCAGGTACAGAATTAAAAGTGAGATCCTGTGTGTTGTAAACTCATATAATGTCAGGTTCCCGCTGATAATTTATAATTTCTTCAAAGAACTTGGAGCAGGTTATATTACTTTTCTGCCTCTTGTTGAAAGACGTCACGGAGCAAAATCAGGTGTCAGCCGGGCTACAGTTCCTTCCCTGGAATTTGGCAGGTTCCTGATTTCTGTCTTTGATGAATGGATTGAAAGGGATATCGGTGAAATAAAGATCCAGATATTTGAGGAAGCCGCCAGAACAGCATTTAATCAGGAGCATACCCTGTGTATCTTCAGGGAGAATTGCGGTGGAGTGCCAGTGGTGGAGCGAAATGGTGATTTCTATTCATGCGATCATTTTGTGAACAACGATTATCTGATCGGCAATATTAAGAATGGTTCAGTTGCTGACTTTCTTGACGGTGAAAAACAAAAAGTTTTCGGCCATGCCAAATCTCTAACATTGCCCCGTTATTGCATTGAATGCGAGGTTAAAGCCATGTGTAACGGGGAGTGTCCGAAAAACAGATTTATTGCAACACCTGATGGTGAATCCGGATTAAATTACCTTTGCAGCGGTTATAAAGCATTTTTCAACCATTGCCGGCCATTCGTTGAGGCAGTTGCGGCTGTTTCCGGGAAGCAAGTCTGAAAGAAATAGCAGCTTTATAGTTTGATTTACCCCCAACCCCCCGAGGGAGGCTTTAGTACCGGGGAAAATCTATAAGTCCCCCCCGGGGGATTTAGGGGTGAATTAAATCGCCTCATTTCAATTTCTCTTTGAAGAATCCCACTGTCCTGCTCCAGGCGAGTTTTGCAGCCTGTTCATTATACCTTTCCGGATTTGAGTCATTGTTGAAGGCATGACCGGCTCCTTCATACATAAATATCTGGTACTCCTTGTTGTATTTTTTAAGGGCTTCTTCAAATGCAGGAATTCCTGCATTTATTCCTGCATCGTTTCCGGCGTAGTGAGCCATAACCGGAGCCTTTATCTTCTCGACGTCTTCAGGTGCGGGTTGCCTTCCATAGTAGGGTACCGCTGCATTCAGATCGGGAGCATTCACTGCCACCTGGTTCGTCATTGCACCTCCCCAGCAGAATCCTGTGCATCCAACTTTACCGTTTGAAAGCGGATGTGTTTTGAGATATTTTACTGCAGCCACGAAATTTTTTGTTGTCTGTTCACTGTTTAACTTCTTGAACATCTCTCCGACATTGCTTATATCTTCAGGGGTTCCGCCAAGCGGTGAGAGAGCATCAGGTGCGATAGTAAGAAATCCTTCTTTAGCCATCCTTTTTGTTACCTCCTGTATATGAGGAACAAGTCCGCGGTTCTCATGAATAACAATGACAGCAGGGAATTTTTTACCTTTACCTGGTCTTGCAAGAAATGCGCGCATTTCACCTGTCTCAGCCGGGTATTTGATAAATTCTGAAAAAATGACAGTTTCTTTCTTTGCCCGGGCGGCTGCCCTGACTTCATTTCCCTCAATGACAGGGAACAAAGATAATGCGGCAGCAGTGCTTCCTGTTATCATAGCTAGCTTTTTGATAAACATTCGCCTGCTAAAATGGCCCTCTTTATAGGCGCTGTAAAGATTTTGTATTTCTTTTTCCATAACTGTCGGATTTAAAAGGATTAATAGACTTTCAAGATAGAACAAAATTCCAGAAACTCAAAATGGAACTTTGAATAAATTCATCTTTAGGCAGTGACTGAGCCCGGATTTGGGGAAAGGGGAAAGTTTGTTATCTTTCCATCCGAAATTATAGGTTGTCGTAATGAAACAGGACATTGAAATAGCTCAGGAGGCTAAAATAAAGCCGGTTGCCGAAATAGCAAAGATACTCGGCATACCTCAGGATGAGCTGGAACTCTATGGTAAATTCAAGGCGAAGATTCCCTTGCATTTCATTAACGAAGAACAGGTTAAAAAAGGAAAACTCATTCTTGTCACAGCTATTACACCTACTCCTGCCGGGGAAGGAAAAACTACGACTTCAATAGGATTAGCGCAGGCATTGAACAGATTGGGGAAGAAGGCAACGGTTGTTCTCCGTGAACCATCTCTTGGTCCTGTATTCGGAATAAAAGGAGGTGCGACAGGGGGAGGCTATTCCCAGGTAATTCCTATGGAGGATATCAACCTTCACTTTACCGGAGATCTCTCAGCTGTTGAGAAGGCACATAATCTCCTTGCCGCTCTCATTGATAATAATATCCAGCTTAAGAACTCTGATGGAAATATGGGGATCGATCCCAGAACGATCGAGTGGAAGAGGGTTATGGATATGAACGAGAGATCGCTGAGGGAGATAGTCATTGGTCTGGGGGGCACTACCGAAGGAGTCCCGCGCCAGTCGGGTTTTGAGATTACAGCTGCATCAGAAGTGATGGCAACCTTGTGTATGTCAAGGGACCTGAAGGACCTTAAGGAACGTCTTGGTAATATTTTTATCGGGTACACTTATGGCGACAAACCTGTTTTTGCCCGCGACCTTAAGGCAAACGGTGCAATGGCTGCTCTTCTAAAGGATGCCATAAAGCCAAACCTGGTTCAGACACTTGAAGGCACACCCGCAATAATTCATGGCGGACCATTTGCAAACATAGCCCAGGGTACAAATTCTATAATTGCGACTAAAACTGGTCTTTCACTCAGTGACTTCGTTGTCACCGAAGCAGGTTTTGCAAGTGAACTGGGAGCAGAAAAATTTCTTGATATCAAATCAAGGGTCGGCAATCTTCAAACGAGTGCGGTAGTATTGGTGGCTACAGTGCGGGCGCTCAAGTACCACGGTGGTGCGAAACTTTCGTCTTTGAACAACCAGGATATTGAGGCACTGATAAAAGGATTTGACAACCTGGACAAACATATTGAGAATATGAGATATTTCGGTTTCAGGCCGGTGGTAGCGATTAACAGGTTTGATTCCGATACAGAGGAAGAACTAGATCTCCTGGTAAGGCATTGCACAATGCGAAATGTCAAAGTTGCTGTAAATGAAGCCTGGTCAAAGGGGGGAGAAGGCGCAGTGGATCTGGCTGATAAGGTGCTCGGGGAAGTCTCTGAAACCGCTGGTAATTTCAAACCTCTTTACGATCTCGATTGGCCATTCGAGAAGAAAATCGAGACCATTTGTACCAAAATGTATGGTGCTGATCATGTGGAATATACTGTAAAGGCCAAGAGCCAGCTTGAAAGGATAGACAAGCTTGGCTTTGGAAGTCTTGCAGTATGCATCGCGAAAACTCAGAAATCATTATCGGATGACCAGAATAAAAGAGGCCGTCCCCGGGGATTCACTATCAAAATAAGAGAAGTGGAGCTTTCTTCAGGCGCAGGATTTATAGTCCCGATAGCCGGCACAATTATGAGAATGCCGGGTTTACCCAATGTCCCATCAGCGGAGAAAATTGATATAGATGCCGACGGGAAGATTTCGGGTTTGTTCTGATTAGTTTTCTTTGGTAAAGATTTTTCTTTTGGCTACTTTTAATATGATTATGACCTTTAAAGCTTAAAAAGATGAAAGAAAAAAACTTAAGTGTTTTTCTTCTGCTGCTGATGGTCAATTTCACAATAGTTGATTCTCAGACAATGTTCAGCAGGCGCTTTCAGCCCAGATATATTTTTGGTGTCAAGGCCGGAGTTAATGTTGCCAGCCAGTATAGTCCGGGAAGTGAAGGTGTCTTTGAAGTAAAAAGCATAGCCGGTATTAATGCCGGCGGTTATTACACCTGGTTCCTCAACAGGGTTATCGCTGTACAGACTGAATTATCAGTCTCTGTCAAGGGTTCTCACTGGATGGAAAATAATTATCCTGATGAAGCTAAAGATATTCTGACATATATTGATTTACCATTAATTGTCAGATATCAGCCATTCAATTTATTCAACATACATGCCGGACCTCAGGTAAGTTATCTCGCAAAAGCGATGCAATATGATTACAGAACCGGATTGAAAGGTTCCATTGAAGACTATTACAGACCCCTGGATTTCTGCATGGTCATAGGAGTTGAAGCAAATCTTCCTGTAAATATCGATCTTACAGTAAGGTACGTACGTGGTCTTGCATCGGTTTATGCGCCAGGCGGTTACAATTATCAGAGCTATAATAATTATTTCCAGTTTACTGCAGGTTACAGATTCGAGAAGGAGAAGAAACTGCAAAGCAGATCAAAAACCAATATCAGACGACAAAAATAAAAATCAAATCAAATACAATGAATATGAATAAACTGCCTTTCTTATTACTTCTGACAGCTTTAATGTTTTCAGCATGTAAAAGATACAGCAAATACGAAGGTGTAGCCTTCACCGAAAAAGAGCCCCGCGACTGGGAAAATCCTGAAATGTTCAATCAGAACAGGGAGGCACCGCACGCAACCATGATAAGTTTTGCTGATGAACTTACAGCGCTGGAGGCTGACAATCGTAAATCTCCAAACTATATATCTCTTGACGGGATATGGAAATTCAACTACGTCGATTCGCCCGACAAACGTCCCTACTGGTTCTTTAAGGATGATTATGATGTCCGCGACTGGGATGATATTGAGGTCCCGTCAAACTGGCAGATGAAAGGATATGATGTGCCGATTTATGTAAACATCGGATACGCTTTCAAGATGAACCCTCCTTATATTCCGCATGACTGGAATCCTGTCGGTTCTTATAAAAGAACCTTTTCTGTACCTTCTGGTTGGAACGGTAAAGAAGTCTTCCTGCAGTTTGGCGCTGTCAGTTCAGCTTTTTATGTATGGGTAAATGAGCAGCTTGTCGGATACAGCCAGGACAGCAAGACACCGGCGGAATTCAATATTACACGATATCTTAAAAAAGGCAATAACACTCTTTCAGTTGAAGTGTACAGGTGGAGCGACGGCAGTTACCTTGAAGACCAGGACTTTTTCAGGCTGAGCGGTATCCAGAGGAGCGTTTTTCTACATGCCCGCCCAAGAACTTATATAAGTGATTTTTTTGCGGTAGGTGATTTGGAAAACAACTATAAAGACGGACTTCTGAAGCTTGATGCCGAACTTAAAACCACAGATCCTGATGCAAAAGATTTCACAGTTGAAGCTGCCATCTTTGAAGATGATCAGAAGATATATGCTGAAACGAAGAATATAACACTGGCAAATAATAAAGCTTCGGTGAATTTTACAAAACAATTCCCGGGTATTAAAAAATGGACATCCGAAACTCCTGATCTTTACTCACTTGTTTTGAACCTGAAGGATAATTTCGGAAATAATCTTGAGAGTATAAGCGCCAGGATTGGCTTCAGGAAGGTTGAGATTGTTAATTCACAGCTGCTTGTTAACGGAGTTGCGATTCTGCTAAAGGGTACCAATATGCATGAACACAATGATATAACAGGTCATGTTATCGATGAAGCTACCATTCTGAAGGATATCAGGGTCATGAAGAGCAATAACATAAATGCTGTAAGGACTTCTCACTATCCCCAGCAGGAACTGTGGTATGACATGTGTGATAAGTACGGGCTCTATCTTATCGATGAGGCTGATATCGAATCACACGGAATCGGTTATGACAAAGATGTCACTCTTGCCGACAAGAAGGAATGGGCTGCCGCACACCTCGACAGGATGCAGAGAATGGTAGAGCGGGATAAAAACCATCCCTCAGTGATTATCTGGTCACTTGGGAATGAAGCAGGCGACGGGCATAATTTTCTTTCAAATTACAAATGGGCAAAAGCAAGAGACCTGACTCGTCCGGTCCAATACGAGCGTGCTGAGAAAAGCACCAATACAACTGAAAGACATACCGATATTTATTGTCCGATGTATGCCAGGATATGGGACATTGAGGCTTATGCAAAGGACCCCAGGAATGACAGACCCCTTATACTTTGCGAATATGCCCATGCAATGGGAAATTCAACAGGAAACCTTCAGGATTACTGGGATGTAATTGAAAAATACCCGAAACTCCAGGGAGGATTTGTCTGGGACTGGGTCGATCAGGGAATGCTTAAAACCGATGAGAACGGAGAAAAATACTGGGCTTATGGCGGGGACTTTGGACCTGAAGGAATTCGCTCCGACGGTAATTTCTGCATAAATGGCCTTACCTGGCCCGACAGAACCGGCAAACCGGGTTTGGCTGAAGTAAAAAAGGTATATCAGTATATAGGATTCGAACCGCTAAATCTTACAACAGGTTCTATTAAGATCAGAAATAAATATTTTTTCACCGACCTGTCAGAATTTGTATTTGACTGGGATATCGTATCAGACGGAGTGGCTGTGAAATCAGGAAAACTCTCATTTCCGGGGTTTAAACCCGGCTGTGATACCCTGGTTAATATCCCTGTTTCGGGAATTGAAGCTGCACCCGGTACAGAATATTTCCTGAATATCAGAGTCTCAAGAAGTGATGAATGGAACTATGTTCCTGAAGATCATGTATATGCCTCAGCCCAGTTTAAGCTACCTATCCAGGGCAAACCTGTTGTTGCCCGACCCGATCAACTGTCTGTTTTGCAGACTAATACAGAAGGTAAAAAGCTTGAGGTAAGTGGAAGTGATATTAAAATTGTTTTTGACCTTGAGAAGGGCAGGATGGAGTCCTTTTCATATAAGGGGAAAACAATTTTAAGCAAAGGTCCTGAGCCTGATTTCTGGCGACCACCAACCGACAATGATTATGGTTACGATATGGATAAGAAATTTGGGGTTTGGAAGAAGGCAGGGGAAAAGGCTGTTGTCAAAAAAGCGAATATCAGTCAGCCTGAATTGGGAAAAGCAATAATAACATTTGAATATGACATCCCGGGCGATAACGGGGAGAAGATAGCCGGATATGTGACTACATACACTATATTCAGTTCCGCAGATGTAATTATCAAAAACCAGTTCTCAAAAGTCTCCGACAAAGTCCCTGAAATACCAAGAATGGGAATGCAGATGCAGCTGCCTGAAGACTACATGAACCTGAAATGGTTCGGACGGGGACCACATGAAAACTATGTTGACAGAAAAACATCAGCTGATGTTGGACTTTATGAAAGCACGGTTGATGATCAGTATGTTCCATACATCCGTCCGCAGGAGAATGGTTATAAAACTGACACCCGCTGGCTGACCCTTACGGAGGAAAACGGAACAGGTCTCCTGGTAAGCGGAAATCCGGTTATCTGCTTTGCAGCTCTTAAGAATATTCATGATGATTTTGAGTCGCCAGGTAAACTATCGCAGTATCGTAAGGATGCAAAAAGTGCAAATACTCATACAATTGATGTTAAACCTCGCGAACTTGTCAACCTGAATGTCGATCTCGGACAAATGGGAGTTGGTGGCGATGATTCCTGGGGAGCAATGATTCATCCGCAGTACCGGTTGCTTGAAAAGAAATATGAATATTCGTTCAGACTGAGGCCTATTGTGAAGGAGGATGATGTCCTAAAACTCGCTAAAGAAAGGTTTTAAAGTTACACCCCCAACCCCCTAAAGGGGGCTTAAAAGTGGCTTAATTTAACCCCCCTTCAGGGGGGATGGGGGGCTAATACTTCAATTCAACTTTCAGTACCTCTTCTTCTCCGATAAGTACATTTTTTACATTATAAACAAGCGGGAAAGTCACTTTCTTGCTTACCACTACCCTTGTAATTCCATTTGCAGCAATTGTTATTGATTGCGGAGAATCGGGTTTACCGTTAACCAGATAGAAAGGTACATCGGATCGGTTGGTCACTTCAAAAAAGACATTCTTATCATCCTGATAGTATGGTTTTCCAACTGAGATACACTGATAGAAAAATGGTTTTGCATATTCTTCCTTGCCTGCAATAATATTTCTGAAGTATGCAAGGGTCCTTCTGGCAAACATTGCCTCTTTCAGGGCATCATGAGTTCTTTCCTTTGCAAAAACAAGGGTCATCGGTCTGTTTGAGTATTCCGGTTCCCTGTAATCCTCGCTTATAACACCATGATTATCGCTGTTGGCCATAACTGCCAGATTGAATTGTTTGCAGAAAGTAATTACAAGAGGATAATACTCGCTATCGTTAAAAAA
>DOTV01000009.1 GCA_003520925.1 Bacteroidales bacterium | reverse complement strand
TATTCGGTTGGGCCGGGTGATATTTATGGGATGGTGGAAAGTGTTACCTGGCTTCTGCATGCAAGCGCGGAACTGGCGCGAATGTTTGTACCGGTTTTTCATCCAAAGGTGAGGGAATACGAAATTTGCATGAAAAACGGTACAAGGCGAGAGCTGCTGCCGCTTATCCGGTTACGTGGTATCGGGAGAGTTCGGGCCAGAAGATTATTCAATAACGGAATGACAACACCGGACGAGATACTGGCGCGGGGAATTGAAGAGGTGACAAAGGTACTGGGGTTGGGTGTGGCAGAGCAGATATTTGATCAGATTCTGCGAAAAAAGGGAGTTTTGCCTATGAAAGATGAGGATATGAGCTTGTCTTCAGGTCAGTCAACACTCAATCGTTTCGGGTGAGAATATGAAAATACCATCAGTACCATGCGAAATCCGGCAGGCTCAGGTTAACGTCGACGACCGTGATGCATTCCTTCGAAGGATACAGGCAATTGCACGGTCGCATTCCACACATATTGTCTGTTTTGATGCTGACAAACTGGCTGGGCGGGATCATGCTGACGCTGCACTGGAACATGCTCATCGTTCATTTTTTTCAGAAAGACCGATATCCAACTCATTTGAGATGGAAGCATTATTATTCGCGGCCGGATCCCGCCAGTGTCTGGTAGCAGCATTATTCGGGATTCAAGACGGTGAGAATAGAATGTTCGTCTGTGCTTATCCGGCCAAAGAGGATATCTGGAAAGATCTTTCAAACCATATGCGCCTTGTCACCGAATCATGGGATGAAATAACGCCAGACAAAGAAGCAAGGCTCATGATCCTGTTCGGTATCACAGAAGAAGAGCTTGATGGTGTCGGTCGGGATCGAATAAAAGACCTGATACTTGAACGTATCGCTCTCCTCCATGTCAACCGCTAGCGGTAAACTTCACTTAAAGTTGAATGAGAAAGTATCATGGGTCTCGTATCAAAAAAAATAATTTCAGAGTAATATCCACCACAATTACAAAGATCAAAATTTTTTAATGTGATACGGGGGTAATAAACTCATTATATACTATCATTTATTTGCATGAGATAGAATGTGTGCAATCTCAGGAACAATAAGTTCCTTTGTTGCAAGGGTTACGGCAGGAGTTGAGCCAGGAATACAAAAGATTGCCTTGCCGTGACAGGTGCCAGCCAGTGCGCGGGACAACATGGAAGAAGTACCAATTTCCTGATAACTTTTCATCCTGAAAAGCTCACCAAACCCATCGATTTTTTTATCGAGCAGTGGTAAAACAGCTTCTATTGTGCAATCATCATGCGTAAGACCTGTTCCGCCATTCAGGATTACACAATTGGATTTTTTAAATGCCAGATAAACCTCAGAACGGATTGATTCTATCCGATCACTTACAATCGAATAGTGCTTTATCTGAATTTCTGCCGATGTTAAAATATCACAAATGGTTTTTCCACTTGTATCATTTTCCTTTGTCCTCGTACTCGATACCGTAATAACTGCTGCAAGAATAGGTATTTTTTGAGTGTGTTTATGGATCATCTTAATGTTGATAGTATTTTTTTCCCATTAATAAACTATGATGGTAAAAGATTTATTATTGGCCGTATCAAAATACTATTTTTCAGAATCATTTAGGAGGATGAGGGACCCCTTCGTTTCGTGTGGAATTTATGTTATAGGGTCTCCTTTTCAGTCAAATAGTCGTTTAATGCCTCTTTCATTGAACAAAAAATATATGTCAGATATTGAAATATTTATATAGTTAAAAATCCAGATCTAAATAAGCTCATTTTATTGAGATTTTACATTATCTTTAGTCATAACAACGATTTCCACACGAAACGAAGGGGTCCCCCCTATAATTAAATAAAACGACTAAACCTTAATATAATGATTTTTTTTGACATTTAACCGGATAGTACTTTGTAATTTTCTTTAACCAAAACAATAATAAAAACAAAATTAAAATAATTGGGCTTTATTAATGAATTTATCTGTAAATTGGGCTAGCTCCACTGGAAGCAAAGGGGTTTATAAAAGGGATAAACCGATCGTTTTTTAGTCTCATGTCACTAAGTGTCTGATCCTTAGTGTGATTATGCCTGAACCAATAGATCCCTCAACAGGGTTATTTAAAAAATACCTTGCAAATAACAAGATATTCCGCGACCGAGAAGTGCTCAGACACTCGTATCGGCCTCAGATTCTTCCTCATCGCAAGCCCCAGATTGATAATGTGGCTTCAATCCTCGCTCCCTCTCTGAGAAATGAAACCCCTTCAAATATCCTAATTTATGGAAAGACCGGGACCGGGAAGACAGCCTGTGTCAGGTATGTGGGGTCGGAACTTGAAAAAGCAAGTAGCAAGATGGGCACTACCTGCCGGATTGTCCATTTAAACTGCGAAGTTATCGATACCCAATACCGAGTACTTGCCCAAATAGCTAAAAGTCTCGATGGCATGGACGAAGCCGCAAGTGATAAGACCAGGACTCATATTCCCATGACTGGCTGGCCCACGGATCAAGTATATGCCGAGCTTAAAAATCAACTTGAAGCTGGGGGTGGTGTGCTTGTAATTGTACTCGATGAGATTGATAAGCTCGTAAAAAAGAGCGGTGATGACACACTGTATAATCTTACGCGAATCAACTCCGATCTAAAAAATTCCAAGGTAAGCATCATTGGCATCTCAAACGATCTGAGTTTTAAAGATTTTCTCGATCCCCGTGTCCTCTCCTCCCTCTCTGAGGAAGAGATTGTATTCCCACCTTACAACGCTCCTCAGCTTGTCGACATTCTTGCGCAACGATCTGATGCGGCATTCATGAAGGATGCCATTGCTGAAGGTGTTATCCCGCTCTGTTCCGCACTTGCAGCACAGGAACATGGAGATGCCCGCCGGGCTCTTGACCTTTTAAGAATTTCCGGTGAACTTGCCGATCGAGACGAATCAGATCAGGT
>DOTV01000129.1 GCA_003520925.1 Bacteroidales bacterium | reverse complement strand
ACAGCTTCCCTGAACATTTCTTCCTGGTTCATTTTATTGGTTGTTGTCTCAGACATGCTTAAAGTAACATTTTAATTGAAAGTACGTCTAATTGCAGTTAATCCGATTTATACTATTGCTTCCATCTTTTCTAAACTCCCTGTTAAATAGACTAATCTTTACAGGTTTTGTTACATTTCTAATTAAATGTTTATTCCAGGAAACAGCTTAGTAATGCTTTTCTGTCTTTTGCTCTATTTGTCTGGATTCTTTTTACTCAGTTTCAGAGGAAATGAATTTCCTGCCTGAGACCATATTCCATTCAAAGTGGAATCATTAACAAACTTTGCGGTATAGTTCCCCTGAAGCATTGGAGCATCAATCTTTATTTCTCCCGATGTATTAGAAATTTCACCAAGTGGAATATCGAAGGCATTCTGAAGAGGACTGTCAAGAGTCACCTTAAAATTGTTCTGATCTCCTTTGAGTATTTTAAATATTAGAGGTATTTCAGTATCCTGTACAGAAAGTGACCCTTCCCATGACCCTATGGATTTCACTAGCAGTGGATCATTTATACCGGGATTTGAGTTTTGTCCAAAAACAGTTTGGATATTACATGAAATGACCATAAAAAGCATTATGCAAGCAATTGATTTTAATAAGTTTCTCATAACGATTTTGTTTATTGTTAATATATCAGTTATTAATAAATGGCAATAAAACATAAGATTGGTACCTGGTTGAATGAAATATTTTTTGTGTGGCGGACCTGAATTCAGTTCCTGTTTCATTATTTCCGCCCGTATTAAGGTTTCTGGAGTATTGAGGAAAATCGGCAGAACTAATTTCAATCCTTATCTTCCAGTCCTTACCAAGTTTTATACAAGTATGCCATAGGTTAATTTCATACTCATAAACCTTATTTTTTCTGAGAGGAATTGCACTGGATAGATCATTTCGGAATCTCGCCCTAATGCATCCATGCGTTACAGGCAGGTACTTGTTTTCTTCATTTATGGCGTATAAATAGACGAACCAATCAGTGTCGACGCAATCAGATGAGGCAAATAGCTTTACGGAAACCGGACCTGCAATAGTAATTGCTGAATCAAGTCTATCTGATTCATAAACCAGAATATCATTCCTTACAGAAGTAATTGCATCAGATTTAATTCGTCCCTGAGAATTCCTGTAAATAAATGCAGGAGTCGGATCTCCCGGATTATAAATATAAGAATCGTATGGTTTATTATCTGTTGCAGTGTTCCAAATAAGCCTGCCATCGCCCTTTAAGGAATTAGCACCAGCCTTACTGTCGAAATAAAGTCTTCTATACTTAGTCTGACTTAGTGGATAATTCTCTGAACTAATCCATCTGAAATCATTCATTACATACAATTTTGCTTTTGGATCTATATTTATTTTATTATCAATACCTTTCAGCCAGTAATCAAACCAGTTTTTATATAAGGATAGGAAATCAAAAGCTGCCTCTTTTCCAACTTTATTTACAGAAGGATAAGGTGTCAAAGTGTTTGCATGATTCCAGGGGCCTATAATAAGTCTGCTTTCTTTATTTCCGGATTTTGATAGTTCTTCCCAGGCAAGTGTGGACCCGACGCTATGTGTATCGTACCACCCAGTTTGAAGCAGGACTGGTATTTTTAAACTTTTTATTTTGCTTTGATAGCTGGCTCTCTCCCAATAATTATCATTTGAATTATGTTCCATCCAATTTTCGAAATATGGTACTTTTATACCTGCTATTAATAGGTCAATATCCTTAACCGGCAGGTGAAACAGGTTGGAATCATCTTTTACTTTCTGTGATTCACGTAAGACAACCGGATTATTAACATCAAGACCCGATTCCATAATATTCATCCACCAAAGTTCAGGTGCCAAAAGGAAAATACCATTCTCAAAAGGTGAGTTTTTAAATGTATCTGCAGGCAAATTATGCGGGATAATTGTTGTTAAATGAGGAGGATTTTGAATTGCTGCCAGGAACTGGACATGAGCCATATATGAACCTCCCATCA
The DNA here is from genome assembly GCA_003520925.1 of Bacteroidales bacterium. GTDB lineage: Bacteria > Bacteroidota > Bacteroidia > Bacteroidales > VadinHA17 > LD21. The sequence continues at coordinate 24,157 of DOTV01000129.1, read as the reverse complement.
TACCTACTTTCCCGTTACTCCATTCTTGTTTTGCAAGCCATTCGATAGCATCATAACCGTCCTCTCCTTCATTAATGAAGGGTTCCCAGGTGCCTTCAGATGAAAACCGTCCCCTTACATCCTGTACAGCAACAACGTATCCCTGAGATGCAAAATAGTATGTAATATATCCCATACCTGTTTTATTTATCGGTGTTCTCATCAGGATAACCGGTTTCTTTTCATTTAAACCATCTGGAAAGAAAATATCTGTCGAAAGTTTGATTCCATCTCTCATTGGAATCATGACAGTTTCTTTACGTATTTCATAATTATTTCCAATCCTTGCAATAACGCATGATTCCGGATTATTAAGGAATATAACCAAGAACACAAAGTGTAGTTTAAATCTATAGATATGTTTAAATAACTTACCCATTTAAAATTTGATTATTTAGGTTTAACTATTCTGTTCTTATTTTTCAGCTAAATAGACTTGAGCCTGCAGATTTTGTTACAGATGTTTTTAAGAATTTTTTTCTCCTAGTTATTGGATTGATGCATAAGCCTGAAGCCCTGACCAATTCTGGCCGGTCCGAAGTCCAAAAATATAATGTATATAAATACAGCCCTTTACAACTACGTAAGGTGGTCAATTTACTCCGGCGGAGGGTGGTCATGATCACCGGCTTTTCCTCCGGTGATCAGAACTATATCAGAAAATTCTTATTTAAATATTCCTGGAACTTCAGATTGTACTGACCGCTTACCGGGATATAAGTATTGTTATCAAATACAATACGATTCCTTTCAATTGTGGTGATCTTTTCAAGATTTACTATATAGGATCTGTGAACCCTCATAAACTTATCCTGCGGCAGGAATTCCTCAATTCGCTTCATGCTGATAATGGTCATTATCGGCTTCTGACTTGTCATATTTATACGGACATATTCACGCATACCTTCAATATACTTAATATCTGACAAGTTTATCCTTAATACTTTGTATTCTGATTTTATAAAGAGAAATTTATCATTGCTCTCTATCCTTGTTGATTTTTTATCCCTGAGACTAAACCATTCAAGTGCTTTATTAGCCGATTTGAGGAAGATATCATAATCGATCGGTTTTAAAAGGTAGTCCAGTGCATTGACCTTGAATCCTTCAATGGCATACTCACTGTATGCAGTGGTAAATATTACCTTTGGGGAATGCGACTGGGATTTTACAAAATCCAGGCCATTCATATCAGGCATATTAATATCCACAAACATCAGGTCGATTTCATTCTCCTGAAGGAAAGAAACCGCTTTTATTGCACTGTCAAATTCTGCCTTAAGGTCAAGGAAAGGTGTCTTTCTTATGTAACCTGCTATCTGTTGAAGGGCGAGCGGTTCATCATCTATGGCAATACATTGTATCATACAGGAATAGTAAGGTGTGTAATGAAAACATTTCCCCTGTCTGTAATGTCAAGAATATATTTATCCTTGAATAACAGGTCAAGTCTTTTTCTTGTATTCTCAATACCAATACCTGATTCGGATGCTTTTGGATTTCCCTTATTCTTGCTGTTTGTTATCATTAATTGCAGGTTATCGGATTCAAAAGAAAGTTCAATGTCAATAAAAGACTCCTGCATATAACTTACACCGTGCTTGAAAGCGTTTTCGAGCAAAGAAATAAAGAGAAGAGGTGGGATTGATTTATCTGGTATCTTTTCAGGGATATTTAAGGTTATTTTTACACCTTTGGGATATCGAAGTTTCATCAGATCTACGTAGCTCCTGATAAAATCCACCTCACTTTTCAACGAGCTCATTTCATGGTCGGATTCATAGAGTAGATGGCGCATAAGGCCCGAAAGCTTTATCACCGATTTTTTTGCCTCAACAGTATCAATATCAATAAGAGAATGGATGTTATTCAATGTATTCATGAAAAAATGAGGACTGATCTGATGCTTAAGAAATGCGAGCTGAGTTTCAATATTTTCCTTTTCAAGTACTATCCGCTGTTGTTCTGAATAAATCCATTTGGAAGCTATTTTCAGTCCCGTGTCAAAGCCAAACAACAGAACTGAAAGTATAAGCAGATTAATATATGCCGGAATTGGCTCGGGCTGTACCGGATCACCCTTCCTTTTTATTTGTTTTGGCCGGGCAGGAGGTGGAGTGCTTTGTCCCTGATTCCTCACGTTTATGTCTTGCGAAATTGAGGTTTCCGGAGGTTTCCTGCCGCTTTGTGCTTCAGGTTTACTGTAATAAATATAAATTCCTGCAACAGCAACAACGATAAGAAGCAAAACAGCAATCATATAAAGTGACCGCCTATTTCGGAAAAACAAATAAGGCAGAAGGACAAACCTGTTCATAATGAAAAGAAAAAGAAGAACAGAATGTTCTTTCCATACTTTGAAAACATGATTCCAGTCTGTTCCTCCTCCTGTCTGACCGAGCACCAGGGGAGATGCAAAAAGTAACAACCAGAACAAGCTTATAACAGAAATCTCATACAGATTGAATTTCCTGATATTCCTTGAGATTTCCTGCATTGTTGCGGTCATTTGGCATCAAAATTAGCATTATTTAATCCATCTAGCTACAATGAATTCCGGCATATGTTAAGGGTAAATCTCTATAAAATCTCCGGGGGTCATTTGCTTTCCTGAAAAAGCAGCATAATCCACAGGATATTTGTAAACCCTGAAAACAGAATTCATTGTTTCGTTTTCCCGGGCAGGATCTTCTGCAGGCTGATTACCCTGCGTTATAATTCCTGTTTTCTCAACCGGGCAGATGTATTCCCAGACGATCTCTCCGGATGTTGTAACTTCCAGGAACCTGCCTATCGTTCCTGAACATATTATTGTATTTCCGTTTGGTAGGCGGTGTGCCCCGGAAATATTTTCTGAATACATGGGATCTTCAGTCGTGCCCCTATAGGTCCATGTGAAATTTGACGGACTAAGAGCTGTGCCGGCAACTATTGTGTAACTACCATCCGGGTTGATTGCTGGAATGAACTCGTCAACTGTGGAATAATTCCCTCGTGCGAGTCCGTTATTAAAGCATGTCAGGTTCCCTTCTCCCGGGTACCCGGATCTTACCCACTCAACATCATGCTGCTGAAAATACCTCTGGTCTGAAGCTGTACCTGCACCATAGCAAAGCGGATTGCCCCACCGGTATAGAAGATCACCACCTTTCCCTCTTGTACCCCCGGTATGACTGCCGGATTCTGCAGTTGTTGTACTGTGGTCGATGATCCATACTTCACTGTTACCCCTGACACTTAATGCGATCTGGTTGTGCTGAGGATTATAATCTATGGAGTTCATATGATTCCAGAATGCCGGTAAGTTTTTCTGATCGCCATCGCAGTCGATTAATTCGGGATGCTGTTTTGGATTTCCATAGTTTGCCTTTGTTGCGTCATAATCCTGTATCAGATGATCCCATGTATGCCATTCCCATACTATATTTCCTCCCTTCGGATAAACAGGTTCTATTTCAATCACACAATCCGGAAGCATACCATTTGTGACAATATCAGATTGAAGTTTGGAGGGATTGAATCCTGCAGCAAGGCACTCTTCATATGTTTTCTTCTCAACAACGAGCATCAGAATATTTCCATTCGGAAGCTTTTTAATGTCGTGATGCTGCATATAGGTGTCTGTTGAAAAATCGAGTTCCCATACAAGGTTGTCGTCCCAGTCATATTCTTCAATCCTTCCTCCTTCGCCACCTCCGCTGCTGAGCTTTCCTTTCGTCATGCATGCACGCAAAATGTGGCCATTTTCTAAAAGATAGACTGACTGTCCGGGAGCATAGGTGCTTGCATTCCATTCATGAATTAGACGCCCCTCATTATTGATCAGGTAAGTCATTGTATTCTGTTTCGGGGCGAACAGGGTGTAGCCGTTAAAAACTTTGAACGTATTATTTACAAACAGCCCGACCGTCCTGGTACCAGTATATCCATCGTCGGGTTCATCCTTTTCCTTGCTGCATGAAGCAGGGATTATAACCAACAAGAAAAATAAAAGGTATACATTCATGGTTCTGTTATTAATTATTTTCATAATACTTATTATTTATTTCTTACTATTCTGAAACCTAAATGATAATAGGGATGATTCGGATCCTGCGGCCCGCGATAATATGATGGATTCCGGTTAGAAACCCTTGAATGGCCGTCGTTGATCCCGTTGGTTGACAGCCCGTTATACCAGTTACCCCCTCTCATTCCGCGGTATGGCTTTCCATCTGGCATAATGAAACCGGCTGATGGACCCGTAGGATTATCAGATGGACTGATGTTGTAATAATTCTGACCATACCAGTCATTTATAAATTCCCAGACATTGCCCTGCATATCATAAAGGCCGAAACCATTTTTACCATCAGATGTCTGGTATGTTGAAGCGTTGCCAGGCCAGTTGTAAACTGATTTATTTTTTAAGCTGCCGTCGTAAAAAGCCACCGGAGTGGTATTGGGATATTCCGCTGACTCGTAAGGATCGCCCGAAGCCGGTAGATTTACACTTTTAATGTCTATAGTGTTATCGTTCGGATAATTGTAATAGGGATTTGTATGTCCTCCCCTGGCAGCATATTCCCATTCGGCTTCCGTTGGCAACCTGTAACCTTTCTTTGCAAAATCGCAATTACCAGCTACAAGGTCATAGCATTCTTCAAGCCCCTTCATCCTGCTCAGCCAGTTGCAATATGAAATGGCACCTGTCCACATCACCCCTACAACAGGATGCTGAGCCCGGAAATCAGTTATTGAAAATGAACCGTTCGAAAAATCAATACTGTAATATGATGAATATTTATTTGTGTAGTATAATGGTTCTGTCCCGTCAACCACATAGACGATATTGTTCCTTACCTCGATCAATCCCTGTTTAATTTCATAGTTGAGGAATTCAAGAAACTGACTGTTGGTTGTCTCTGTTGTTGCAACATAAAATGAATTCACTTTTACCAAATGAACAGGCAGTTCATCTGTAGGGTGGCTGGGATCTACAAACCCGAAATGATCTCCCATTTCATATTCTCCACCAGGCAATAAAGATTCAGAGAATTCAATTACCGGCGTTACATGATCAACATCATGCTTATTGCATGATATAGATGAAAAGAGTATGGCCGAATACAGAATAAAAAGTTTACTGTTGAAAATCATGAATAGCTTTTAATTTAAAGTATACGAATCAATTATTTTCATATTCTTCCTTGAGGCATTTTCTTCGCCAGGAAGGAAAGTCCCGACATATTCCACTTTGACATCCTGTCCTGATACGGTTATCAGCAGATATCCTCTTCCGGGAAGAAGGACTCCATTAACGTATCCATAATCTGCTGCCGAGATATTTGTAATGTTTCTGTTTGAAGGCTGAGGCACTTCCTGGTATATAATGCCGTCCTTTTCCTGCTTTCCATAGAAATGATCGTGTCCATGGAAAAATGCTGTAACATTATTTTCCTTCATTAAAGTATGAATTGGTTTGTCCCATTCAGGTCTGTTTGAATCGAATCCCCAGGTGCCATCAAGGTTGTAGCCGCCCATTTCATACAGATTGACAAATTCAGATCCGCCCCGCATATCACTTCCATTTCCCCCTACAAGGTTATGGCTGAATATGAACTTGAATTTTGCACTGCTTCCCGTAAGGACACTTTTAAACCAGTCATATTGTTCTTTCCCGAGTGAAAATCCCCATTCTGACTTTACTTCAGAGTACCAGAACGGATCAAGCACAACAAACAGTGCATCACCCCACTCCCAGGCATAGTAATTCTGCCGGAGGCCGACAACCGGTTCACTAACATTGTTCCCGGAATAAAAGGAATCCGACACCGGATTGGAATAATAAAGTTTCCTTGTATTTGCAGCCATGGCTGCAAGGCTTCCTGTCATTCCATCATATCGCCATCCAAGTTCACCTTCATGGTTGCCCAGGACCAGAAACAAAGGAATAGAATGACAAATCCTGTCGAAATACGATCTCAGCAGTAGATGGCGTTTGGTAACAACTTCCTGGGTTACAGGCGGAGTTTGCTTTTCCGACATGAAGGTATCACCCAGATCGATCAGGAAATCAGGATTTGCTGCAACAATATTCCTTATTGTCAGAGCATAAGCTGCAGTATCAGAATTTGTGTCAAGATGCGGATCTGCTTCAATGGCAAATTTATATGTTGTGCCCGCAGACCTGCAAGTTTGAAATGAATGTTCTGGACCTGTTAAATAAGTTCCCGGATTACCAACGGCTCGATATCTTGCCCTGTAATAATATTTCGCTCCGGGGTCAAGATTTTCAATTACGACTTCTTCAGGGACACCTCGTAGAACTGTATAAATCTCAGTCTTTAAAATGAATGATCCTGATGTTTTTCCATATTCCCAGTAGATCTCAGTATTGATATCTGACAGCAGGTTTATTGTAACCGATGATGCAGCAGGTCTTGAAAGGATTTCTGATATTTCAGGCTGTGTCAGTATTTCCGGAACATTATGCTTGACGCATGATAGAAATAGCGATAATGAAAAGAGCAGTAACGTTTTTTTCATTATCACAATGAGGATATTTGTTTCTTCATTCAATTTCATCAGGAGAATTGAAAAGGATCATTTAAACAGGAAATCCGTATTTTCAACAACCGGCATAGCTATCGGAGCAGAGTATAAGAATGCTCCTGTCGGATCAATGTATCCCAGGTCATCGGCCAGGCTGAAAAGCAGGTTTTTCTGGAAGTCAGAGAGAGATTGATAAACCTGGGAAAATGCCGTTGCATAAGCATAGATTATTTCACCATCATACCTTCCATATTGTCCTGACAGGGTTTGAAAAGTAACATTGTTGGCCGCACTTCCTTTAAGGAATTTCCTCAATTCGGTTGAAACCTCCTCCCGGGTATCAACCAGGGCGAGTAGTGAGGTTTTTTGGCTACTGACAATACCGGTTATCAGATTCTTTTGATCCTGTGTCAGGACATTTAGAAAATTCTGCCCGGCATTTGCAGTAAGCTGTTCATCAATAGTGTAATTAGGATTTTCCATCGCCGGCAAGTCTTTAAGATAGAATGACCCAAAGTATGTCCCCTGCCGTTCGGGACAGAAATATGCATCTGCAGTCACCGATCCTGCCCACCAGGCATAGATTTCACTTGCAAATGTCATGACAGCAACATTTACGTCTACATTGAGTCCAAGATCTTTCAGCTTATCCGGGAGGTCTGAAGGCCAGTTACCAACACCATTAAGATTCCTGAGTTCTTTCAGTTCTGCCGCCTGTGAAACGCTTAGCGATTTGATAACATTTCCGAAGAGTTGAGCACGATTATAACTGATCTCTCCATCAATTTTATACAGATCTGCAGAATATGACAGGATTGCCTCTTTATTAAGACCTGTTGTCCCGGAAGGCAGATCTCCGTCAATCAGCCTCCTGAATGCCATACATAGCGGGTATCTCTTACAGGCATATTCGTTAATAAGATCGATTTGATCCTTTGCAGCATCAACAAAGATTTGTATCTGGTCGGAATTAAGAATGTTAAGGACATTAGAGGCAATGATAGTTACGAAGCTTGTATTATGTCCCAGCTTTGTCTGATCATTATCCCTGAAATACTGGAATCCGCTGTAATCTGCCACTTTACCAGGAGGGAGGAATGTCTGTGATCCGAAATTGCCGGTCATAAAACCGAGGGCATCAAAAGCGATTGTATTTCCCTGGGCTTCATCAGAAACTGTTTGTGTGGTTGTGTACTGGGGATTTTCAAAAGGTTCTCCCATATCTTCATAGATGTAGATGTTATCCTCTTTTTCGCAAGATGTGATTACGATCAGCGAAAATGTAAATGTCATAATCATCATTGCCAAACTGATCGTGTTAATTCCTGATTTTTTCATTTCTTTATTCATGGTCTTAAGAATTATGGACGTGAATAATAAACTGTCATTTTTGCACTTGAGAGTGTTATGTGATCAATGGCATCAAGCAGAACCTGTCGTGTTACTTCTGCATATGGTACGCTGATTACAGGATTTGATGAAAGTGCATATACTGTATAGGTATATGCTTTGATACCGGGTCCCTGGGAGCAGGGTGGAGCATATTCATTTCTGTCGTTAACACTGTTTATTCCAAGGATTCCGATACCTGAGATATTTCTTACAAGGTTGTGCACGCTTACCGGGATGTTATACAATACCCAGTACCAGTGAATATCTGTTGGTGATGCTTCATGGTGCATAATTAAAGCAAATGCCGCTGTCCCGGCCGGTTCTCCCGACCACTCAAGAGGAAGTGTAGCACTCACTCCATCACAGGTATAATCTTTGGGCAGTAAACTGTCAGATTTTATTTCGTAACTTGAAATTACAAATCCGGATTCACTATCAGTTAAGCCATCTTTCTTAGTACAGCTGGCGAAAATGATAAGTAATAATAATATAATTAATCTTGCCTTTTGCTTGTTTGGATGTCTCCTCATGTTAGCATTTCTAAAAGCTTAGTGAAAGCGATTATCACACTGTAAATCATTTGATAAAAGTATTTCCAGGAGGTTTAAGAACAAAAAGAAATCAACCAATCAATGTTTTTCAATAACTGAACTAAATAATTCATCAACAACCTAAAAGTGAATATGCCGGTTGTTTTGACTACATTCCGGCGGAAATATCAACATTCCTATATTAATCTATTAATCAATATATTAAGTCCGGCTCTGTCAGGTCAGTTTGCTCAGGCGTGATATAGTCTTTATCAAAGGCTTTTCCAATTAATCAAATAAGCTGGAAAATTCGGTAGCAGGTGCACAGCCTGACCGGATTTTCCTCATTCATGTAAACAATTATCTGTGATTAAGTGGGTATCTTTAGATTTCCTTATTGTTTTACAATACGAATCAAAACATAGAACCGCAAAGTGAAAAAAATTGTCATTTCTCTGATGCTTTTAATTGCAGATTTATTCATCATAAATGCCCAGGAAAGGGATATTGATTTTTATATCGGACATGCGAAAGAAAACAGTCCTCTGATCAACCAGGCTGAAAATGAAAAGAAAATAGTATCCCTCGACCTTCAGCAGATGAACAGGATCCTTTATAAACCTGAAATTAATGTGATCTCCGGTTTCACTTTTTCTCCCATTATTACAAGGGATGACAACACCAGAAGCTTTCACCTGGTATCGGAAGGAGCAACGGATTATATCGGCCACGACCTGGCTCTGACAGATGGCGGACAATACCAGGCGCTGGTTTCAATGAGACAACCTCTACTGTCAGGTTCAAAGTATAGGGCTTATGTGAATAAAGCAGACATTTCACACCAGATAAATGAAAACAATATTACTCTGACAATCCATGAGCTTGAGCAGGTGGTAGGTTATCAATATCTTCTTTGCATAAGATCGTTAAAAGAGTCTGAAAATTCCTTATCTCTTATCAGGAACCTTAAGGCGCAATACGAATTGATACAAAAACTTGTGGAAAATGGAGTATATAAGCAGACAGACCTTATGCTTATGCAGATCGAACTGGAGAATTACAACCTTGAATACAAAGGTTATAAGGCGGAATACATTTCAAATCTCTACGATCTGAATCTTATTTGCGGAATATCTGATACAATTGTTGCCAGGCTGCAGGATGTTGATTTCAAAATTAATCCGAAGACTGTCGTAAAATCAATGTTTCTTGCCGGTTTTAAGCTTGACAGCCTTAATATATTATCCGATCAGGCAGTTAATGAGCTGAAATACAAACCTCAGCTGGATCTCATCGCTGATGCCGGGCTTAATGCTGCATATCTGCCATATCCGCGAAGGCTTGGATTAAGTGCAGGACTGGCATTGACCTGGAACATATTTGACGGACACCAGAAGAATATTCAGCGGGAAAAATCAACTGTTAACCTGCAGACTCTTGAATTCCGGAAAAGTAACTTTATGACACAAAATGAAATCAGCCGAAATAAAATTCTTAACCAGATAAATTCTGTAAAAGAAAGAATCATGCTGAATGAAATGCAGACTGATAAATATAAACATCTTGCCGAAGCATATTCAAAAGAGTTAAGTCTAGGTGAAGCATCAATCATGGATTTTAAAAATCTGCTCAAAGATATTGCCGCAAAAAACCAGGAGTTGCTTCAACTCAGGATGGAAAAACAATTCTTTATTAATTCATATAATTACCTGAACTTCTAAAAAACCATTAATGAAAAAGTTATTAATACAGCTATTCGTCTTCAGTATAGTTTATACTCTTTCTTCCTGCAGGCCCAGAAGTACTCCGGTAGATGAGCCGATGCCAGTTGTTTCGGTTAAGGCGGAACAGATAGCAGGCGGAACAATTGAAAATGAAATAAGCTTCAACGGCAGTACGGTCTACCTTAAAAAAAGCCAGGTGTCATCGCCAATTTCCGGTTATGTCGTCAGCACAAACATAAAATTCGGCCAGGAAGTTCAAAAAGGCATGGTACTTTTTGAGTTAAAAACAAGGGAGAACAAAGCTCTGGAATCCGTAAATGATACATCTTCAATATCGGGTACCATAAAAATCCATGCAGGCTCTGAAGGATTTATCAGTGAACTTAATATAAATGAATCAGGAGTTTATGTGGCAGAAGGAAGCATCCTTTGCAGTATTGTAAATAACATAGACCTCATGGTCAGACTGAATGTTCCATATGAGTATGTTTCAATTCTAAGCAGGGAGAAGAAATGCAAAATCAGGCTGGCGGATAATACTGTCATTTCAGGGTCAGTGTTCAGAATACTTCCGTCAGTGGACGAAGCTAATCAAACCCAGACTGTCCTTGTAAAACCCGGGACTTCAAGGCTGATACCGGAGAACCTGAATCTTTCAATATTTTTTACTAAGGAAAAACATGACAAAACGATGCTGGTTTCAAAGTCCTCACTTATGACTAATGAAACTCAGAGTGAATTCTGGGTTATGAAAATTAATGCAGGTGATACAGCGGTGAAGATTCCTGTAACAAAGGGTATTGAAAACGACAGCATAGCAGAAATAATTTCACCGTATCTGAAGGTAAATGATTTGATAATCAGCGAAGGTGCTTACGGATTACCTGACAGCACCATAGTAAGTATTGTAAAGTGATATGGAAAAAATATTCTTAAAGCTTAAAACTCCTTTGGCTGTTATCCTGCTTCTGATACTGGCAGGCGGAGCATTTTCTTATAAAAATCTTAAGACTTCATTATTTCCCAACGTCACTTTTCCAAAGATCAAGATAATCGCTGATAGTGGTGAACAGCCGGTGGACAAGATGATGATAGAGGTTACCAAGCCAATTGAAGATGCAATAAAAAGAGTTGAGTACCTGAGTCTTGTCAGAAGTGCAACTACTATGGGCAGTTGTGAGATTTCGGCATATATGGAATGGGGTTCCGACATCGATCTCGACAAACAGCAGGTGGAATCACAGATAGCCAGGATAAAAAGCAGTCTGCCTCCTGATATTGAAATTACTGTTGAAAAGATGAATCCTTCAATCTTACCTGTGATGGGATATTCAGTGTTTTCGGATACTAAAAGTCAGATTGAGCTGAAAATTATTGCCGAATATATCATAAAGCCATATCTGTCAAGGATCCAGGGTGTCGTTTCAGTTCAGGTTATCGGAGGGAAGGTGAAGGAGTACAGGATCATTCCTGATGAAATGAAACTAAAATTGCTGAAGATCAATCCTCAGGAAATAGTTGATATCCTCCAACAGACAGGCTTTATCAGGTCAACAGGGTATACAACGGATTATAACAGGCTTTATCTTACTGTCACTGATGCTACCGTCCGGAACAAGCAGCAGCTTGAAGACCTGGTCCTGGTAAATAATGGAGTCCGTAAAATAAAAGTCTCAGATGTAGCAAAAGTCGCGATTTCAGAAAGGAATGAATATATCAGGATCAAAGCCGATGGCAAGGATGTACCGCTTATAGCCGTTCTGAAGCAGCCTGAAAGCAACCTGATCGATGTCGCGGACAAAGTAACAGCAAGTGTAAAAGAGCTTGAAAAGATTCTTCCTGCAGGAGTAACCCTGAAACCATATTACAACCAGTCTGAGTTCGTGCACGACAGCATAAGAAGCATCATAGATGTTCTCTGGATCGGGCTGCTCCTGTCTATAGTGGTAGTGGTGATATTCCTTCGTTCTGTCAAGGCCAGCGGGGCAATACTGATAACGATTCCTCTGACTCTTGCACTTACTTTTATTTCACTCAGCGTTCTCGGTTATGATTTCAATATAATGACAATTGGCGCCATTGCCGCAGCTATCGGTCTTATAATTGATGATGCGATCATAGTTGTTGAACAGATACACAGAACTCACGAAGAGTTTCCCGAGAGGCTGCCCAGGGAACTTGTCGGTAAGGCTATAACCTTCCTTTTCCCTGCTATGGTTAGCTCGTCACTGGCCACAATTGTCATCCTCATCCCATTCGAGCTGATGACCGGTATTGCAGGAGCTTATTTTAAGATCCTTACTATGACAATGATAATCACCCTGGTTTGTTCTTTTTTCGTTACATGGATAGGCCTGCCGGTGGTTTATCTGTTGTTTTCCAGGAATAAACCTATGGTGAAAAAAATTGAGATCCATAAGATCAAAACACATAAATGGATTGAATTCTTCATTTTAAGACCTTACATAAGCATATTATTCATTGCACTGCTTATTATTGGCATTGTCTTCGTAATTCCTAAACTTCCAACCGGATTCCTTCCTGATATGGATGAAGGTTCAATTGTTCTGGATTATACCTCACCTCCGGGCACGTCACTTCAAGAAACAGACAGGCTGCTGTCTGAAGTCGATAAGATTATTGAAACTATCCCGGAGGTTAAAACCTACTCACGACGCACCGGTACAGAAATGGGTTTTTTCATTACTGAACCGTACAGTGGCGATTACCTTATTGAGCTGAATAAAAACAGGAAAAAGAAAACGGAAGAGGTTGCAGACGATATCCGTAAAAAAGTCGAATCTGCCATACCTGCACTTACTGTTGATTTCGGGCAGGTGATTACCGACATGCTCGGGGATCTGATGAAAAGTGTGCAACCAATTGAAATCAAGATTTTTGGTGACGATCATAAAAAGCTCGAAGAGCTGTCAAAACAGGTTGCGGACAGTGTAAGTAAAGTGACAGGAACAGCAGACGTTTTTGATGGTATAATAGTCTCAGGTCCTATAATAAGCATAATTCCCAAAGAAGATGTCCTTAAACAGTTCGGATTAAGATCGTCTGACCTGCAGGCCCAGGCTGAAGCCTGGCTTGGAGGCATTGTGGTGGGATCAATACCTGAAAAGGAACAATATACAGATATAAGATTTATCTATCCTCTTAACAATATGACTTCTTTTGAGAGGATAAAAAATATTATGATAAGCACTCCCGGTGGGGAGGATTTCCCCCTTGGTAAATTTGCAGATTTCTCAATACAGAGCGGAGTCTCTGAAATACAAAGGGAGAACCTTCAGACACTGGGAGCCGTAACGGCAAGACTTGATAACAGGGACTTGGGAAGTGTAATAAAAGACATTCAGAAAAAACTATCAGGGATCAAGCTGCCTCCCTCGTACCAGATTGTATATGGCGGTTCCTATGCCGAACAGCAGCAATCATTTTCAGAATTGCTGAAAATACTCATTATCAGCGGCCTTCTGGTTTTTCTGATTGTTCTGTTCATGTTCAGGGACTTAAAGCTTTCCGGAATTGTCATTTTAATAAGTTCACTTGGCATAGCAGGCGGCCTTGTTGCATTGTACCTGACAAACACTCCGCTTAATGTCGGAAGTTACACAGGTTTGATAATGATAGTTGGAATAATTGGAGAAAACTCGATTTTTACAATCCAGCAATTTCTCACGGAGCTTAAGAATTCTGATGTGAACGGAGCATTGAGTTATGCAATATCAGCCCGTCTCCGTCCCAAGCTGATGACAGCCACAGGGGCAATAGCTGCACTTACTCCACTTGCACTTGGTTTGGGTACAGGCTCTCAAATGCATCAGCCGCTGGCAATAGCCGTAATAGGTGGATTAGTAATGGCACTGCCTTTATTACTGATAGTATTGCCCGGACTTCTGAAACTTTTTATCAGGAAGTAAAATGAATGTAGTGGATTTGAAAAATGGTAAAAGTGCAGCAACAGTTACTGATGTGGATGGTGCTCACAGAATTGCTTTTGCTGATTAGTATAAAAAAGGTGTTTCAGGAAAGGCAACTGTATTCTGCAGCAATAAATAGGGATGAAGATTGATATGCTGATATATTGCTTTTTCAGACCTTCTTCTGAAGTGGTCAAAGAAGGACGGATTTTCTTGACAGAAACAATGAGTTGGAATTATTCCTATCCCCACTTGACCATTATCTGATAAATTTTGAACCATTTTGCTTGAGCCGTCGACCCTGATCACTCTCCGCCGGAGTTAAGTGCCTACCTGCAGCCGGTTGTAAATAACTGTTATCACATGGATTATTTTTTTGAACTTATGCCTGGCTGAAAGTTGTCAAGGCTACCGGCTTTTACACTATAGTATAAACTACCACTTATTTAAAATACTCATTTACCAGAACAAAAAATGTGGTTCCTGGCCGATTAGATGAGTAATTGTTAAATAAACCGATGATTGCTTTTTCAGAGTTTTTGTCAAAAGTGATGATGGCTGTAAAACCAGGAGATCTACCGCCTTTAAAAGTTAGTTTCTTATTGGATGTTGTTAAATAAAATTCCCACCCCAATGCGTAGTAGTCCTGAAGGTTTATTTGGACTGTTGGATTTTGACTTTGTAAAATAGCTTGTCCTAAACTATTTGTATTTGATGCATTTATTTGCGCCTGAACATATTTAACTAAATCATTCAAATTGCTTCTTAAGTTTCCACCTCCTGCAAATCCTGACAAATCTGAATAAGTGATCGGGCCAGAAGCATTGTGAGGGTAAGCTTTGTTAGTAATATTGTCAATTTTATTTAAAGTAGTTAAAGTCATTTGCAATTGTTGAAAAATGATATTTTGAAAAATATTCTGTAAGGGTAGTTTTGTCTGTCTTTCAAGAATTATTCCAGCCACACCATAAGCAAAAGAACTATAAAATGCATCTGCCTCTTGTATTGTCGTTGGAAGTGTGCCTGGTGTCCTTAACAAGGGATGACTGCTTATGTAATTATAAATTTTTGTGGAGTCGTAGTCCGTAACAAGGTCTGATATTGGTGGTATGTCGTTTGGAAATAATGGCATTCCGCTTGTATGATTTAGCAAATGTTTAAAAGTAATATCGACACCATTAAGGCTTAAATTGGGTGATAAGTTTTGGGGTAAATATGTTTTAATATGGGTATTGATGTCAATTGAATTCTGGTTCAGCCAATAGAGCAAAGCTGTAGCAGTTATGGGCTTTGTAATTGAAGCAATTTCATATAATGTATTTTCATCAGGAAGGATTTTATTGCCTTTTTTTGTTTCCCCATAGTTGTAATAGTTTATTTTGCTTCCATCTATGACAGCAAGAGAAAAACCAGCTGTTTCGATTTTAACAGCATAATCCTTAAAAGTATTATGAACCAGGCTGTCAATATGTGATTTAAGTGGATTGTCGGTGACTATTTTGGAATAGGGATCAGTATCTTTTTCACAGGAAATGATCAACATGGAAATAAAAACAAAAACTATAATAAGATTTGAATTTTTCATAGTTATCTTATTTTTAGTTTAAAGTAACTATAACAAAGTTACTTCCTGATTTTATCAAAGTCAAGTTTATCCCGGTCTTATCATGAGCATGAAGCAGTTTTTTGTATCCCGGTTACACTACTCCCCTTTTTCAGACAAACACAACACTTAAAATAGAATGATGTGGGCTTCTGATATATTTAGTGTTTTCAGACTTACTCGAGAGGTGGTCAAAGACGGACGGATTTTTTTTGGCCAAATATATGGCTTGGAAATATTCCTCCCCCCACAAGAGCATTATCGGAGCCAGTTTGAAGAGCCTTAAAAAGAGAATTCCGCTGAGATAAATTGTTGTAGTTTATTTTATCCAGGGAGTAAATTATTCGGTAATATATTTCAGGACCTATGTTCAGTCAATTTTTAGAATAATCGGATTTAAGGCTAATGTTCTTCCATCTGGCCCTGTTGCTTTAATGTCCTTAAAAGCAATCGTTTGTCCCCTTTGAAGATTAGTAATCAATAATTTCATCTTTTCCGTTATTCGGTTGTCTTTTGCAAACTCCATTTTATCACCAGACTCGTCAGATAAAAGGAAACTAAAGCTGTTTATTTTAAAATTAATATCCCAGGCAAAATCAGGTAAACTGGTCTCAAGGACTTCAACTTTTAAAGCTTCAGCTTTAGACACAACACCTGCACCTTTCCCAGCAAAAACAGCAATTGGATATGGAATAGTTTTTACTCTAAATGTTTTATCAGCAATTTTTTCCCCGTTCACTGAGATCGTTAAAACGCATTCCCCAACATTTGCAGGGACCACCTCCCATCCATTGCTGACTTTTTTAATAGTACCATTCGATAATTTGACGGTAACATTCTCTGATAAAACACCAGGAACGGCTACTTCAACAGGATTTAATATCCCAAGATACAGAACATTCATATTGGTTGCGGCCACAACAGCATCCTGACTGGTTCCCTGACCATCAACAATGAAGGGAATCATGATCATTAAGATTATCATCCCAAACATCTTTTTCATAATTATATAAGTTTTATGTCTTACTGTCAAAGATATGGGTTGTCAAAATTCAAGGCAAGTTTATTTTCCTCGCAGAATTACAGAACGAAACATCTGAAATTGTCTGATGTGGGTTTTCTGACATGTTAAAAGTTTTCAGACCTCCCGTTGAAGTAATCAAAAAAGAACGGATCTCTGATAAAATCAGACATTTAGAAAACCATTGGGAGGGTTCTGTTTTAGTGCCAGTCTCCTGCCTGGTAGCCTATCCAGGTTCACATTAAACCTATAATACGAATTTTGTTTAACTTGCATTAGAAACAAAACCTCAGATGTCAATAATCATCAAAGGATACAATTACGACATCTTCATCTCCTGCCGGCAGAAAGATAACAAAGGCGATGTATTGACCCTCCTTGCATACTTGCCGGCTGGAAAATTGTAAGCTGAGTTGAACTATCGGGAAGATATCAACGCACCTGAGCAAAATACTCTGAAAAGAGAATTTGGTTTAATTACGGTTACCCTTCTGGTTGTAGGAATGCTGGTTGGAAGCGGAGTTTTCCAGAAAATCATACCTATGGCCAAATCGGATCTCAATGAATTCTGGATACTGCTGGCCTGGCTACTCGGAGGGATAATAAGTCTTTTGGGTGCGTTTACAATGGGAGGACTGGCATCAATTACTGAGGATTCAGGAGGAACCTATGAATATTTTAGAATAGCTTTTGGAAATTTCTTCTCCTTTATCTCTGGCTGGGCTGATTTCATGATTATTGGAACAGGTGCGAGTGCCGCAATTGCAGTCTTATTTGCAGAGTCAGTAAATCAGGTAATCCCAATTCCGAATCCATTACATTCATTAGAGACCTTTTCCATTGGAAGTCAGATTTTCCCTTTCAGGGATTTTGGGATCAAGATTGTTGCCATAATAACTGTAATTATTCTTACAGCAATAAATGCGATTGGTACAAGGGAGAGCGGCTTCATAAATAATCTAATAACTTCTTTAAAGATATTTGGGATCCTGGTCATCATTTTACTCGGTTTAATACTCCCTGTTCAAAACCCGGTCTCAAATCGGGAAGTAATTTATATTACAGGAACAGTAACCGGAATCTCTTTCATAAAGAATTTTTTTGTCATATTGGTTGCCGCCCTCTGGGCATATGAAGGATGGAGTTTCGCGGCTAATGTAACCGGGGAGGTTGTAAATCCCAAACGGAATATTCCACTTGCTTTGTCCTTAGGCATAGGGATAACCATAATTATTTATATTCTGGCGAACTATGTTTATATCCATGTGCTTACTCTGCCTGTATTAGCCTTATTGAATGATAATGATGTCGCGGCAATAAATGTAGCCGGAGCCTTGTTGGGAAGACTTGGAATAAGTTTTGTGTTGATACTTGTTATTGTCTGCACACTTGGCGCCATCAACAGCAACATCATAAGTTTACCGAGGAAATATTTCAGAATGGCCCAGGAAGGATGTTTCTTCCGAAATGCTGCAAGGGTAAATTCCCGATTTAAGACTCCGGTCGCTGCGCTGATCTATTCAATGGTCTGGACCTGCCTGCTTATCTTTTCAGGGTCTTTTAATCAGTTGACTGACCTTGTAATCTTTATTGGGTATATCTTTTATGGGATGCTTGGAGTGGCACTCATCAAATTAAAAATGAATGGAACAATAAAGGAGAATGTGTTTGGTTATCCCTACGTTCCGGTAATATTCTTTATTTGTGCTACCTCCCTGACAGTAGTTCAGATCTGGGAACACACAGAGCAATCATTCATTGGTCTTTTACTTACATTGACAGGAATCCCTTTTTATTTCTTATTTAGCAGCAGATTTTCAAGAAATGCCGGAAAAACTCATCGTATGAATTAGTGAAGCTTTGGATTAATCACTTTATAACCTGGAATATTAAACGACTGATTATAACCCTGATTTCAGGCATACTAATTTTTTCTTATTTATTCACAGTGAATTCTTTAATCTCATAATAATCTGTTCCTTTACCACAATCTCTTGTTTTCAGGCCTATTGTGATTTTCCCATTGATAGGGAAAATTGTGTCTGCCCATGGTTTCAGATTAGGAATACTGTCAGCCTTGATGATTTCTGTACCAATTTTTATATCCCATCCCCAGCAACAATAAAGCTTTTCAAAATGAAATGCAACAATTTGAACATCTGTTGTGCTGTTAACAACGTTCTCTGTTTCGTTTCTCTTTTCACAGTTTGTCGCTGAAAAGATAAAAACGAGAAGCGTAAGGAATTTTAAATATCTCATACGTTGTTATTTGTACACGTATTCTGCCTCCCCGTTTACCTTTACCGGGTAGTCTTTATCATTATATTCGTATGAGTTGGAAAGAATACTAACCTTTTGAGTCCCCTGATCAACTTCAAAATAAAGTGTATAAATTTCTTTTGTAATATTGTTTGGGTTGGTAAATTTACCAGGGGACATTAATCGCTTAAACGCCAGGAAGGGATTATGCATGTTATCATATTCGTATTCATTGGTTGTCCATAATTCAGCTATTCCTGTTTGCGGCACACGGTATTTTGATTCTTTTACTAAATTTCCTTTTTCATCATATATATAATCAATGTAATAGGAAATTACATTCTGCCAATACATTGTTTGCCTGCTAATTCTGCCCTTATCAAATGTAAATTCCGAGTACTCTGAATTATGTACCGAAGGTCGGGTGTAAGTCTTTCTGGCCAATTCTCCATTATCTTTATATTCAAATGTCTGCGTCAGACTTTTGTCTGTATTACCAGGATTAATCCATTCTTTCCTTTTCATAGCTGCTTCAACGACACTGCCCAGACTGCTGAACATAGCAGGATCCATATAAAATTCAGAAGTTTTCAATTGATTATCATCGTTGTAGTAATGCCGTGTATAATGGAATTTGGTCTTTTCTTCAGTTACCAGGTTTGCATAATTATATTCATACTCCAAAAAAATCTTGCCGTCCGCCTTTATCTTGCTCAACAAAGGAATATCGGAGTTCTCAACACTTAAATAGGTTTCTTTTTCGCATGAAAATAAACTGAGAGAAAAGACAAACATTAATGCCATCTTCCTCATGATATCAGGTTTAGTGTTAATAATTTCACAGCAAAAATTAAGCCAGAGTTAATTAAAATTTGATTTTCTCAATACTCACACTCACACTTTTTCTTTTGTGCCAGTTTTGGTGCCAGGATTTGTACCATATCGGTAAAAATCCCTGGAATCTTTTACAATTATTCTCTTACAAAATTTACTTGTATAAGCAGACACAAATTTGCGAAAATCCTACTTATTTTATTTCTAAATTAGACATGTTTTTAAATATCCCCGCATGCATTAATAAATGAAAGCAGCTTTTTTCTTTATAATCTCTAATCTATTTCTTATTCTCTTTGCCCCTTACTTGTCTGCCCAAAAAACATTTCGAGCATTTCCGCTTAAATCAGCCATTCAAATTGATGGAAAATTCGAAACAGAAACCTGGTCAGGAGCCGACAGTGTTTGCGCTTTCATCCAGATGGAGCCAACCCCCGGAGAACAGGCAACTGAACCGACATCTGCATGGTTCGGTTATGATGATAAAAATGTTTATACTGTATTCAAATGTTACCAGCGAACTCCTTTAGTTGCCAAGAACCAGAGCCGTGACGCACTTTCAAAAAATGATGATGAAGTCGGACTGGTTATAGACACTTACAATGATAACCGCACAGGGTATGGTTTCATCATAAACCCGCTGGGAACCCAGATAGATTTCAAAATAAATGATGACGGGAACAATATTGACCTGAACTGGGATACTGAATGGAAATGTGCCGTAGCAGAATTTGGCGGGGGATGGTGTGTTGAAATCAAGATCCCCCTTACAAGCCTGAAGTTCAAAAAGGGACTGGACACATGGGGTATTAACTTTGGAAGGATCCTCCGCTCTGATCTTGAAACATCCTACTGGACCGGCCCTCTTTCAAATGATTTCAGGATATCGCAGGGCGGCAAGGTTACAGGGCTCAACACTATGGGCAGGAGGATGCAGCTTATGCTGTTTCCGTATCTTTCGGTATTTAAAACTACCAGCGAAAAGATAAAAGCTGGTAGCGGAGGAGATGTCAGATGGCAGATTTCCCCGAATGTTTCTCTGAACGGAACTGTTAATCCGGATTTTTCGACAGTTGAAGCCGACCAGGTGCAGATTAATCTTACAAGGTATGAGCTCAGTTATCCGGAGAAGCGCCTTTTCTTCCAGGAAGGAAATGAAATGTACAACACTCGTTATAGAACCTTCTATTCACGCAGGATACAGGATATTGATTTTGGTGAGCGATTTAACGGGAAAATTGGCAGTTACCAGTTCAATGTTTTAAATGTAAGAACACCAAGGATGCCTGAAGATAGAGAGCATTATTTCTTTACAGCAGCAAGCATCAAGTGTGATATCCTGAAATCTTCGGCTCTTGGCCTTATTATGGTAGATAAAAGCGGAAACAATTCATTCACCAGATCTTTAGGTCTCGATTACAACCTGAATCTTGGCAAAACATGGTATCTGACGGGACAATTCGTAGGAAGTGCTCCTGGTGATTTCTGGTCTCATAGTGCCTGGTTTATGCGATTTGCAAGGGAAAACAATATCTACCATTATCACATAAGATACAATAATGTAGGCAGTAATTTCCGTGAGAATGTAAACCAGACAGGATTCATAACCGATGACGACCGCAGGGAGATTGATTTTGAAGGAACATATAAGTTCTGGATCAGGAACAAGGTCATCGAGTATATCAATGTTGGTTCGAACAACAATATTTTCTGGAGCCAGCAAGGTATACGGAGAAGCTGGAATACTGACAATTCGGTTGATGTTTACCTTACAAACAGAATTAGCGCTGGTTACAACTACAATAATGAGTACAAGCTTTATGAGAAGGATTTTTATAATCACAGGCATGAATTTACCCTGGGTTACAATACCGAAGAATGGAGCCATGTTCAGACAGGATTCTCGACGGGCAGGAATTTTGACAGGGATTTTTATTTGTATAGCGGAGGCTTCAGGATAAAACCTGTTAAGAACCTGTCACTTGAATACAGCACATCTTATCTTCGTTTCGTTCCCGATCCCGATTCAGGCTCAACGTTCATTAATGTGCTGACAGTAAATTACAATTTCAACAATGATCTTTGGATTAAAGTTTTTGCCCAGAACAGTACAAGCAACGAAAGGGTTTACCTTTATGGCCTTTTCGGATGGCGTTTCAAGCCTCCCTTCGGCGCATTGTACCTTATTTATTCTCACGACAGCAATGTACTTACTGATATTCCGGCGCGTCTTGACAGTTTCTTCGTGAAACTTACATTGCCTTTAACCGTTGTAAAATAGAGATCCGGACTAAAGGATATCCTTAAAATAATCGGCAACCGATTCCCAGTCAACTGTATCATCTGGTTTTTTCCCCAGTTTCTCATAAAGGTTCCTGCGGCTCTTTTTATCATCAATGGCGATTTTAGCTGCAAAAAAGAGAACCTCTTCCGCAACTTCAATCGGTACAACCACAACCCCGTCCCAGTCACAACCGATAATATCACCCGGACGAACCATAACCCCACCACAGGCTACAGGAACATCCACATCCATTAATTCAACACGTCCGGGTATTATAGTACGTCCGATACCTTTGCAGGCGACAGGATTTTTCTGAAGAATTATCTCATCAGTATCCCTTGCATTCCCATCCGTAACTATTCCAACAACTCCATCAGCCTGCATGGCCATGGAATTGTTCGAACCCCAGTAGCCGCATTCACGGGCTCCGTTTGTGGATGTCACTATCACGCACCCGGGCTTTGTGGTGAGCCTGGCATGAGAGCCTCCTGATTTATTCCAGATGTCGTGCTGCAGCAAGGCGTCCTTCCGGTCGATCACCGGCATCCGGCGGTTAGTCGGAATTACACGCATTGTTACTGCCGGCCCCCAGAAACGCATTCCCATCCACAGAGGACGGATTGACGGATCCATCAGTGTCAGGTCAGCCCGGCCGACAGCATCAAGTCCATCTGTTACATCTGTAACCCTGAGAAATTTACTGAACCTCGCAGCAAGTGCATAAGGATCCCTGACCTGATTTAATACTGGTTTAGCCTGACCTGATGTATGCGATGCCCCGGAGGCAGGAGCCGGTGGCGGAGCTATTCCCATACCTACAGCAGCAGCAGCAGATAGTTTAAGGAAGTCACGACGGGAGGAGCCAATCATGCCAGTTCTGGTTTTTTTCATTTTCGTATGATTTTAAGTTTATGAAAATTACAGATGTTTTTATAAAACAATGATCAGTTATGCAGATCGTTGATATAAAGATACAAATTGTGGTAAAATCCTTTTTCACACTCTATTTTCTGTCTTCTCCTTTCTTATTGAAGAATATTTTAACTTTGATTATTCAAAATACTAATGAGTAAAATGTCACTACTGAAAAACTTTTATAAGTATTTAAGTAGTTCAATTCTCTTAACATTGCTGCTTCTCAATGTGATCTCCTGTAAAAAGGATAACGATCCAGCCAATTATGATGAATCATTAGTTAGAAAGGAAGACTCACTTAAAACCTATTCACCAACAGTCAAATTTGAAGTAACTGGTCGTTTACTTGAAGGGAAACGCATTGATTGTATTGAACCTGACTACAAAGGTAATACCTGGATTGCAAGTGGCCAGGAACTTTTCCACTATAAAAACAGGATTCTGGAAAACTCATACCCTCTGGACTTTTCAATCCTTGATATCTCAATTGCAGGTGATGAATCGTTATGGATTGCAACAAATGGAGGAGGATTGGGGCATCTTACTAAAAATGGTATTACCTGGTTTACAATGACTAATTCGGGTATACCCAGGGATTATATTGCAAATGTGGAGGTTGGATTAGATGGAAGGGTCTGGTTCTCCAGTGGCGCCTCTGATTATGGGGGGCTGGTGGTTTATGATGGCAAAAAATTTAATCTTCTTAATCCCGAAAATTCGATGCTGAACCAGCATGTTATCTGGGATATCGGGATTGACCATATTGGTGCTATCTATATAATGACATTAAGTAAGGTACACAAAACAAACATTTACAGAATTTCCGGAGATTCCTGGGAATGCCTTGGTAATGAAAATGGGACATTTTATTGGGTGTTCGTATTTACAGTTAGTCCAATTGGTAAAATTTATCTGGTCGAGGATTTTATGGCTTCCTCCTCTACAGCCGATACAAATAAGTTTTATCTATATAAGAATGATGAATGGAAAAGGCTTAAGCCAGATTTTATGAATTCCAGACTTTCTTTTTTTACGGCACTCAAAGCTGACAGAAGAGATTATTGCTGGGCTGCTGATATAGAGGGTAATTCAT
>DOTV01000208.1:3795-26913 GCA_003520925.1 Bacteroidales bacterium | reverse complement strand
ATGTAATTAGTGATCTCAATCTTAACTGACCGGATAATATTCTGAACATTCAATAGCGTGTTCTGACTTCTGATATTCAAGTCCTGCGATAGATCGGTTCTTCCCCCTGAAACCTGCTGTAACACCATTTCCTGCCTCGATTTCCTTATTGCATCGACATGGGCCTGGGTTGGAGAAATATCCCCGAAATAATCGACAATACTGTTCAGCAATGAATTGAGTTCTCTGACATTCCCCGGCCAACTGTAATTCTTTAGTGAATCCAGGAATTCCGAACTAAGCCTGCTTTTTCGCTGCCTGCGTCTCCAGTATGATTCCGCAATCAGTGGTATATCTTCCGGATGCTCCCGCAATGCAGGGGAGTTGATTCTGAACGTGCTTATGCGGTAATATAGGTCCTCCCTGAATGTACCCTGCATCATCATGGCATCAATGTTGCGATTTGTAGCAGCCACGATTCTTACATTTACCGGTTTCGTTCTTGATGAACCTATCTGCCTTATCTCTTTCTTTTCAACTGCATGAAGAATTTTTACCTGGCTCTGAAGCGACAGATCGCCTATCTCATCAAGGAATATAGTACCATTTTCAGCTGCAGAAAAAAGGCCTTCTTTATCATAGGAAGCACCGGTAAATATTCCTTTTTTGTAGCCAAATAGTTCCCCTTCCAGAAGCGTTTCGGGAAGAGCTGAACAATTGATCCTGAAAAAATCTTCTTTATAGGTTACTGAATTATAGAATATCTGGCTTGCAATTACATCTTTCCCGGTACCCGATTCACCAAGTATAAGTACAGGCGAATCAGTCATAGAGGCCTTGTAGATAAGAGCCCTCACATTTCTTATCTTTAAAGAGCTGCCGATGAAAGACTCTGCAATCCTCCTGATTTTAGGATCAGAATCCGGAATATTCATCAGCTTCAGAAGGGGATCAGGTTCATAAAATCCGGCCATTGATTTCTCCTGCTCAGACCTGGTCACCAAACTTGCATTTATGATGCTGAAAATCTTATCGGGAAGTATAACCAGACAGAAAGGATCAAAAGCGGTAAAATTCTTAGTATAGAATGCATTGAATCCCCTTTTAAAAGCCCCTGTATTCGAGGTCTCAAACAGAACCAGCCTTGGAGACTCCCTGTTTTTCTTTTCATCCAGCTTCAGCGCCCGTTTAAGGTCAATCTTTTTCCCCTTGATCCCGCAATCAATGAAACCTTTTCCTGTAAAAGCATTTTTTGATGACTCAAAGTCCGATTGAGAAATCAGACAAATATTTCCTTTCCCGGCGAAATCATCTGGAATTTGACCTCTTCGGCCGGAATTGATATTGAAACTTATCGGTTCCAGGAGATTGGAAGTACTCTTCGAATATAGAAGGAGCTGCATTTTTTGGGTTGCTTTTTATGGTTAGACTTTATAGTCCGATCAGATCAAAAATAAGTCAACTGTTCTATCTCAACTATTATTTATTTCAAGATGCTCATTATCTGTTATATATCTTAAATGGCATGATATATGGATTACTAAGCTGGCACAATTCAGGGGTTAGTTTTACAGAAATAAATTTAATAAAGATATGGCAGAAAATGACTCTAAAATATCAATGCGCAATAAAAAAGTCTACCAGAGTGAACCATTTTCACCCAGGGCAGAATATTTTAACAAATTTACGGGAAGGGAAAGTGAACTGAGGTTTGTCACGGCTGCCTGGATCGCAGGTGATTCATCACTGCCCATGAGTCCTCTTCTCATCGGAGAGCCCGGAGTTGGAAAGAACAGGCTCATATATGAGCTAGCCCAGAAAACCGGCCGGCAGCTTTATATTTTCCAGGGACATGAAGATGTAACATCGGAGGATCTTGCCTGTACCGTAAGGTTCAGTGATCAGACTGGGTCAGTTATGGATTATATGATTTCCCCTCTTGTGACCGCCATGTACAATGGTGGAATCTGTTTTATCGATGAGATAGGTAAGATCCGGCCGCGAGCTCTTGCACTGCTGGTAAGTGTCCTGGATGAAAGGCGCTATATTGATTCCACTCTTCTGGGTGAGAGGATCCATGCGCATCCCGGATTCAGGTTTGTGGCTGCAACCAATACCGCTGATTTAAACCTTCTTCCAGAGTTCATAATTTCAAGGATGCGTCCCCAGATAAATATTGGTTATCCTCCAAGGGAAGAGATTGATGACATTTTAAGGGAGCAATGCAAAGGAATCAAAAAAGAGGTCGAGAAACTTATTGACCTGTTCTGGATGCTCTGGACAGACCATGGAGGGAAAATCGGTGCAATAGCTCCCCGCGATGCAATCTATCTTTTCGGCTGGGCATCCAAACTCAGCTCATTTGAAACTACCGGAGGACCAAAAACCCTTATGGAATCTAGCCTTGAAAAACCTTACCAGCTAACGGAAGGACATTCATTTACCGGCATAAGACCTGAACACCTGAAGCAGGCTTTTCAAAAATTATTCACTGACCGTCCTGCAATTAAAGATTAAATATGTTTCCTGCGATTAAAATAAACGGAAGCACGATAGAAGCGGTACCTGCTGTTCATTACAGATTGGAATTTGCAAGGGAAGTCAATAAGCTTTGTTTTTGCTATGAAACCAGGCCGGAAGCAGTTGCCGTAGAACTTGGGCCTCACCTGACAAGCGCAATCGTAACATGGATGAAGGAGCTGGGTGTCAGCCCGCTGAAAGAGACTGAACTTCCATGTATGCTTGGATTACTTTATAATAACAGACTTATTCATCCCGAGTACCAGGAAACAGCCCTGGTACTACAGGCACATTCCGGTAAGCCACTTAATGAGATTTCTCCTGAACTCAGAAGACAGTTCCTGAATTATTCGGACAAGTATCTTGCAGGACTGTCGTCAACAGATTCCATTTTCGAAGCTATCAGATGCTCCATTGAACTTAACATCCCTGTTTATGGGATCGATATGGATGAGTTTTCCGCGAGGCAGGGAAAAAGAGTTCTTGTTGAAGAACCTAATGGGAGGGATTTTGGCCTTCCCCAATATGTGTTCAAATATAGCGGAATTGCAGCAATGTGCAGAGATCCTTATGTTGATGGCCGCAGGGAATATACCATGGCAGCAAGACTCAAATCACTTGCAGGCCAACATAAAAGAATCCTTTTTACCTGCGGCCTTGCACACTGGGAGATGTTACAGAAACTAATCAAAGATCCTGCCATCAGACCTGCTGAAATCCTTATCCCTGAAGGATCCTATAATTTTACTAGGGTTATTATACACCCAAGAATAGCAGTAACATTCATGGACATTTATCCTGTCCTGACAACCCTCTACGAGCGAAACCGGCAAAATCCACTCAATAACTCCAAAGATCGGTTGAGCATTCCTGAAGCAGGCCGTATATGCCATAATATTCTTGAAAAGGTTTGCAGTAGATATTTTATAGAATACAAAACTTGTTCTAAAGAAAAAAAAACGAATTATAATATCCAGAGAATACCTGATTTTGAGAGGCTTGTGTCAAATATGCAGATCGTAAAGCAGCATTTTGCGCCATCCTTGGCTGATTTGATTGATTGTGCAAGATCGATGATGACTCCGGAATTCTGCGATCTGCTTTCAACTCAGCTGATGGACATAGACCGTCCCTGGGCATCATCGGGGCAATTTCCGGATCTTCCCATGGTCTCCAGATTGCCTGACAATTCTGAGCAAAAAGAAAATAAAGTTACGGTTGATTTCTTTAATCTTACGGAGAGTGCAAAGGATTTAATGCATCCGAAGCCGACAGTCAAAAAAAGATCCGGGCCTTTCACCATAGATTATCGTAATGCAATCCCTGTTCCGGAATATCTATTACGATTCTGGAAATGGGAAGATGAACCAGATGTTCCCCGAGGAACTGGAGGTTGTTTTGACTGGGTGTGGCCTCCATGTGAGGCATTACTATTCGGAGCTGCCTATGAGGCATCAAAAATGGCTGTCACCCGTTCAAATGAACACGTTTCTGCTGTATTCGAAGGTTCGCTGTATAACGGTCTTGACATCAAGACAACAATCCGCTCTGCAACTACCGGTGAAAAAAAGATTTATATCAGGAAACCTTCTTCTACAAGAAAAACATTTTATCCCGACGGCAAAAAGCCTGAACCAACTGTTTTTATTTTTGACGATCCGTCACCGGAAACAAAGTCGAAATGGTCGCTGCTGATTGCCGGAACCAACCTCAGAAGCCATTTAAACGACAAGACAGGTTTTGATAAAATTGTTAGCAAATACGGTGGATATTTTGTGTCAAGTATAAGCCGGATCCGTTATCAACCGGTACCTTCTGAAACTGCAGGACTTGTTGTTTCATACAGCATTCTTGATGGCATTACGGCATTTGGTAATCCCTGTATTAATGCGAAGCAAGGCGCACAGTGGCTGGAAGATAACAACTTCAAAGCCTGTCCGGTACTGGAAGATACCTCAATAGACACATTGACCGATTACTACAGGAAGGAACATAATATGGAGATATCAGAAAAAGACTGGAAAACAGCTATGATCCGGTTTGCCATACCTTTTGCAAAAGGAAGGATTGTAGTTGTGGCTCCCCGAAATTTCAGAGTTTCAAACAAGCTGCACTTTGAAGCGAGGAAAAGAAATATTAGTATCGATCAGCTTCCATTAAGCTACTTTCCTGTTGAACAGATCGCTGAAATGAGACAAAGGTTTATTGTTAGGGCCAAAGATAATGACGGATTGACATTCCCTCCCGAAGCAGAAAAAGCTCTTGGACAGAAAGCTGATAAGTATCTTGAACTCCTTCCCCTTTATATGCAGCAGCAATTGAGAAAAAAATAAATATTCCTATCTATGGATTTTGATGATTTCCACTTATTAACTGAACCTTTTAGTGAAAAGATTGATATCTGTATGGATGATAGTCCATTGGATTCATTTTTATACCGGATTAATTCCAGGAATATGCCTACTCCGGCTGACGTTACCAAACGCTGGGCTGAAGGATATCCTCTGACAGATCCGATGAATAAAGCCCTTATTGCCATCCTGGTCAATAAGATCAGCATTGCTGTCAGCTTGGACCGGGTAAAGGAAGCAGAATCGATCCTTGCAAATGAGCTTGAAAAAGTCAAAAATAATCCTGCCGAATGCATAAAGCTGCTGATCACAATGATAATGTTGAATGAAAGATTGTATCCGGCTGAAGCGAAGAGTTTTTATACTAAAGCAAAGAAACTGGTTTCCGATCACGAAATTATGCTTGATGTACAAACAAAAAACAGCTGGCGCCTTTTGAACATGACCGGGGATTTCGGGGCAAATCCTCACATTCTCAGGTCAAGAGCGTTGGAGTTGATTGAAAATAAGAAATATGCCGAGGCCGAAAATATCTATCATGAGATGATTGAACTCAATTTCGAACTTCCCGGGACACTTTGTCATCTGGCCAGGGTACAACTTTTATCGGGGCGGGAAAAAGAGGCTGAAAAATCGATAACAAAGGCATGGAAAATAAGGAACATGGCTTTGAGATACGTTGTACCCAGAATAATCTTTCTAAGAATACTTTTGTTGATGACGAAAAAGAAGGATCCTTCATTATGGATGGCGAGGATGAAGAAGGAGCTGCAGAATCCTGATATATTCATGGAATGGCATATACAACCATTGCTAGACATTTTTAAATCGAGGTTAACAGCTGAAAACCATAAGGTTCTGGCAACCCTTGCTGTATCAATGCAGGGTAAGAACAATTAAATCAGGACGGATAAATAGTTAACAATGCAATGTCCGTTTTTGTCAATGCGTTAAAAGAGTTTTAAATAAATTTACATCTTAATGCAATATAAGGTTTGGATCTTTGATCACAGCATGCAGGTAATAATCATTAAGAATTCTATCGGATGAAAATACTGACCATTGGCGATATTCACGGGCTCTCCGACTGGAAAAAAGTGAATCCTGCAGACAATGATGTTATTGTCTTTTCAGGCGACTATATCGATTCATTCAATGTTGATAGCAAAAGGATGCTGGATAATCTGGAAGCCATTGTCTCATTCAGGGCCGCATATCCTGATAAAGTGAAACTGCTGATCGGGAACCATGAGAACAGCTATTTATTCCGCCAGTACCGTGCAACCGGATACAGGTATGAAGTTGCTGAACAGATATTGAAAATCTTAAAAACCAATTTAAATCTTTTTCAGGTCGCCTGGCAATACAGGAATTATCTGTGGACCCATGCCGGGATTCATTCAGATTATTATAACCGGAATATTGTTCCCGTTATCAAAGAAACCGATGAATCATTATCTGCGACACTTGAAAGATTATATAACGAGGAGTATCGTGTACTTTTCGAAGTAGGATATGAACGGGGCGGATGGGATGAAAAAATGACCGGTGGTCCGTTCTGGATTGATAAAAGCCGGCTTATTGAGAATCCCCTTAGAGGGTACCATCAGATTGTCGGTCATACACCCGTTAAAACCGTTGAACACTACACTCCCTTTGAAAACGATCCGGATACTTCAATAACATTCTGCGACTGTATTGAAAGGGGTGATGGAAGCTTTTATAATCTTGAAATTCAATAAGGTTGAGAATTTTTTATGAAAAAGACGCGGCTTTTCATAGCAACTATATTGGTAATCATAATTGCCGGATTTTTAATAACAATTCTTAAAAGAGAATTATTCTCAAAAGATAAAACAAGCCAGGCAGACCTTTATTCCGATTGGGGAAATTCACAGGAATTATATTTTGGATTTACACCTGACAGCCTTTATAGAATTGAATATGACACAATTGTAAGGATTATTGATAAAAGGACAGCAAAAACCATCAATGAATTTCATGTTTCTCTCAGTACTTATCCTGAATATCCCTTTCTGCGGCAGATGGAGATTGACCCTTCCGGGAAATATGTTGCGTTTCTGGATAACCATAACATTGCACGGATTTATAACATATTTACAGGGGACTGCGAAGGAGTTAATGATTATTATTTTGATGGATCAAATCACATATATTTCAGTGATGACAGCAAATATTTTCTGATGGTCGATTACAGGGAAGCAACTGTCGATATACTCACGTGTCCCACACTTGAGTTTATTGCAGATGCAAATCTGGGATACTACAGAAATTATTTGTATTGGGAGAACAAAAACGAAAAGCTTGTTTTTTATTATGAAGTTGGTGATAGTCTGTATAAAACTGTTTTTCCGGATAAAGAATATTCTGATTCGTTGGTTTTTAGCAAGCCGGTGGCAGTTGGCAAGGTAGTGAGAAATACTCTGTAGTCCTGCCTGCTTTAATTGAAATCAGGACCATTCATATCTCTTCAGGTAACTTAGTACACCTCGTACCCAATTTTCGCAAGAAGCATTGGTATATTCCTTACCGGATCGTAATCATATTCTTTGGTTTCATCGTCCAGATCTCTCCATGACTTAATGCAGGGATTCAACCTGAGGGTTATATCTTTTTCACTTCCGTATTTCCACCCATCCAGGAGGCGCTCAGCATTCCAGCGGGCATGCTCCAGTATTGCAAGCATCTGAAAATCTGACACCTTTGTTTCCTCTTCTTTCAATTCTGAATTGTTACTTTTTTCTTCTGTATAGTACTTGAAAGTTCCTGACAAGCTTGCTTCAATGTCGAATAAAACCGGATTTTCACTCTTACGGATTTTTAATCCTACCCTGTTAAGGATAAGCTCAAAAAATTCCACCTGTTTAATATTGGATGCCTGAAGCATAGGGTTAAGGTTTTCCCAGGGCATCAGCACCTTATACTTGTTAATATCCTCATTATCGGATTTGAACTTTTTCAATTGCATTTTTCTGTAATAATCATGTACTATCGGAGCAAGAATTACCGCTTTTCCTTCCTTCTTTAGTGTTGTTTCAGCTGCCTGGTTAACGAGGGCCCAGAGTGTGAAAGGATCATTTGGTAGAATTAGAAGATTCCGGTGTTTTTTCCAGGTTTCATCCTTTACAAACTCCGATACAGCTCTTCCGCTGTAAGCCACAAGGGCTGTCTTTGCTCCAAGAGAGAGAGCAATCTTGTATTCCATTGCTGCTATTCTGCCACCATCGATACCAATAAGTATCACATCGCTGGGGTTGACGCCATTACACACAAGGTCAGCCCAGCATACGAGAACATCAAAAGCCGTAAATCCCTTTGATGGTGTTTCGAAAAAATTGTCATAATGTCTCGACTTCCTATCCTCTAAGGGGGGCTCCTTGGGGAGATAGGCATTCAGTTCAAAACTGATGGTATCACCCATGCTTGCCTTTACGTCCCCTGCAAGTCCCGGAATCCCCACATCGGTACCACCACTGATTATGGTCCCCTTAAAGCCGTGCATGATTTCTTCGATATACCTTTTATACTGATTCACTTTTAATTTGTCCATCTCCGAAGCACCCCCGGCAATAATCACTATCTGCGGCTGGAATTTCTTACCCTTGTTTATCCTGTATTTGCAGATGCTTTTTTTATACTTTGAATCCTTGTCAATACCTGAATAAAGATGCATTGCCAGGTTCAGGTAGAGTTTTGCTTCTTCTGCCAGCAAGGGATTAATATTTTTAAGCCTCGTCAGGAATGCAAGTTCAGCATCAACAGAGGAAGGACTGATTACATATTTCCCGCATAAGATAGTCTCCGCAGCATTTGCGTATGAATTGATGCATTGAGCCTCATCATTCAGAAAAAGATAAGAATGACCAAGTGCAAAAAATGCCGGCAGACGGTTTATGCCTATCCCGATCAGTTGTTTGTGCTTCGGGATGGCACATATAAGGTTTGTCCTGAAGAGGCTTATATTATACTCG
Source organism: Bacteroidales bacterium (assembly GCA_003520925.1). GTDB lineage: Bacteria > Bacteroidota > Bacteroidia > Bacteroidales > VadinHA17 > LD21. The sequence continues at coordinate 18,071 of DOTV01000208.1, read as the reverse complement.
GCTGAATTGAGATTGTCCAGGACATGGCTTTCAACAAGAGCAACCAGATAGAGAGGGTTTTCCGGCATTATGTTATAAGCTTTTATAAGGAGGTCCTTAACGCGGCTTTTTTCACCGGAGTTTCTCTGAAACAGTTTTCCTGCCCTGTAGCACAAATAGCTAAAACCTTCTTCATTCCCTTTCCTTGCCTGGTCATCAAGCTGATCAAATTCCTTCAGTACCTCGTCAATGATCCTGGTGCCATTGGCATAGTCTTCACTTTCAAAGTCATTTCCGCCTGACTTTACAAGAAGCAATCCATATTCAAACCTGAGTTTAAGCTTCAGAAACTTGTTTTTTAAAGGTCTGGTTAACATTGGTGCCAGCAGAATCAACGCTTCACCGAAGTTATCCATTGAACGGTAAACAGCAGACAATCTCAGACAATTTCTGACACAATCATCATTATCATCACAAAGAGCAGAGATAACGGTTTGCAGTTTTAAAACATCAATCTCTGCCTTGTCTTTCTCGCACTGAAGTTCATAAACGGTGGCAAGGGAATCGATCTCGGATGCCATTCCTGCAAACTTTTTATCAGCATTTTCAAGTATTGCCGAAAGTTGGGCTGCCTCCCGCTTCCAGTCATCCGGTATTTTAAGCTCAGTCTTGTATATGCGATCGTGTGATATATCCGCCCAGATATGTTCCGCAAGGGTCCTGACCTGAATCTCAGCTTTCATCTGGTTGAATTTTTTGTCAATCTTCTCACCGAGAATTGAATCCTTTTCGGGTGTAACTATGAAGTGAATTGAACGGTAACCAAATTCACTAACCATCAGTTTCGATCGCTGATCAAGGCTGTTAGGCTCATCAATCTTGAAATTCTGTGTAATGAATTTACAGACCCTGTCAACCTGGCTCTTGAAATGAACAACGATCCTGGCCCCGCAAAGATCAGTCATTTCTTTTATCGGTTCTCTGTATTTGTCTTTGAGGATGATTTTGTTGGAAAAACTCTCCACGGTTTTTGCCCGTGCTGTTGCGAATCCCATTAGTTTGAGTTCACTTATTGCATTCTTAAGGATCCTTTCTAATAAAACAGCCATTTCGTCAAAATCTTCTTTTCTGATCTTATATTCCTCAATAAATCTGACCTGATCTTCAATGGGAATTTTTCTTTCTTTTTTTTGTTCTGCCATTTTTTTGATTTTTAGGGATTTAAGAGATTGATGCAATTAATTTATTAATTCTGTTTACTAACAAAATCATTTTCAGGATTAATGTTTAATTCCGTCGGAGTCCGAGAATAAAGCAGACAGCATTGGATTCAGCCATCTTCAAAGAGTAATTAACATTCAGGCCATATCGGAGATAACCACTGAACAAAGTCAGTTTAGTAAAAATACGGAAATATTTGTATATTTCTTAATTAAAAAAACCAATATTATTATACGCTTATTATTCCGGTCAAATGCCACAACAGACTAAAATATTCAGAGTCTTTTTAAGCTCCACCTTTGCCGATATGCAGACTGGAAGAAGCATGCTACAGAGAGATGCCTTTCCAAGGCTTGAAAAGTTATGTGAAGAAAAAGGAGCCCGTTTTCAGGCTGTCGACCTGAGGTGGGGAGTGTATGAAGAATCGCAACTGAATCAAAAAACTCTTCAAATCTGTTCTAATGAAATCGCCAGATGCCAGAAGATCTCACCCAAACAATACTTTGTTCACTCCTATGAGAGAAATATGGCTGGCAGCTAATTCCTGAAATAATTCCAGGGGAAGAATTGGATGAAATACTAGACGTGATTTCCGAAGAATTGAGGAAAATGAACAAGCCGGGATCGAATAACTTTTCACGGGACCTGAAATAGGATGCAACCGGATAAATGGTGTGGACTTAAAGTGTATCATTTTTACAATATTACAGGAAGAAGCAATAAGTACTTTTATAGAGAAACATAGACAAATCAGGAAAACAAAGGGGACAATTGAATGATTAAGGTCAATGAATAAATACACACAAAAACTTGGATATTTCTCAGCATGGGGAATTCTTATTCTGACAACTCTTTATATAATCCTTCTCTTCCTGCAATTATTTTTAAATCAGGAAACAGAATGGAGACCTGCCATAACCTCTTATTACCGAATAGAAACTTCAGGTGGTTTTTTATATGACTTTTGTGGTTTTGTATTCTTTCTGTTGACTCCTTTGATCCTTATCATATTTAACTGTTTCCATGATTACGCTTCACGTTCAACTAGAATTTTGTCTGGGATAGCTTTGAGTTCAATTATCTTATCAGCTGTTTTACGTACTTTAAGTTATATCAGCCAGTTTGAATTAAGAGCCTTCAGCATCTATGCTCAAAGTGAGGAAACCTATTTGGATCATATTTACTCATTGTTTGAGAAAATAAGTACCTCGGTTACTGTTATGGCAGTAACTGTTTTTATGGGTTTAGCTGAGTTATTTATAATCCCGGTTTTTTCAGGATCAAACAAAATCGAAAAAAAAATAAGAATTACCTCGTTTATCGCTGGAATATTTAACTTATTAGGTGCGCTTACATTTCTAGTGAAAAAAGAAGGAATATCTGCATCGTTCATCTTGGTCAGTCTCCTGTTTTTTACTATTTTTTCCATTTTATGCATAATTTTTTTTTCACGATTCAAATCGCAAGTATATGAAGGATAACGCCTCATCGGTAGTTCTCTTCTGTATCATCAGAAGAATTAATCCGGAAACATCCGAAATCGAATATTTGCTCATGCTTAAAGGAAGAAATGACCCATGCTTCCCGGCTACAAAGTTCCGTCCTGACGAAGATCTTTATACCGCGCTTGGCAGAATAATCACAAGTGATCTTGAACTGGAAGGACACTCTTTCTTCCCTGAAACAGAACTTCCAATGCTCAAAAACCGCACGATGAGCCGTTCCTACCCGGGACTCGAAAAGGATTACTACCTCTACCCCGTTGAAATTTCTTTCACCAAAAAAGGCCTGGAAACTCTTGAAAGCAACAAAAGCTTCTTCTGGTATACTCTTGATGAAATCCCTCGCAAGACAAATGAACCTAATATTCTGGCTATTGTCAGGAATTTGCAGGATATAATATCAAATGATATAAAACCGGGTAATCAGGTCATTCTTGGGCCGGTTAAAAAGGAGCCTACCATGGATGCGCTTGCCAATATGTGGGCAAAACAGAATAATGAGGGTGTAAGGAAACTTGAGAAAAAGACAGTTACCGAAATCCTTTGCTCCGGGAATCGTGCATTCAATCTCCGTGTTGCAGATCCATATCTTGCTTACCAGAGGCAGGGACTCGGATTCACCTGGAGCTTCTTTACGCCAAAGGACAAACAGGATATCCATCTTCACGGAGAACCAGCAGTTGAAATTTACGGTGTAATGGAAGGACAATTTGTTCTTTGGCATAAACCCATGTACGAAAGAGGAGCTCTGGTATGGAAAAAGGAAATTCTGAATGCCGGTGACTGGATAGAAGTCGAAGCCCTGAACTGTCATTTTGGCTACTGGCTCACAAAAGAAGGTTATGGAACAGTCTTAAAGGCTGCCGGAACCGGTGAACTTGCCGGGGTAGGTCGCATTGGTGTCTCCGGAAAAACGACCTGCAAAGAATGTCCGGTTGAAAAACAATGCCAGAAACACCCTGAAATGCTGCAAGCTATGAAGGAATATCAAAAGGCATTTGGAGAAAGAGACTGGGACCTCATAAGATAGGGTGCAGTGATATCTGAAGACTAAAAATCCAGACATAATTTTGTTACATTTGCCTGTAACAAAAGAATTTTGCCCGAAAATATCCCGAACCAATGATATTTATAAGTTACCGCAAAGAGGATGCAGGTGACCTGGCATGGTCACTTGGCGATAAATTAACCGAATGTTTTGGAAGTGAGTCTGTTTTTCTCGACAGACATCAGATAAAACCAGGTGATCGCTGGCGGGAAGATATCGATTCGGGATTATCAAAAGCAGTAGTAGTTTTAGCAGTAATTGGTCCACGCTGGCTGACAACTTATGATGAATTCGGCCAGCGGCGAATCGATCAGGATGATGATGTTTTAGCTTATGAGCTTTTCAGTGCATTACAAAAAAGCGTGGTTATAATACCCCTTTATCTTCACGGACAAAAGCCTCTCCCATCAAAAGCATTTCCAAACCGTCTAGCCCGGCTTGCAGATCAACAGGGCATCGAGTTTGATATAGTCAGGGACCTGCCTTTTCTTATTTCCAAGCTTGAAGAGATTCCTGGCCTGCATAGGAAGTATAAGTCTGACAGAACCGGGAGGGACAGCAAACCCTCAAAAAAACCGGTTAAACCATGGTGCATTCCGGATTCAATCGGTCCACTCTTTAAAGGTCGTGGGGAAGAGGTAACGGATCTTCGAAACAGGTTTCTAAATGATACTTCAACTTTGGTCAATAATGCGGTTTTACGCCAGGTTATTTTCGGTCTGGGGGGAATTGGCAAGACGAGACTGGCTATTGAGTATGCCTGGAGATACCAGGAAGGTTATTCTGCTTTAATGTTTGCAGTAGCAGACACTCCTTCGCAATTACGTCGAAGTATCTCCGAACTGGCTGCTCCGGCAATTATAAATCTCAATGAGTGGAAAAATCCGGAAGAGGAAGTACGTCTGGCAGCTGTAATCAGGTGGTTTTCCGAAAACCCGGGCTGGCTTTTAATAATTGATAATGCTGACGATAAAGAGAGTGTGGATGCAATCCAGAATCTCCTGGCTAACCTTCGTGGTGGTCACGTAATCATCACTTCACGAAGCAGTTGGTGGAGCAAGTCGGTGGTTAAGCATGAGTTGGACGTTCTGCCTCCGGAAGCTGCAAAGACGTTTCTACTTGACCGCACTAAAGACGAAAGAATAAAGACTCCTAATGATGAAATAGTTGCATCAGATCTTGCCCGGGAACTTGGAGGTCTTGCTCTTGCTCTTGAGCAGGCTGGAGCCTATATCCAGAACCGTGATGGAGGTCTCACATTGGCAGATTATCTGAAACGTTGGCGTGAAGGGAGGGAGCAGGTTCGTTCATGGTGCGATGAGTTAGTGATGCATTACCCCCGAAGTGTTGCTATTACGTGGGAAACTACCGTTCATGCTCTAAGCCCGGCAGCATTGACCCTCTTTCGAATATTGTCGTGGTTCTCACCTGACCCTATTCCCCGGTCAATGATATCAAACCCGGGAGTAAATGAAATTATCAGACTCGCAGTCAAAGCTTCTGATCTTACTGTCGGGGAGATTGACCCGGAGCAAGCATTAAGTGAGCTTATTTCATACTCAATGACTAGAAAAGTAGATGAGCAGGGTGTGGCATGTGTCGGGTTGCATCGGGTTGTGCTTAATATTATGAGAGATAGAATGCCTCCGGAAGCTAAAGCTCCCACAATAGTTGCTGCTGCTGATCTGTTAGTTTCGTTTGCCCCAAAAGATTCTTACCGACCGGAAGCATGGATGGATTGGAGGTTACTTATTTCTCATGCAGAAACTATCTGGCAAGTAATGCACCTTTTGGAAGAAGAGCTTTGGAACGTCGAACTTATGAAAATGCTTGCTCTTTACTATATGGGGCAGGATAATTATGCAGTTGCAGTGCCTATCCAGCGTGAAGTCCTGATACAGGTTCAAAAACGTTTGTCCCCGGATAATCCGGAAATTTTTCTCGCAAAAAATGATCTCGCTCTGATGGTCCCTACTGAAGAAAAGGAACAGTTATTCCGTGAAGCCCTTGAGGGAAGGATTCGTATTCACGGATTTGTATCTGAAGAAACAGCAGAAACCCAGCATAATCTTGGTAGTCATTTAATCAATAAAAATCCTGAAGAAGCTAAAACTCTCCTTGAGAACGCTGTATCCACTCATACTAAAGTGAATGGTCCGTTTCACTGGAGGACTCTTATGGCTGAAATGGCATTGTCGGGGGTACTCCTTTTGCAAGGTTTCTCCGAAGAAGGGGAGAAAATGGTTCACAATAACCTTGAAAAGAAGAGAAAACATCTGGGCAATAATCACCCGGACACTCTTGAAGCAATTTCAATGCTTGTTAATCTTCAGACAAAAAAAGAAGATTATGCGAAAGCAGAATCACTGCTAAAAGAGATAGTAGAGGGTTGTACAAAGAGTTTCGGTCCCGAAGATAACCGGACACTTGAAGCAATAGGCAATCTTGCAAAAATCAAATTCGATAAGGGTGATTATAACTCCGCCTCGGAATTATGGAAGTCAACCGGAATGATCTGGGAACGGCGGTATGCGGTTCTTAAATTAGCTGAAGCAAGCCTGGGAAACAATTCGGATTCTATGAAACAGCATGCCGTTGACCTTAATAATTGCGCACTTGAGCTTCGACGTTGCAGCCTTCTGGAGTTAGCCGAGGAATGCCTTCGTCATGCCCTGGAAATCGACGTGCATGAAAGAGAGATGAGCGATCCTAAAATCCCACACAGACTCATGAACCTTAGCACCGTTCTGATAATGAGAGATAATCTGGATGAAGCATCGGATGTCCTTAACCGTGCATGGCAACTTCTTCAGAATAAACAGGACGCAACAAGTCAAAGGGTTCTTTATCTGCAATTGTCCATTGCAGAATTGCGTTCAGTTTCCGGAGGAAAGTACCTTGGATATCTCAAAAAGCTCCTTACAGGTGCACCGTTAAAAACCTTTTCAAACATTGCGACAAATTGGGAAATTCATTATTTGCTGATATATCTGCATCAGAAACTTCCCAGGGATACGTTCAGGTTTCTAAATGCTTTAATTAAAGTATTAAATGATCCGGCCAGGATCACAATACTTAACGATTTCAGACAATGGAACGAACAGAGACTATCGAAATCTGATTTTCCGGAATAAATCTGAACTAGCCATAAAATACTGAAGCATAAAACTGGTCACTGATCCATATTTTTTATCACTGCCATTACTGTTGCTAGAACAATTGCCAGAGTAAAGGAGATTTTCCAGTCGACATTTGCCCCTGTCTTATCAATTAGCAAGCTCCATAGTAACGTTACAATAATTGCAGATAATAATGTTATAACAAATGTTGCTACGAAGGTAACTCCTGTCAGAATAACAGTTTCCCTGTCAACAATGTCCCTCAAAGATCTTTTTCTATCCATATAAATCTATAAAAATTTAAAAAATATTTTTAAAATTAATGTATGAAGAGTTCTCTTATTCATTACATTCATAAAATGATTGTTTACTCAACTAAAAACAATCCCCATACCATAGAAACATAAGATTGTTTTCTCTCTTAAATCAAATATATGAAAATCTTTAATCACTTTTTCCAAAAACGACAAAAGGATCAGAAATCCATTTATTTGGAGGAAAAGCCGGCTAATCGAATAAAATTACCGAAACCAGCCTCTGGAGGAAAGAGGAGCATACGTGTATTTGTCTCTTCTACGTTTCGTGATATGATGGAAGAACGTGATTCCCTTATGACTCATACTTGGCCTGAGCTAAGGAAGTTCTGCAACCAGCGTCACGTTGAATTAATTGAAGTTGACCTTCGCTGGGGAATTTCGGAAGAACAGAGTACTCGTAAAGAAACGCTTAAGCTCTGTTTAGATGAAATCATGTCATGCAGACCTTACTTCATCGGATTACTTGGTGAACGCTATGGCTGGGTACCGGAAGAAGACTCCTTTACTGCGGATCTGAAGGAAGAGCAGCCCTGGTTAAATGGCCTTCTTGGGAAAAGTGTTACAGAACTCGAAATATTACATGGAGTGCTAAATAAGCCTGATATGGCAGGACATGCTTTTTTTTACTTCCGTGATCCTGATTATGCCAGTTCAAGAGGAGCTGATTATCATTCTGAAAATGAACAATCTTACATTAAACAAAAAGACTTAAAACAGTATATCCGGAATGTCTGTAACGAGAAGAAAATAATCCTTGTAGAGAATTACTCCAATCCAAAAATACTGGCTTCATTAGTGTTGGAACAGATGAAGGCCGTTATTGAACTCTCATATCCAGTCGAAGAAATCCCTGATAATCTGGACCGTGAAGCTCTTGATCATGAAGCCTTTGCAGAAATACGCCGTCATACATATATTCCCAGACAGGAATATTTCAATGCCCTTGATAAATACTGCAATACAGACAGTCCTCCATTATTGATTCTTGGGGACTCCGGATGTGGTAAATCAGCATTATTTGCAAATTGGATAGACTACTGGCGCAGAGCACATCCCGAAGATTATGTCTTTCAGCATTATATTGGGGGAACACCAGGTAGCACGCTGCATTGGAAATTAATGAACCGCTTAATGGCAGAAATCAAGCGCTGGACAGATGACAATTCGGAGTTACCCCACTCCAATGATGAGATTCGAAGGGATTTTCCCTTATGGTTAGCCAAGGCCCGAATCAAAGCAGAAAGAAACGGCGTTAATTTTGTTATCATACTGGATGCTCTCAATCAGCTTGAAGACCAGGATAAAGGTCGTTTAATCAGCTGGCTTCCAAAACATTCATTTAATGGTCCTCTTAAATTAATGGTCTCAACTCTTCCTGGAGAGACCCTTGATGTTCTACAGAACCGTTCGTGGCAAAAATTGCATATAGAGCCTCTTATTTTACATGAACGCCACGATCTTGTTATCAATTATCTTGCCCGCTTTGGTAAAAAGCTTGATAATTCAAGATTGGACAGGATATGCTCAACTCCAGCTTCATCTAATCCGTTATTTCTAAAAATTCTACTTGATGATCTGCGGGTGACGGGAACCTATGAAAGGTTTGACGAGCGCCTCGAAGACTATCTTTCATCTGACGCCATCCCAGGCCTATTAAGTAAAGTGCTCGCCCGTTACCAAAGAGATTATGAACATAGTCATAAAGGTCTTGTGAAGGATGTTCTGGGCTTGATATGGGTGGCCCGCCGAGGGCTCTCGGAGGCAGAAATATTAGGCATTTTGCATCCAACAAACCTTAGCAAGCTTCCAATGGCAATATGGGCACCGTTAAGGGCAGCCCTGGATGAGAGTCTTGTTGACCGTGGAGGAATACTCAATTTTGTCCATGATTTCTTACGTTTATCTGTCGAAAAAGAGTTTTTGCCAGACCAGGATATCAAAAATAGATATCGGAAAATGCTTGCCGATTATTTTGGAACTTTGCCACCAACAATAAGAACCTGCGATGAATTACCCTGGCTTCTCTGGTACATCAAATCAAATGACCGACTCAGGACCTGTTTATTGGATATTGACTGTTTCCTGGCCATGAATGAAAGGGATGAAGATGAAATCAGAAGTTATTGGGTTGGTTTAGGAGAAGAAAAGAATATGGGGCAATTGTATAATAACTCCTTTTCCAAATGGAAAAAAATTAATACAAATAAGAGAATCTCTTACGGAGCCAGGGAGCTGGGTAATTTTCTTAGCAATTCAGCTTTTCATTCTGAGAGTGATGTTCTGTATAAGATCTCTTTGAAAATTGATAAGTACCGGCTTGGTAAAAGTGATCCCAGAGTAGCAACAGATTTAAGTAACCGTGCTATAATGCTACAAGCCTCCAACAGATTGGAAGAGGTAGAGCCAATGCTTAAAAAAGCTCTTAAAATCGATCAAAACCGATATGGTAAAAATCATCCGAAAGTGGCTAAAGACCTAAGTAATTTAGCGTGCTTTTATCAAAACACAAACCGATATCAGGAAGCTGAACCATTGTTAAGAATGGCCATAAAAATAGAACAGGATAATCTTGGTGAAGACCACCCGGATTTAGCTGTTTATTATAACAATCTTGGAGCATTACTCCAGGCCACAAATCGGACCAGGGAAGCCGAACAATTAATTAGGAAAGCTCTTAGAATTGATGAGGAGAGTTTTGGAGACAGCCACCCCAAAGTGGCCATCGATATTAACAACCTTGCATTATTGCTTTTCACTTCAAACCGGTTAAGTGAAGCAGAACCGCTTATGAGAAGAGCTCTTGACGTTGATGAGGTCAGCTTTGGGAAAGATCATCCAAATGTAGCCCGTGATCTCAACAACTTAGCTGGATTGCTTCAGTCAACCAATCGTTTGGGAGAAGCGGAACCCGTTTTGAAAAGAGCTCTGAAAATTGATGAAAACAGCTTTGGTAAAAATCATCCAAATATAGCGCGTGGACTAGTAAACCTGGCAAATTTGTTTATTCTTACCGGACGAATCAGTGAATCTGAGCCGTTGCTAAGGGAAGCTATCCGAATTGAGGAAGAAAGTTTAGGAAAAGACCATCATGATGTAGCTGCCTGTTTATGCAGTCTGTCAGCGGTCTTAATTGAAACAAAAAGGCCGGAAGAGGCAGAGTCAATAATGAGAAGAGCTCTAAAAATTAATGAGGATAGTTTTGGGAAAGATCACCCGAATGTAGCAATAGCACTGAACAATTTGGCGCAGGCTCTGGAAAAAACCGGACAATACAATGAAGCCAAGAACCTCTATTTCAGAGCCCTTAAAATTGATGAAGACAGTTTTGGAAAAGATCATCCGAACAGAGCTATCCGCTTGCACAATATTGCTCATTTGCTTCAAACAACTCGTCGATTTGAAGAAGCAGAAACAATGTATAAAGGGGCAATAAGTACTTTTTTGAAAATTTCTGCTGAAACGGGACATCAGCATCCATATTTTCAGGCAACAGTTAAGAATTATATTGCCATGCTTAAATCCATGAATCGTAGCAAGGAACAAATTAACAACCAGTTAAGAATAATGGGATTGAAAATAGACTAATAAAAATGTTAATTTTTTCACTCAAAATGCGCGCATAAACACCTAAAAGCTGCCAGTCATAATAAATCCAAAACAGGATATTTTTCACAAATAACTGGATATCTATAAGTTATGAAATCAGGCATGATATTGGAATTTGATAATAATAACTTTATTTGTCAAATCCAAAATGAATCCAGAAGAAAATCCTGCTCAGTCACTGGCAAAAACACTTTCAGACATTGAACGTAACGGGATCCTCGCTGACCGCAAGCACCTGAAACGGAACATGTGCACCCAATTTGCCGATTATTACGAATTTATCCGTGAATATGTCGTAAATGCCTATGACGCTTCCGCAACCTTTTGCCTGATCAAAGTATCGGAGGAAGAAACATTTCTTAAGATAGGCATTCATGATAATGGGAATGGAATGGATCTAGAAAGGCTGAAAGATTTTCTTACTGTCTTTCGCTCCCGTAAGGATAACCTGATTGTAAAATCAATCGGCCGGCACGGAATTGGAAAACTAAGTGTCGCTGCCCTTCCCGGGTTGATCCATTTCAGAACAGTCACTTCAACCGGGTCAGAGTGCCATGAATTTGACACTGACAGCCTGCTTGAAGATCACCCTATAATAATAAAAAAGACTCGTCAGATTCAACCACAGGGCACTCTTTTTGAAATTACCCTCAGAAAGGATCAGCCGGCAATTGACCTTGCGCAAAAGTTGTCTGATATACTTTACACTTATATAAGATTTCTCCCAATCAGTATCCGGTTTTTTGTAAATGATAAAAACTGGCCCACCGAGACTTCTGGCAATTCAATACCTAAGCAGGAATGGGCTTATCCTCCTGAATGTTACGGCCGTTCGTATAATATAAGACTAAATGGTACCCCATGTGAAATTGTTCTTGGAATAGGGCAAGGAGTACATGAAATTTACCAGAACAGGGTTTTCATCTCCTCAAAATATAATCTGTTTTCGCACGGTAATACCGAAAGCACTTGGATCCCTAATCTTATGATCCGGGTCGACAGTGAAGCCTTTGAGCTTCCATTCGGACGGCACTGCCTTTGCAATGAAGGGGTTCTCACCGGATTGACTAAAGAGATAAGAGAAAAAATAGTACCTGCCTATTTTGATTTTCTGACCGGCCATTTTGATTTTAAAATGTGTGCCGGAGTTCCTCAGATACTGGAGAAAACCGATGAGCTGGCTATAGGCTTGCTTAATTTCGGGCATTCAGGCTATACCTGGTCGCATTATCCTGTTTTCCGAATGGTCGAAGGGGAAAGGCTTTCGATGACCGAACTAAACTTAAAAATCAGGGAGAATAACTGCCTTTATATCGAGGCTGAAAATAATGAAGGGATCGACTTCAATCATTTCAACGCGCCAGTTCTGTCGCTTGAACAACCTGCCGGAGCTAAAGAGCTGCTGGAATCTCTTTATCCTGAAGCCATTGTCAACCTCAGCAATGAGGATACAGTTATTGAAATGCCGTTAAATGAAAATTTGAAAATAACAAAAGAGCAGAAACGTTATGAAAGTTATCTGGCTTTTAAACCAGGGGTGATTGACTTCGGAAGGTTTGGGCTCTCAGAAAACCGGGATTCAGATATTAATGGTTTCACGAAATCGCCGGCGATGAACCTCAGTGATTATACCGGAATAAGTGAAGAAGCAGGAACTGCAAACCGGGATCTGCTCAACTTAGCCTGGAAAGTAAATTACCTTGTTGAGAGGGATGGTGTTACACCATGTATGAGAAAAAAATTCATGTTCAGGAATAATGCCATCACACTCAACCTTTATCATTCCGAAATAAAGGAATTTATACAGATGGCTACCTTGAATCCAAATCTGGCAGCTCACTGGACTATGGCGATGTGTCTTGCTGATAATAAAATACTTCCACACATCAGTGAGGAAACCCGGGAAGATCTCCTTATCATTGACGCTATTACCCGGCTTGGACATGATCATAGGCCTGATCAGATCAAGGATATGTCTTCGGATACTGACCGGAATTTTATGGATTTTGTCAGGAACTGTATCAGCCGTACTTCCGGAAAGTTCTGATCTTTAATAAACTATTTAATAATTTACATGCATGGAAACTTTAAATAATATCCCTGAAACATACCTGATGCCAAATGGTTTGGAGATTGACCTCGATGAGGGATTTGTGAAACTGACCGAACGGCAGTTTGGAGGCAACCCAGGCCGTGCTTTCAGCGAACTGATTCAGAATGCTATAGACAGCTATCCTATTGGCACATCCTGGGAGGAACGGATGGGTGAAATCAGTACAGGTCCCGACTGGATATCTATAAAAGACTATGGTGAAGGAATGAGCACTGACAGACTCAGACTATTAATAACTCTCGGAGGAAGCGATAAATTCAATGATCCTGATAAAATAGGTCAGTTTGGAATGGGATTTATGTCGATGTTCAACAGGAAGCTTGGGACAAAGGAGATTGTTGTCAGAACACGTTGCGAAGGACAAACTGTCCAGTTGACCTTCAGAGTAAAGGAGCAGGGAAAACGTCCTGAGATTTCACTATGCATTCTTCAGGAACGGATTCCTTTCAGCACAATGATAAAAGTCCAATTCGAAGATTCATTCAGTGTTTATGATTGTCTCGTATCGGCCCATAAATCACTTACATATTACCCATGTAAGATGAAACTAAACGGCGCACTTTTTATTTCCTGCTGGGAAAAACCCGGACAACGGGATGTTAAAATGTATGCTGAAAACGGCTGCCGCGGACTTATCCGGAACGGAAAGGAATTGGACAATATTACAATTCTTTGCAAATACGAACGGGTAATGAAGACTTCGCTGAATCATTTTCTGACCGGCGGTCATAATGCACATTACGACCTTGAGGACTTTTATAATAACAAAACCCCATATATTCCGGAAATCGAAATGATCCTGAATACTGATAAACTTCATGTGACTATTTCCAGGGACTCATATTATCTCGATTGGGCATATTATGAGGTCAGGTCTATACTGATAAAGCATCTTAAATCATACCTTTTAAGGGAAATTATTAATGGGGTGAGTGGTGAACTTATAATAGCAAATCAATTTATATTCAGAAATGAAATTGAAACATATCTTGCGAACCCTGCAAGTATTATAAGTAATCCTTCCGATGAAAACAAACTTATTGAAAAACTTGCAACAATACAGGTTTTCAGGATTAATGGTCGCATCGGAAAGTATTCTTTGAAAGAATTGAAGAAAATGAAGCGGGATAATTTTCCTTTTTATTTCTCATCTGAAAAGACAAACCTCCGCTGGCTTGGAGGATCCTTTAAACACGATTACATTGTCATTCCGGAAATGTGCAGGATAAACGGAGGAGCTGCTCATTTTTTCGAGAGCCTGTTTTCCACTATATTTAATGATATAGTTAACCTCGACACTATCCGCGGAAACCTTAAGAAGATAATGGAACTCGTAGAACGGGAGATAATCAGCAAAGAGTCATTATCGCC
>DOTV01000208.1:0-3442 GCA_003520925.1 Bacteroidales bacterium | reverse complement strand
ATGAATGTCATCGAAAAAAATCTTCATATGAAGGTGAAATGCATTGAAACGGCTTTTTTTACCGTGGAAGAAACCGGTTGCAGAATATCTTCAGGATTGTTTGATCAGAACGGGAAGCCGTTAAATGAGAAATTTATTTCAAACTTCCTTCAAAAGACAGATGAAAATGAAAACCGGGAATTGAAGGTTTCCCGGAATACAAAAATCCTGTTGGGATTAAACCTGAAACATCCCTTTATTCAATATCTTTTATCAGTACATGTTGCCCGCAGGAACTTTTATGGGCTCACTTACCTGGCTCACGAACTTGCATTGTGTCAAAAAATGCTTGTCCCCTATTCCCCGTTCTATCATGTGGTCAAACAAAAGCTTGCTCAGGACATGCGAAAGGCATTAATCAGAAACCTTCTGGCACAGATAAATAATTAAAATTTTTATATTGCCCGACATTAAACTTGCATCGACATAAAATAACTCATTATTTATGCCTGCTTCCCCCAGGGACCCAGCTTAATTTCATGAAAATACTTCTGAAATGTATTGTCCATTTTATCACCTGACAATATTAAAATAACCTCCTGCCACCTTTTTGCAAGGTCAGCAATAATTGCAATCCCATCCGGATCAGAAACGAAATGTGCGTTATCAAGGATCAGAACAGGCTTGTCTCCCGTTTTACTTTTGAATATCTCTTTTAAATATGGCTGAACATTATTAACAACATCCTTCAAAATTTTTTCGGAATTCAGGATGATTTTTTTTGATCTCAGGAGCTTTACTATGTCTTTGAACAATTTATTTATGCCGGCTTCGCCTAATGCATAGTAGTAAAACTTGTATCGTTCCTGGTTTGAGTTGCAAAACATGGTTATGAAGGCTGTTTTACCGAATCCGGAAGGAGCCTGAATATATATGCGTTGAATGGAATTAATTTTCCTGCCCAGATCATCAATTTCATTTCTCCTGTCAGTCCAGTCACTGCTGACCTCCGGAAGCGAAAACAAATCATCATTCTTTACGTGTTTCAGAAAAGGATTCGTCAGGTTGTATCGTGTACTTTTACCCTCTCCTGTTTTACTTAGGATCTTCAGAATAACCAGT
This sequence comes from Bacteroidales bacterium, assembly GCA_003520925.1. Classification (GTDB taxonomy): domain Bacteria; phylum Bacteroidota; class Bacteroidia; order Bacteroidales; family VadinHA17; genus LD21. The sequence continues at coordinate 2,341 of DOTV01000208.1, read as the reverse complement.
TTATTAATTTTGCCCCTGATATGAGCTTCTGAAGTATGTCTGATGCTGGTATGCTCTTTATAATATTCCTCAAGATCCCTGCGCATGAAGCCTGTCTTATGTTTTGAGCTTAAAAAGTTGGCCAGGATTCTTTTTTCAAAACCACTAATGTTATTTAGTTTCTTTCTGCAATTAAGTTCTTCAAGAATCCGCCTGTCCAGATCCGGATATTGTGAAGGATAAACGGAATCATGGAAAGACTGTCTCACGAATACTGAAGTTTTTTCAGGATTATCACTGTATTCTGGTATATAATGCTGAAGGTTTTTATGGAATTCTTCAGAAAAGGAAGAAGCGTCTTTCGGTTTTTCGATTCTAAATATTGATGCCTCCAATGCTGTACGTAGTGCCCTGAAATTTCCTGGCCATCTTCGTATTAGAATTTCATCGGCTACCAAATTCCCCAGGTCCTCTGCAAATTTCTTTATTTCCTTAGTTTCTGACAATGTTGTAATCTTTTCGGAATAATATATCCCGAACCAACTGCTAATGACTGAATTATCCTTTCGCTTGTCGATTGCTTTACTAATAAAGTGAGGAATTGATTTGCGAACATCTTTTGGCCTTTCATCAATACCTTTCAGGTTTACCTGAATACCAATTTTGTAAAAAAAAGTCTTTCTGATCTCCTCCTGCGGCTTATTGGTTGCTGGAATAATAATTACATCTTTAAGGGAATAATTAATTTTGCCTGCAATACGACAGCCCATTGATATCTCAGAATTGAAAACCCTGATTAATTTTGCCTGCAGGTCTCTGGGAAGCTCCCCGATATCCTCAATAAACAGGACTCCGCATTTTATCAATTCAAGTAACCCCGGCCTTACCGATGCCCCTGGCGTTGAGTTTTCCTCATGCCCGAGCAGGATGCTTTCTGCTAAATTCGGATATATCGTTGTTGAATCAATTGACTGAAAAACACCTGGTTTTATAGAGCTTAAAAATACCTCCAGACTTTTTCCTGAATAAAAATCAGAATAGTGATTCCTGATTTCATTATACTTTGATTTCCAGATAGTTTTGTATTGCCGGTAAATTTCAGATTTTACAAATGCGCTGTAATAATGCCGGGCAAGAAACTCTTTTCCTGAACCTGCAGGACCAAATATTACAACTGGCTGGCCATGTTTAGCAAATTCTTCGACTTCTCTGTAAAGTTTTTTGGTGTCTTCATCTTCAGGAGTAAATCCGTAATCTATTATACTGGTTGTAAATTCCGGGATTATAAAACTCATATTAAATATTGTTACGAATACTCAAAATACTATAGCCAATATACTGATAATTTGACTCCCTTACCAGACAAATGGATTTTTTACCAAAGAGAACAAAAAGGTAATGCAAGTTACTCTTATCCGGAATACACTAAAAACCTGACAGAAATGTTTAGTTAAGCTTTGAGCATCTGAGGAATACTTTTATTATTTATCTGATTAATTGTTTTTCTATTCCGGACATAATTCTCTGTTAATGAATTGTAATTTTCATTGTTTTTCAATTTGGTTATTATCAGGTTCTTAAGGTTATATTTATTTATATATTTCATGCGCTCCGGATTATCCAAATCCAGTAATTCCATGGTCGGCAACTCTTTATTCTCCTTGAATACCTGAATAAGATCGGTGTCGGTGGTATAGAAAAAACCTGTCGGGAAAGCCTGGTCCGACGGACATGTAACCAGAAATTCATTATTCACTGGCAGATTATAAATCTGTGCCAGTATCTGACCCGACTCAGCGGATAAAAATGCCACTGTGCCGTCACCGCTTCCTGTAACAAGTATTTTTTCGTCATTCATAAGACAAACGCTCCAGATCCATAATGGATGTACTTTCCGGCAATATATTAATTCGCCTGTTAAAAGGTTGAAACATGATACTGTCCCGCCATCAGTAGCTGTCCATATTCTTTTCTCGTCTTTAGATATACGAACTTCCCTTACATCCTTGTCAGTATGGGAAAAATGTCTGAAAAAAACACCTGTATGTTTAAAACAAACTCGTACAATCCCATCAGTACATGCTGCAGCAAAATAGGCTTGTGACAATGCAATTTTCCTTACGCAACCATTAAATGAAAAGTATTTTAACAGCTTTTTCTCACCGCTGATATCCCACTGATAAGCACAACCGTCATCACTTCCGGTGTATACTCTGCCATTTTCATACACAATATCAATTGACTCAGGACTTAACCTCTCATTAGTGTGCCGGTAAAAGCCCAGCGTCTTACCGGAAATGAGATCCCAACATCTGCCGCTGTTTTTTGAATCCAGATCGCAATCGGCATCATAACTGGCTGT
>DOTV01000106.1:5808-14145 GCA_003520925.1 Bacteroidales bacterium | reverse complement strand
GCAAACTGCTGAAGCCCGAAAAGAAGGGGAATAAAGACAAACAACCTTTGTGATGGTTTGTGCACACTACTGACCGCCGTAACTCCGACTGCTGAAATGACGACGCCTGCTGCAAAACTGGCCTCCGTTGAAAAACACATACTCGTCCTTTATTATTAATTACCAACACAGAATGAAAAGAAAAAGTCGACCTGCGGAGGATTTAATCGTTTACCGTTTGCACAAGATAGTAATTATAAAATGGAACCTATACCGAAATTAGTTTTCGTGAATATATCTCAAATGCTGATAAGCGTCCATATCCTTCTATATCAGTATATACACATCCGGTATCAATATTTATCACCTTATTTTGTTCCTGAATATTCTGACTAGAGGTCAATTCCGGTACAGGTGTCTGTCCGTGAATAATAATTTTATCTTTTAAGATTGGATTTCTATATATTTCTCACCTCGACCAGATCTTATGATATTTATCCTCGAAAGGATTATTTATTCTTTCATAAAAACCGGCATGAACAAACAGAAACTAGTCAATAAGATAGTAGAACTGCAATTCTTTGCAGAAATCAATGTAAATCTGATCGAGTTGTTTTAATGAATTGATCCCGAAACTCAACACGTTGTATAACCCCATTCTGGATCCATTCTGTTAAAAATAAATTATTATCCAAGGCATCAGGTAGCATTGATTCATGATTGCCCATGAGTGCAACTATATCAAAATCCTTTTTCTTCAGTTCAATGATTTAATCAACTACTTCCATGCTCTTATACCCCCTGTTATATAGTCTCAGAGCAAAATAATCTTATCGGTTTTCTTAAATTGAATTTTATGTTCAATTAAATCCCTTAATGGTTCATAACAACCATGGGTATCTCCAATTGCGAACAGCCTTTCACCCATACACAAAATCATTATTGCCAAAAGCCATTCAAATATAGCTATTCCACAGGTTTGAGGTTTGCGGCCGTAAATGTAATGCCAGGGGAAGAAGTTAAGCTTTGTATTTTTTCTGCAGTTCAATCACATTTTCCCTGAATTTTGGGAATGTTGTCCATAATTCTTTGTCGCACTTTGCCAGGCCTTCGCATTGAATACAACAGTCATAGCCCTTATCGATCACACATTTACGGACAGTGCATGCTTTGACAGTCATGCTCAAGGGTTTATCCTTTATCTTACATCCATAACAGAAGACTTTCCCGGGATCGAATTCAATACCATACTTTTCCTTAAACTTGAAATCAGCATAAGCTTTCTTTTTCAGTTCAACATTATTCTCAAGCGTTCCTTTTTTAAGAGGGCAGTCAGCAGGACATTTATACCCGCAATATTCGAGGCTTTTCGGGTCAGGCTTCGCATCCTGCTTTGTTGCAGGACCAGTACCTGCCAGGTTTGTGCCAAAAGATAGTGCGCAACAGGTTACCCCGGCTTTCATACATGTCGCAATGAAATCCCGTCGTTTAAATTCTGTTTTCATAAGTTCATGGTTTTTGTAATGACCTCTATATATCCTTTGCACCCTAATAAAGTGTAACGACATATTCTTAGAACAAAGTCTCAGGAACCGAGCCATACAAAAATCTAAAGATTGGTATGAGTTTTGATATTTATATAGTGAAGGCAAAATTCTTCTAACACTTACTAAAATGAAAAAGTATATAACTACATCGATTCTCGCAGCAATGATAGCAGCAGGCACCGCTCTTATGGCCCAGGATTACCCTGATGAATACATCGGTCTGCCGGGAGACAATCTTAACCTCTATGCAGTGATGAACCTGTTCCAGGAATCTCCAACCCTTGAGGATTTTGAGAGAAAACTGAATGATGCAGATTCAAAGATCAACAACCTTGACCTGAACGGTGACAATCTGGTTGATTACATTACAGTGAATGACTTTATCGACGGTAGTGTCCACAACATAGTACTGCGTGTAGCAATGAACCGGAACGAAACACAGGATGTTGCTGTCTTTACGGTTCAGAAGTTCCGTAACGGCACCGTCCAGATACAGCTTATAGGTGATGAAGCTCTGTACGGAAGAAACTACATTGTTGAACCAATATACGATAACAATTACGCCGGAACTTATAATCCGGGTTACACCGGAAGAGCAAGGATCACAATAAACGTGGTAGCCGACTGGCCTCTTGTAAGATATATTTATTACCCGGGTTATATCGGTTGGCACTCCTCGTGGTACTGGGGTTATTACCCTTCTTACTGGAACCCATGGCGTCCTTACTACTGGCATTTTTACTACGGATATCATTACAACAATTACCGTAATTATTACAGACATTACCACCGCTGGAACCATATACGCTACGAAAGGTACAACCACTTTTACTACAGCAGCATCAGATCCCATTCCCCTTTGGTGGACCGGAGGATAAGGGAAGGCAGTTTCAGGGCAACTTATTCACGGCCTGAAACGAGACGTGAAGGTGAAAATTATTATGCCTCCGCACGTCAGAGCACCAGCTCCGACAGAAGATCAAATGGCAATCTGCAAACCAGATCAAACGTAAATTCACCGGCTGTCCAAAGGTCGAATGACTCCAGGAGAGTGTCACCATCTGTTTCGAACAGTCCGGTTTCAAGAACCCCATCTGTACAGAGATCCGCAGATACAAGGAGGTCGGCTCCATCTGCTTCTACCAGGACGACTTCAAGACCGGAATCGGTTCAGAGATCGGGTGCTTCAACCCAGAGGCCGGCTCAATCTGCTTCAACAAGGACTACTTCCAGACCGCAATCGGTACAGAGATCGGGTGCTCCCCAGAGATCAGCTCAGGCATCTTCACCCAGGTCAACCTCCAGACCGCAATCGGTTCAGAGATCGGGTGCTCCCCAGAGGTCAGCCCAGGCATCTTCACCCAGGTCAACCTCCAGGCCGCAATCAGTTCAGAGATCAGGTGCTCCCCAGAGGTCAGCTCAGGCATCTTCACCGAGGGCAGCCTCAAGGCCTCAATCGGTTCAGAGATCGGGTTCTTCTACCCAGAGATCAGCATCGGGCAGATCGTCATCAAAGAGTGAATCAGGGCGGAGATAAGAGTCTCAGCTTTGTTCAGTTTTCGGAATCACTTTGTTTTCAAGTCCGAAAGAGAGCAAAACCATTGCAAGCAACAGGATCGAAACTCCTGCAAAAATAGTCCCGAAAATATTACTGCCGCTCATCGATGCCAGAAGCAAACCGATGACGGCAGTTCCTGTAATCTGACCTATACTAATGAAGATGGTCACCATGCCCTGGGATGTTGCCCTGTCTTCAGCAGAAGTGTTGTTGAGAACTATATAACGGAGAGAACTTCCGGCCAGCACTGAAAGGCCAAGACCTACCAGAACTCCGCTGAAATAATAGATGGCTTTCTGGCTGCCTTTCAGTGAAAGCATAAAAAATCCGGATGAAAGAAGCAGGAGCCCGGTAACCACAATCTTTTTTGCACCATATTTATCAATAAGCCTCCCGAATACAGGTGATCCGATAGCCGTTGCCAGAACAAAAGGTGTCAGCATGAAGCTTGCTGCTGATGGGGTAACAGAGAAATTCTGCACCACGAATTTCGGAATAAATACAAAACAAGCCTGCACAGCACCTGTAGCCATTGCAATAATTCCGGCAATTACTATCTGCCTGTTGCTGAAGAAACTGAATTCTATAACCGGATCCTTTGCCCGCTTTTCAACTGTCATAAATATCAGAAATGCTATCAGCGCTATTGAAAATGGTAATATGAATCCATAAGCCAAAAGTCCTGAATGAATCCCCGAAGCATTGATATTATTAACGCTCAGCGTAAATCCGGCAAGAGCGATCCCAAGGGTAATTATTCCCACCCAGTCAATCCGGGACACATTTTTGTTAGGTACCGACGGCAGTACCTTCCAGCTATAGTAGATAAGGACTAATGACACAGGGAGATTAATTATGAAAAGACTATGCCACTCAAAATAATGCAGCAGAATACCTGCAATAAACGGACCCATGAGGAAGGCAAGTCCGAACACTGCACCAATCAGACCCAGGATCCGGCCCCGTTTCGCGGGAGGGAAAATATCCCCAACCAGGGCCGATGCCACAGGGAAGATACCGCTGGCACCAAACCCCTGAACGGCTCTTCCGATCAGCAGGGTATTGAAACTCTGCGATAATGAAACTATGAGTGAACCTGCAGCAAAAACTGCCAGGGCTGAAATATAAATATTCCTTCTCCCGTATATGTCCGATAACCTTGCAAAGAGCGAAATGCCGATCAGATTAAACAACACGTAAATAGAAAATATCCAGCCTGAAAACCGCGGACCAAGCTTCAGAAAACTCTCAATTGAAGGTATTGCAGGTCCGACAATCGATATATCCAGTGCCCCCATCAGTACCCCGGTGAATAACAGAATTATTATTGCATTTTGATTTTTTTGTTCCATCATTTCATAAACTGGTGCGTGGTACGAGGTATGGGGTGCGAGGAAGAATAAAGCACCCCTCTTTTCAATTGTGCAAGTTAGCTATCTATTTCGATATCATATTTGTCAAGTAATCCTGCTAATCCTGACAGCGAGAATTTTGCTTTCTTCATCCGGTTCATGTCAGGATCTATTGAATAGTTAAAAGAAGTCCTGAAATCAACTCCTTCAAGGTTGGTATTCATAAAGATTGTTCTCTGCAGATCACAATTTATATATGAAGAATTGCTTAAATCTGTTCCGGTAAAATCCGCCTCAATTATTTTTGAATTACTGAAAATAGTTTTTTTCAACTTAAGCCCGGAGAATGAGGAAAGGTCGAGCGTGCAGCCATCAAATCCGAATGATATCATTAAATTATTACAATCCTCAAAGTGCAATCCCAGCAGTTTGCAATTAATGAATTTCACTTCCCTGAAAGATGTCCGGGCCAGCCTGACAAGACTAAGATTGCATTCACGGAATTCACATCCGAGGAAATTTATTTCCGTCAGATCCGAATCTGAAAAGTCACAGTTTTTGAACGTGCACTCCTCATAATCCCCTGCTTCCAGAGTTTTGTTCCGGAAATTTAGATTTTCATATTCCTTTCCTTCAGTGAAGATCCTGTTCATATTATAAAAAGACCTGGGAGAAAATGATTGCTCTCCCTGTAATTTCATTTTTCTTCTTCCTCATACCCCAAACCACGTACCTCATACCTAATTTTATTTGTAATGTTCATCCTTCATTTTGAGTGAAAGGAATCCTTCCGGCATCGGGGATTTTACAGTAATGATCCTGCCATCATCGGGATGGGGGAAAGTCAGTGAAAAGGCATGCAGCCTGACTCTTCTTTTGAATTCATCCGATGCTCCATATTTCCTGTCGCCGATAATCGGACAGCCAATGTCGGAAAGATGCACCCTGATCTGGTTTTTCCGGCCGGTATCAGTTCTTACATCAAGCAGCGCATGATCCTTTATCAGCTTAATTACTTTATAATTTGTGACGGAGTATTTGGCATTGGCTGTATTTTTAGTGGAATGTACCTTCTGTGATCCGTCTTCAATAAGCCAGCTCCTGATCGTATCCTCTTCCTTTTCCGGAATTCCCTCCACCAGTGCATAGTAATGCTTTTCAGTCTCCTGCCATTTTTCCTTAATAGTCTCCATCGCCTCGTGAGTTTTGGCAAATAACAGAACTCCCGAAACCTCTTTGTCGAGACGGTGAACTACATATGCCCTGAACTTCCCCTTGCTCTGCTTTTTCAGAAATTCCGAAATTATTTCCTGGATGCTGAGGCTGCCATCGGTGCTTGATGTCGGCTTGCCAGGAGGTTTATCGACTACTATTACAAACTGATCTTCAAAAAGAACAGGGAACGGAAGGCCTGCCCTTGCTGCATTGCCCGCCTGCTTATTGACCTCAACAATGTCACCCGGCTTAAGCGGATATGAGTAAAGCGTAACTGGTTTATCATTTACCCGGATGGTGCCTCCCTGCAAAAGCTTTTTTATCCTTGTCCTTGGTGAATCGGGATATTGTCCTGTAAGGAAATCCATAAGTGTGGATGATATTTTAACTGCGCTTTTCAGGCTGCCTGGTATCCTTTAGCAAAATATTTTCAAAGATAGTTTTAAAAAATTAAACATGGCAAAACGAAGTTTAACGGTTTGGAAGTAAAAGCTATTGAGACCTTGATTATTCCACTACCAGATCTGATAGAAATTGTTGCCGATTGCAGGCAAATATTTTAATGACAATTATTATCTGAAAATAGCAGGAAAAATTTTTTCCACAATGATCCGGATTATTTGTGTCCAGTGTTCTCCGGCTTCCTCATATGTGATATCAGATGTCCAGCATGTTGCTGTTATGACGGTTTTATGATCAGGCAAAATGAAAATAAACTGGCCGCCCCAGCCCATTGCCATAAAATATTTTATCCCGCCTGAGATTCCAAGCCAGATCTGGTAGCCATATTCAGGACCATAAAGAACATCATTATTTGTTGATATCTTGGACGATGTCATTGTTGTTACCCAGGTTTCAGGTACTATTTGCGTACCGTTATATTTGCCCTTATCAAGGATGAGGTTACCGAATTTTACCATATCCCGGGGTGTGATCCGTAAATAAGCCGCCCCCAGGGGATAACCCCGGTCATCTACCTCCCATGTGAACTTTTTTATGCCGAGTGGGTCAAAGAGGTGTGTTTTGGCAAAATCCGATGTACTGGTACCTGTTGCTTCAGTAATGATAGCAGATAACAGATGAGAAGCGCCGTCGCTGTAATTGAAAGCTGTTCCGGGTGTTGTCACAAGAGGAAGATCGATGATGTACTGGAGATTATCCTCTGAATCGAAGAAGCATTCTTCAAACAGGCTGGCGGTCGAAGTACCGTTCCAGGAGTGCCCGAATGTCATTTTAAGAAGCTGGTCTATGGTGATACCGGCTTTAATTGCATCAGGAAATGTAACGATGCCGGTGAGGTATTTGCTTATAGGATCATTAACACTTTCTATAAAGCCTTTTTCAATTGCCAGTCCGATCAGGATCCCGGTAAAAGTCTTTGTTACGGACATTACGTTTTTTATGCTGTCGGGTCCGTAGTTATTATAATAATAATACTCCTCAGCAACTATGGTTCCTTCACGGCATACAATGAGACTAAGTGCTCCCTTCACTCTTTTCATTTCATCAAATGCTACGGTAAGCTTTTCCCCGTTAATGTTGTACCTGTCTGTTATAGGGAAGCGGTTTATCCCTTCGTGCTTATGGCAGGAATTAAGAAGTACAATGATTAAAAGAGGAATGATTAAACCCTGGAAGCAACTTTCTTTCTTCATGATAATTCTGCTGATGCTTTTATAGGATTCTTCATAAATGAATTTTTCTCTTTCTTTAATCCTTTTATAACAGAGTACAGTCCTATTTCGCTTTCAGAAAATAGATATTATCTCTTTCAAGCAGTTCGGAATTAATACTGGTAATTTGAAATCCGGCTTTGTTCGCCTCCCTCGTCAGCTTTTCCAGTGAAGTTGTTTCGCTTCCGTTCTCTCCGGACTTTACAGGATCGTGTTCAACAATGACAAGTATACCATCTTTTTTCAGGCAGGGGATCGTATTCTTCATCATTTCGACCGGTTTTGCCAGGTGATGATAGGTCATGATCATAAAAGCAATATCGGCCTGACTAGCCGGTAACATGGGGCTGTCGGCCGTTCCCAGGAAAGTCGTAACATTATTCATATTGTTCCTTTTACACCTTTCTTTCAGATATTCAAGGTCAGTCGCATTAATTTCATTTGCGAATACTTTTCCTGTTTCTCCAACCCTGACTGAGAAGAATACGGTTAAACGGCCTCTTCCGGCCCCGATATCAGCAATGGTCATACCTTCCTTAAGCCCGATGACATCCATCAGCTTTTCGGGTTGATGCTGGTTATTACCCCATTTTTCGGAAGGCTCGACAGGGACTTTTATTTCCTGACAGAATAGAAAAGCTCTTGAAACACACAGGATTACCAGAAATAATTTGATTCTCTTCATTTTTTACCTTATTATCTGCAACTCTTTTTTGATCTTTTCAGGATCAACTTCCATCACCCAGATGTCAAAGTTTCTTCCCTGTGTCCTTGTAAATGCGATCTTTTTTCCGTCAGGCGACCATTTTGCATGTTCTGCTATGCTTTTGAATATTTGAGTTGTCCCGGTCCCGTCAACAGATACCCTCCATAATCCGTTTTTGTCAAGCGTGTCGTTCATATCAGTATACTGATAAACAATATACCTGTTATCAGGAGACCATGTGGCAAAGCCTTGCTGCGCAGGATCTGATGTCAGCTGCCTTGCAGGGAACATGTCTTGTGATGATAAT
>DOTV01000106.1:5106-5417 GCA_003520925.1 Bacteroidales bacterium | reverse complement strand
GCAACGGGCAGGTGGCAAAAGGTTTCTTTCATCGGGGCAATGGATGTAGAGAGCTGACAGCTGATAGCTTTTTTCTCTGTGGCTCTGTGGCTCTCTGTTTCTACTTCGCGGAGCTCAGTGTAACCAGTCTATTAATTTTTAATTCTTATCTTTAAGCTGAAACCAGATTTTGACCGATTACCTAAAAAGATGGTAGTGCTGAAGTATTTCCGTGATTTTATAATAATTATCTTTTTCATGCTGATTGCAGGTCATGCAAAAGCCCAGAAATCAGGCTGTACTGACCGGCTTGCAATTAATTACGATCAGTC
>DOTV01000106.1:2504-4806 GCA_003520925.1 Bacteroidales bacterium | reverse complement strand
TGGCGGGCCTGAACCTCGATGGTGTCCTTTCGGAAACATCAGGTATAATCTTCTGGGAAAATCAGTTCTGGACTCATAACGATAACAGCGATACAAACATTTATGCACTGGATACACTATACGGAAAAATTGTTAAGCAGTGGCCCCTGAGCCATATCAGAAACACCGACTGGGAAGAGATCTCCCAGGATAAAGACTACATTTATATTGGTGATTTCGGAAACAATTCGGGCAACCGCGATGACTTGAAAATATACAGGGCCGGGAAATCCTCAATCCTCAATAATTCCTCGGTGTTTGATTCAATATGTTTCTCCTATGAGGACCAGACTGATTTTACTCCAGCTGCCTATAATTCTGACTTTGATTGCGAGGCTTTCATTGTTTCCGTTGACAGTATTTACCTTTTTACAAAGGAGTGGGTAAGCAATGGCACGAGAGTTTACTCCCTTCCTAAAACTCCCGGTAAATACGTGGCAAAGCCCGGAGCTTACTTTAATGTCAACGGACTGATAACCGGTTCCGTTTATCTTGAAGAGAAAAGGATCGTTGTGCTGACAGGCTACAGTGAAAAACTTAAGCCCTTTATATATCTCTTATATGATTTCAGAAGGTCAGATTTTTTCAGCGGGAATAAAAGAAAGATCGAGATTATGCTTCCTTATCATCAGATTGAAGGAATAACAACAACAAACGGAATAAAATACTTTATCACGAACGAATATTTTTCCCTGGCTCCGATCATAAAAACCCCACAGAAAATTCACCTGCTTGATTTACGTTCCTTCCTTGGAGACTATCTGAAGCTCCCTATTCCTCAACCCGGTGCCGAAAACAATTTTATTATTTCTCCCATCCCTGCCCGCGAATTTGTTACAATTCAGAGTCTATCAGATCTACTACCCGCAGATTATATTTTGCTGAACCTGTCGGGTCAGATAGTTATGACAGGAAAGCTGAATTCGGAAAACTCAACATTAAATATTTCCGGATTGAATTCCGGCATCTATTTTATGAGGATTGGTGAAGAGAAAAGGCACTCGTATAAAATCGTAAAGGAATAATATAATTTAAACAGTGATATACAAGGGGTTAAACACAAATTAAACCACCCCTCCCCCTTCCAGGAGGGGAGCTATCTTTATTATTCGGTCATTGCGATCCGCCTACTGGCTGAGAAGCAATCCTTATCCTTACCCTCCCACCCCCAAGGGGGAATTGCTTTGTAGCCGTCACGCCGTTATGCCCCTACGTCTTAACGCCCAATACAGTAAAGCTTCTCTCCTCCCCTGAAGATATATGTATTGCCTGCAACGGCAACAGATGACCAGAATTTGGTTCCTTCAAGTTTGTTTTCCGTAGTCTGTTCAAAGGAGTCTCCGGCTTTGAATGAGCGCGTTGTGCCCTTATCATCCAGGAAATATATCCTGTCGTTATTGGCCCATGGTGATGCCCATACAGCCCCTATCCCATTGATCCTTTTCTGATATTTCAGAGCTCCGGTGGAAGCATCCAGCACCGCTATCTCACCTCGTCCGCCAATAACATAAAGACGGCCTTTGTAAAGTAACGGAGAAGGATTTCCAAGGCCCGATTCTTCACTTTTCCATGCTATACCCTGGTCGGTTACAAAGCCGTCAGTACCTGCCCTGACAGCTATCAGCTTTGGCGATGTTCCCCTTGGCTGCCCCCCGGCATTTCCGATAAACAAAAGCTCTGCATTCCCGACAGGAGAGGCGATCGCCTGTTCTCCTCCTATATTAAGCTCCCAAAGGAGCTTTCCTGTTTCAGGGTCGTATGACCGGGCCGTCTTACCACAAGTAACCAGCTCGGTCCTGACTTTATTCTTCCAGATATAGGGTGTGCTGTAGGTAGTCTTTTCGTCCCGTTTCACCCTCCATTTTTCATCACCAGTGACAGCATTGATGGCGATAATTGAGGAATTTTCCTCATTGTCAAACTGTATATAAAGGACATTGTTAAATAATATCGGTGAAGAGCCGGTTCCCCAACCTCTCTGAGTATAATTGACACCAAGGTCCTTCTTCCATACCTGCATACCATCCATATCATAGCAATAAAGACCGTGCATTCCAAAATATGCATAGACTCTTTTCCCATCGGTCACGGGAGTTTCACATGCATATGTGCTGGCTGGGTTTTTGCCTGCCTTCGGAGTACCGCTGTAAGCAACCTGTTTCCATATTTCCTTTCCGGTATTCAGATCAAAACATTTCACCTCCCACCTGTATAATTCATTTTTAAAGCTTGTATCACGAACCTCAGGCTGAGGCGGCTGAGG
>DOTV01000106.1:1201-2184 GCA_003520925.1 Bacteroidales bacterium | reverse complement strand
GTGGCTGCTGTCCCTGCTGCGGTGCCTGAGGCTGAGCTCCCTGAGGAGGCGGACCGGCAGGCATCGGCGGGCGTTCGGGCGCCGGATTCACTTTTTCAGGAAATGCTGATGTTATATATATTTTGTCCCCCCATATAACCGGAGACGAATACCCTGCACCATCCAATGCAACACTCCACAATATATTTGTGTCGTTGCTCCATTTTTCAGGAAGACTTGCCGACGCCAGCAACATATTGCCATCAGGTCCCCTGAACTGGGGCCAGTTACTTTTCTTTGAACATGAAGTAAGCGCAAAAGCAACTGCTATTGCTGTAAAAGTCAGAGATCTTAAACCCGGTTTAAATTGCATATCAATCATTTATTGGTTCGATAATTATGTTTTAAGTGCGGTGAATATATTATTTTTTTTCGATTTTTATTGATCCTTTGCAAACAATGGCTATTTTCAACCTGTCATTTGACAAGTTTCCACCAACCTGAAAAAGTATAATTATGCCAGAACCTCAAAAAGTCCCTGTGAATGCTGATCCGGAAAACAAAATCAGGGGTAAGGTTCCACGGTCTTATGTGATTTTTCTCCTGGCAACCCTTTTTATAGTTTCGTTGCTGACAATTATTAATCATTATGGCATTATCAGTGTAAACAAGAGTGTACTGATGGTTTTCAGGTGGATCGTTATAGGGGCGTTTGTGGGATATGCAATATATAAGAAGTCGCTTACAACATGGATCCTTATAAGCATGCTGGTCGGTGCGGAATTCGGCTATGATCTTCCTCACATTGCCGTAAAGATGCAGCTTGTAAGCAAGATATTCCTCAGGCTGATAAAAACGATTATAGCACCGTTGCTCTTTGCCACGCTTGTTGTCGGGATTGCCGGCCACTCAAACCTGAAACAGGTGGGACGGATGGGATGGAAATCACTTTTGTATTTTGAGGTTGTATCAACAATTGCACTGTTCATCGGGTTGTTGGCAAT
>DOTV01000106.1:0-890 GCA_003520925.1 Bacteroidales bacterium | reverse complement strand
GAAATTCCGCAAGTGGTTACTCAGTCAGGAAGTGATCTGATCCTTCATATATTTCCCGAAAACATTGCAAAGTCGATTTATGAAGGTCAGGTACTTCAGATCGTTGTTTTCAGCATTATTTTCGGTATTGCCGTGGCGATGATCAAAGACAAGTACAAGATTCCGATGGTGAGATTTACAGAGTCACTGGCGGAGACAATGTTCAAGTTTACCCAGATCATAATGTATTTTGCCCCCTTCGCGGTGTTTGCAGCGATCGCATACAGTATCGGACATATGGGGCTGGATATTCTGGTAAATCTTTTCAAGCTTCTTGCAACTCTTTATGTTTCACTTATAGTTCTGATGCTGGTAGTATTTTTACCGGTTGCGCTTCTGTTCAGGATACCTGTGAAAAAATTCCTCAGCAAGGTGGCCGAGCCGGTCACTATCGCCTTTGCCACAACAAGCTCTGAATCGGCTCTTCCGATCGCAATGGAGCGGATGGAAGAGTTTGGAGTTCCCCGGAAAATAGTTGCTTTTGTTATGCCTACGGGTTACAGCTTCAACCTTGACGGAACAACATTGTACCTGTCACTGGCCACCATTTTTGTGGCTCAGATAAGCGGCATTCACCTCCCATTTGAAAAGCAGCTTCTCATCGTTTTCACCCTGATGCTTACCAGCAAGGGAGTTGCCGGAGTCCCGAGGGCATCGATGGTCATCCTTCTGGGAACTGCTGCCAGCTTCGGCCTGCCTACTTGGCCTATTTACATTATTCTTGGAATCGATGAGCTGATGGATATGGCACGGACCTCGGTGAATGTTCTGGGGAACTGTCTGGCCACTGCTGTCATTGCACGCTGGGAAGGGGAATTTAACCCTGAAACTGAAAAGATTGAGGTTTACCC
>DOTV01000178.1:29500-34591 GCA_003520925.1 Bacteroidales bacterium | reverse complement strand
ACCGCCGTCTTTGCATATGGCAGAGCGCCCAGGGTCAGAGTCACATTTACAGGTTTGTCAGTCGAATTGACAAGCTTAACATAAAGCTTTCCGGCTTTACTGTCGATCGTACTGCTGGCGTAGAAACCTTCCTGCCCCGTAAGTGACTTCCCTGCTGATAAAAGCGGTACAACCTGTGTACCCTTATAATTGGAGAAGAATTTCTGTACATAATAATTTGGGGTGCCAATAGTAGTCAGGTTATCAAACCATATCAGGTCGGGCCTCCATTGCCATGCATCGACATGAGCCAGTAGCGGCGCATATGATGCCATATTTACAATGTCAGCATTTCTTTCCAGACCAGTCATAAATGCAGCTTCACAGAGAGCGCTCCACCAGGTGTTTCTTGATTCAGATTCGGCACCTTCTTTCCCATGAGCCGCATATTCCCCGGCAAAAACCCTGATCCCTTTCCTGTCATAATTATCATATCTGGTTGCATTCTTAAGGAACCATTCGGGCGACATGTAATAATGCTCATCGATCAGATCAGGTTTAAGTTTTTTCAATTCACTCCAGCCATAATCAAAATATCTTCCGGATGAATAAGGTCCTGATCCGGAAACTATCCTGATTTCAGGGTATTTCGACTTTATAGCCTTCTCAAATACTCTATATCTTTCAATGTATTGTTCGTCCCACTGCTCATTTCCGACACCAATAAATTTAAGGTTGAACTTTCCGGGATGGCCCATCTGTGCTCTCAGGTTTCCCCATACGGAATTAACTTCACCGTTTGCAAACTCCACAAGGTCGAGGGCATCCTGAATATATGGATCGAGGTCCTCAAACGGGACAACTTCGGCCGCATTGAACTGGCACGACATGCCGCAGTTGAGAATTGGAAGAGGCTCTGCTCCTATATCTTCGGCAAGCTGAAAATACTCATAGAACCCAAGTCCGAACGACTGGAAATAATCAGGAGCCTGACGGCTCTCTATTTCAACATTCCATCGGTTCATTATCAGAGTTCTCTCCTCGACAGGTCCGACTGTCTTTTTCCACTGATACCGGTTCGAAAGATTTCTTCCCTCAACTATACATCCTCCTGGGAACCGGATGAACCCCGGTTTAAGGTCCGCTATCATCTGTACAATATCCTTGCGAAGTCCGTTCCGGCGACCCTTCCAGGTATCATCAGGAAATAGTGAGACCATATCAATATCTATGCTCCCCATTCCCAAAAGAGTTATTCTGAGTTGAGCTTTCTGTTCAGTTTCTGATGCCTTTAATGTTGCCTGATGTTTTTTCCAGGAATCTGAAAATCCTGAAAGTTCCGTTCTTCCAATAACCTGGCCCGAAGAGGTTATAAGTTCAGCTGTCATTTTTATATCAGAATTTTCAGAAAGCTTTGTATATACTGAAAAATTGTACAGTTCATCTTTCCTGATCCCCATCCCTCGGAATCCTTCATTTGTAAAAGAAAAAGTCTCCGCCGAAGGATCTATATAGATCCTCATATAATGGGGATTTGAAGGTCTGGAGGGGGAATATAGATTTGCCACGATCCTCCCGGTACCGTTTTGCTTTGATAATATCCGCCACCCAGTCATTGGCAGTTCAAACTCAAATGACCTGTTCTTTACAAGCTCGGCATAAATTCCGCCATCAGCAGCAAAGTTGATATCTTCAAAAAAGACTCCCCACATTGCCGGCTGGATTTCTGCACCCGGTTTATCGGACTGAACAGATAATTCAAGCACTTTCTGAGCAGTAATATTACTCCCTGTGAAAAAAGGCAGGAGCAGAAAAACAGACAACAGATAACCTTTTATTTTCATTTTAATCAGAATCAGTTATTTTTGATTAAGGAGACAAAATAATACAATTAAATTCTCACGGACCGGTTTTCCCGGAAATTGCTCTGTACCACCCGGGGATTGCGTTAAAAAGGATAATAAATACACAAATAATAATTGTGATTGTCAGAGCGAGGTTTATCAGTCCAGGAACCAGGGTTGCCTTTATAACAAGCTGGGGAACATATATATTCTTAATATTCAGAAATGCGGCAGTCAGAGTTGTCACCCCGACAAATATCATAGGTATAATTGTGACCCAGGCATACTTTGCCCTGCCTCGGTTGATTATAAAGGAGGTTCCTATTGCAAGTGCAACAGTTGCAAGAAGCTGATTGGCAGTCCCGAACATCGGCCAGATAGTGGCAACAGTACCTGTATAAATAAAGTATCCCCAGGCAAGCACTATAAGACCACTGGTAATCAGATTACCCGGAAGCCAGTTGGTCTTCAGAAATGGTTTGTACACTTTGCCGAATGTCTCCTGCAAGATAAATCTGCCGATACGGGTCCCGGCATCGATTGTTGTCAGTATGAACAATGCCTCAAACATTATTGCAAAATGATACCAGTATGACATAAGATGCTTCATCCCGGGAATTGAAGAAAATATGTATGCCATTCCGACACCCAGCGATACTGCTCCACCCGTACGTCCTGCAATCCTTTCACCAACGCTTGCTGAAAGCTGATCGAGGTTCGATTCGGTAAAACCCATTTCATGCAATCTGGGAAGGATCGCCTGAAGTTTATCTGCCGGTACATTTATCTGGAAATAATCAAGCGGTAGAAGGCTTGTTGCAGCAATCAGCGCCATAATACTGACTGCACCCTCAATGAGCATTGCCCCGACTGCAACAGGTTTTATATCCGACTCCTTCATTATCATTTTTGGAGTCGTCCCGGAGCTGACGAGTGAGTGAAACCCTGAAATGGCACCACACGCAATTGTTATAAAGAGGTAAGGAAACAGCTTTCCGGGTATTATCGGTCCGCCTCCTTTGCCGAATTCAGTAAATGCAGGCATCTGTATTTCAGGAGCGACAATTATCAACCCCACAGCTAGCAGTGCGATAACTGATATTTTCATTATGGAGCTCAGGTAGTCGCGTGGTGAGAGAAGGATCCATACCGGAAGAACTGATGCAAGAAATCCGTATGCTGCGATAAGAATAGTAAGTGTTTTATGATCAAATGTAAACCACCCGGCAATGCCTGATTCCGGAATATGGCGCCCAGCAATTACCGCAGCAATCAGCATTATCACACCAAAAACAGTTGCCTCCAGTGTCCTGCCCTTCCTTATCCTGAACATCCAGATACCCATAATAATTGCAATAGGGATTGTTGATGCTATAGTAAAAGTACCCCATGAGCTTTCGGCCAGCGCATTTACGACAACCAGTCCTAGCCCGGCAAGTGCAACAACAATTATCAGGATTATTGCAAAGGATGTCGTTGCCCCGCTTATTTTGTTGATCTCAGCCCTGGCAATTGCCGCAAGTGATTTTCCGTCATGCTGAACCGAAGCAGTAAGTATTATAAAATCATGGACTGCACCAGCCATCACTGATCCAATGAGCATCCATAAAAATCCGGGCATAAACCCGAATTGTGCTGCAAGAACAGGGCCAACCAGGGGACCGGCGCCGGCTATTGCCGCAAAATGGTGCCCGAAAAGCACCCATTTGTTCATTGGATAATAATTCTGACCATCGTATAGTCTGTAAGCAGGGGTCTGTGCAAGATCATTTGTCACGGCAACTTTTGCAGCCACGAAGCTGAAATATAACCGGTACGCAATTGCAAACAACGCAATGGAACCAATTACAACAGGCATAGCATTCATGCTTTCAGATATCATTTTAATTACGGCACTGAATATAATCATTTCCGGTTTTCCCGGCAATGAGGCAGATCATACCCTTTTAATA
Source organism: Bacteroidales bacterium (assembly GCA_003520925.1). Classification (GTDB taxonomy): domain Bacteria; phylum Bacteroidota; class Bacteroidia; order Bacteroidales; family VadinHA17; genus LD21. The sequence goes on along the minus strand of DOTV01000178.1, from coordinate 30,816 downwards.
CGTTTCGGAGGAGTCTGTTCAATAATTATCGGTACCTGTTCCGTTATAGTATTTGTCGGGTCAAGCTTAAGAGTTCTGATCTCAGGTAAGCTGATCAACTGAGCTATATTGTTCAGTGTAAGGATAAAGTTCTCCCAGTTTGACAACTTAAAGTCGCGAATCATTATTCTCTCTATAATAATGAACTTAAAGTCGCCGGGGAATCCGTGCTTTTTCAATGAATTATAGCTGCTCTCCAGGGTTATTTCTCCCGATTCGACAAGATCTTCAAGGGCTTCCTTAAAATAGAGATTGATTCTCGGATCGACTTTAAATCCGATATGAAAATCAACCCTGATCAGAATACCGGGAATAATCTGCTCGATCTCATATTCAAACCTGTGCGGATCGTCTACCCTGTCCACATGAAGCAGCCAATAGACTTCAGCCCTTTTCGGCTGTTTCTGAAAAATCGAATAAAGCACCTTCGCTTCCACCTGATCCTTGTTATTGGCTTTTATAAGATACACAAGATTGGTTGCAGTTACTGGAACTGATTTGTCTTTGCTAAGATCTCTAATTAGAGGAAGGTAGCTGTCGAGGTTTACGAAGGTAATATGACGGTTCCTTATCTTTCTTCCAAAATACCAGCCAAGCATAACAAGAAAGTATATTAATGCAAGCATTAGTGTAAACCAGCCACCGTATTTGAATTTATGAAGATTTGCTACCAGAAAACTGCCTTCAATGGTGAGAAAAACTATTAGTATAAGCAAGGAGAAACGACGGGTTGTACTCCTTTGATAAAGGTAATATGATAACAGCAGCGTGGTCATTATCATAGTAATCGTAATTGCTAGCCCATATGCTGCCTCCATATTTGAGGATTCCCTGAAGAACAGCACTACAAGACTACACGTTACCCACAGGAACCAGTTAATTGAAGGCAGATAAACCTGACCTTTGACATGAGTAGGATACAATATTCTTATTTTGGGCCAGAAATTAAGCGAAACAGCTTCACTAATAAGGGTAAATGAGCCTGTTATAAGAGCCTGGCTTGCAATTATTGCAGCTGCAGTTGAAATGAGTACCGCCGGAAACAGAAACCATCCGGGCACGATGGTAAAAAACGGGTTGAAATCATTTTCAGGAATTATATTAGTCAATAACCATGCTCCCTGTCCGAAGTAGTTCAGCAAAAGCATTGTTTTTACAAAAATCCATGAGATACGGATATTCTTGCGGCCGCAATGGCCCAGGTCAGAATAGAGAGCCTCGGCGCCTGTTGTACAAAGGAAAACGGCTCCAAGAAGTATAAAACCTCCCGGATATTG
>DOTV01000178.1:0-29120 GCA_003520925.1 Bacteroidales bacterium | reverse complement strand
GAAGAACCTACAATATTTGTTCCGAATTGCTGGATAAAGAAAAGGATAGCAAAAATAATAAGGACAATCGGAATGACCGGAATGCCAGGATTGAACATCTTCAACCCCTCAATTGAAGATGTGACTGTTATTGAAGGAGTTATAACCCCGTCCGCCAGAAGCGCCGCACCCCCGATCATAGTCAGGGTTGCTGCCCAGGATGATTTCTTCCTTATGAGCGCAAAAAGTGCGTATATGCCGCCTTCTCCCTTATTGTCTGCTTTTAAAGTTATTGTGATATACTTGATAGTAGTCTGAAGGGTCAGTGTCCAGAATATGCATGATAATGACCCGTAAATAAGTAGCTCGTTGAAGTTCCCGGCACCTCCAAGAACGATGGCTTTCATTGTGTAAAGAGGACTGGTGCCGATATCGCCGAATACAATCCCGAGCGTTATTAACAATCCGCCGAATGATAGCTTGCTGATATCCAGATGCCCCTGTTTCTTTTCCATTACTCCGATGTATTCATCCGTTTGATCCTCGTATGGCTGGGCTGGTCAATAAGGATAGGAACCTTTTCGATAATAGTATTTGTTGAATCGAGCTGAAGAAATTTAACATCATTATTATTCAATCTGCCAGCAATTCTGTAAAAGGTCAGAATGAAATTCTCTCTGTTGCTAAGCTTAAAATCCCTGGGCATAATCCTTTCAATATTTACAAATTTGAAATCGCCGGGTACATTGTATTTTCTGAGTGAGTCATACCCGCTTTCGAGTTTTATTTCTCCCTCTCTCACCAGATCTTCTATGACTTCCCTGAAATACAGATTGATCTTTGGATCGACCTTAAACCCTATTTCAAAATCAACCCTTATAAGAATTCCGGGAATCAGCTGGGTCACATGATATTCAAGCTGGTTAGGATCGGTGACTCTGTTGACATGAATAAACCAGTATGTGTCAGCCCTTTTAGGCTGTTTTTGAAAAATAGAGAAGATGATTTTCGATTCAACCTGGTCCTTCCTGTTTGCCCTGATAATATAGACGAGGTTGGTCGCAGTTTTTGGAACAGATTCATCATTTGAAAGATCTTTGAACAGATCAGTATATTTATTGAGGTTTGCAAAAGTAATGTACCTGTTCTTAATTTTCCGTCCGAAATACCAGCCGAACATCAGTAAAAAATAAGACGAAGCCAGCAACAGGGTAAACCAACCTCCATTTTTGAATTTGTAAAGATTGGCAATAAGGAAACTGCCTTCTATTGTAAGATAAACCATAATAAGAATGAGTATCAGGCGATGGTTGATCCCTTTCTGAAGCAGGTAGTATGATAAAAGGCAGGTTGTCATGATTTCCGTGATTGTTATCGCCAGGCCATAAGCAGCGCTCATGTTTTCAGATTGCTGAAATGAAATGACCACCAGAGTACAGGCGATCCACAGGAACCAGTTCACGAATGGCACATATACCTGCCCCATAACATAAGTCGGGTGCAGGGTCCGGACTCTTGGCCAGAAGTTCAGAGAGACAGCTTCGCTTAAAAGGGTAAAAGAGCCGCTGATAATAGCCTGACTTGCAATAATTGCTGCTGCTGTAGCCAGCATTATTCCCGGGAGCAGAAGCCATTGAGGCATTATTTGAAAAAACGGATTAATATCTTTACCAGGAGTATAATTTAGAATAAGCCAGGCCCCCTGCCCGAAATAGTTAAGAAGCAGGCATAACTTTACATAAATCCAAGATATTCTTATGTTTAATCTTCCACAATGACCAAGGTCCGCATAGAGAGCTTCAGCGCCTGTTGTACAAAGGAATACCGCACCAAGGAGAATAAATCCTCCAGGGTATTCGGAAAGAAATCTGAAAGCATAAACGGGGTTTACAACCCTAAGGATAAAAGGATGCAGAATGACCTGGGAAATACCAAGTACACCGAGCATTGTAAACCAGATAAGCATTATGGGACCGAATGAACTGCCGATTAATTTAGTACCAAATTGCTGGATAAAAAAGAGTGCCGCAATAATAATTAGAACAATCGGAACTACCGGAATCTCAGGATTTACCATTCTCAAACCTTCAATTGCTGAGGTAACTGTTATTGAAGGCGTTAAAACTCCATCAGCAAGCAGGGCCGCTCCTCCTATCATCGTCAGCACGGCAACCCACGAGGATTTCTTTCTAATAATTGCAAATAAGGCAAAAATACCACCTTCACCATTATTGTCGGCCCGAAGCACAATGATAATGTACTTTATAGTCGTTGATAAGGTAAGAGTCCAGAATATACAGGATAAAGAACCATAAATCAGTAACTCGCTGAAATTGTCTCCTCCTCCTATCAGGATAGCCCGCATTGTGTACAACGGACTGGTTCCCAGGTCGCCGAAAACAATCCCCATCGTCACTATTACACCAAAGAGAGAGAGCTTTTTAATATACGGGTGATTTCCCGATTCCTTCATCTTGGTTTCAGATCAGTTTATGGACTCCGAATTTTAAGCCGGCAAATTTAATAATTATTAAATTTATGAATTCTTTATCATTGAAATATATGTTCAGAAAAATAAACTCACTGGTTCTTATAACGATCAATTCCTTTTTACTTTCAGCTCAGGATGCTGACACTGTCAATAAAAAGATCTCACTTCTTTTTATCGGTGACATCATGGGTCACGATGAACAGATATGGTCGGCTGAGGACAGGGAAACACATACATATAATTATGATGATGTGTTCCGGTACGTAAAGGATGAAATTTCGGAAGCAGACATAGCGATCGCAAATTTCGAAGTGACCCTGGCCGGCTACCCTTACTCGGGATATCCCACTTTCAGCTCTCCTGCCGAACTTGCAACGGCGTGTTTTAATGCCGGTATTGATGTCTTCGCAAATGCAAATAATCATGCTGCCGACAGGGGTAACAAGGGTATTCTGAGCACAATCAGTACTCTCGACAGCCTTTGTATTCCGCATACCGGGTCATTCAGAGATTCTGCTGAAAAAGATACTCTTTACCCGATGATAATCAAAAAGAATGGATTCTCACTTGCTCTTCTGAATTATACGTACGGAACCAACGGTATTAAAGTTCAACCTCCGGTAATTGTTAATGTGCTTGAGAAGAAATCTGTTTCAGCTGATATCGAGAAAGCAAAAAGCCTAAATCCGGATGCCATAATCCTGTTCCTTCACTGGGGAACGGAATATGATACAATGCCATCTAAAATCCAGACTGATCTGGCTGATTATTTTTTCAGTCGCGGTGTCGACATGATAATCGGCTCGCACCCCCATGTACTTCAGAGAATGGAATGGACAAAAAATGATTCGTCCCTCAAAGACAGGATTGCAGTTTATTCGCTGGGAAACTATGTTTCGAACCAGAGGACAATAAGGAGGGATGGCGGTGCAATGATCAGGATAGAACTGACAAAAGCGGTTGATTCAATTTATGTTTCTGATGCTGATTACTATCTTACCTGGGTCTATGCTCCTTTAGAAAACTACAGGACGAGGTTCTTCGTTCTTCCATGTTCAAAGTATGAAACCAAACCTGAATTCTTTGCCAAACCTGCCGATTACAACAAAATGAAGCTCTTTATCAGCAATTCAAGGAGACTCCTTAATAAACAGAATATCGGGATAAATGAGCTGATCTTTTCTGGCACTTATTGGATGTACTAATAGATGCATGTGTTTAAGTCTGAGGCAGGATGCTGCTTTCCTTTATTTGGTAGGCTGGCTGAAAAGGAGGTTAACATCAGGATCGGGGACGATCTGGTTTATTTTGGTACTTTTAACTGTCAGCTTTGTCAACCTTTCATTAATCCGAATACTTTCCCTGTATTCACCTTCCTGTGTATTAATTAACAATTCAAGCGGAAAACTGTAAAGAAATTCCTGCTTTTGTTCAACCAGAATATCAGTGTATCCCTTTTTCTTTGAAGATGTGCTCGTGATTTTAAGGTCAGGCTGACCAGCAATATATAACCACTGGTGGAAGAAGCCACTGAGATCCTTCAGGCTCACTTCCTCCATAACCTTTTTAAAATCTGTAGTAAGTGCATTTTTATTTCTGAACTTCTCATAAAATAACCTCATGCCTTTCCAGAAGACTTCATCACCAAGTTCATGCCTGAGCATATGAAGCACCCAGGCACCCTTCTGATATGAATTGACGCTCAGCAGCCTCATAAGGTTTGTTATGGTTGTATCTATAACAGGACGGGGTGAACGAAGATAAAACTTTATTACCTGGTCACGGTCGCTCTTCATTTCATCAGCAAGCCGTTCCCTTCCATAATTCTTCTCCAGATAAACCGATGTAAGGTAGGTTGCAAATCCTTCACTCAGCCAGATATGGTGCCAGTCGCTCTCTGTAACTGAATTGCCAAACCACTGATGAGCTGTCTCATGGGCAATAAGACCCTCTGCCCTGCCTTTCCCCGTTACGGAATTCTCAGAATAAAAAATGCAGCCGGCATTTTCAAGTCCTCCGAAGATTGTCTTTGACTGCACATTAGCCAGCTTCTCATAAGAATATGGTCCTATCAGTTTACTGTAAAAAGCAACCGGTTTGAGCGCCACCTCATAATCATTGAATCCTTCCTTACTGTTCTCCTTATAAACATAAGTCCAGACAGGTATGTTACCTGCCACGCCCGCAAGTCTGAAATCGAATTCAGCCGCACCGAATGCCATAACCTTTGTTGCCAGCGGCACATCCTCCTTCCAGCGGGTAAGCTTCATTTCTCCTGCCAGGTGGCTCTCTTCAACGAGGTATCCGTTTGCAACCACCTCATAATGAGATGGGGCGATTATAATAAATTCAACTGTTGCCTTATCATAAGGATGATCGATGCATGGCAAATAATTTCCTGCCCTGTCGGGCCAGTTATCAGAGAAAAATGACCTGTTCCCGAACTTATTTTTCGAAATTATAAGTCCGTCAGCAGGTATGCCGTGATAGGCTACTTTCAGTATTCCTGAGTTGCCAGATGCCAGTTCTTTACCAATAAATATTCTAAGGGTATTTTCACTATGTGTCCATTTGATTCTTTCTCCGGAGAATACTACAGAGTCAACAATCATTCCCTTTCCGTCAGGCCGCAGACTTTTAAGGTCAAATTCCATATCGGATATTTTGCCCATGAAGTTCAATGAGGCTGAAGCTTCCCCGTAAATTGTATCGCTTATATCGCTTAACGAAATTCTGAATGTATAATTTATTACGTCGATCAACGGATTCCTTTTATAGCCATCTTCTGCTTTCAACGGAACCGAGAAGTTAAACAGGATAATGACCAGAAATATCTTATACATATTTATAAGTTTATTAGCTTTCCAAAGTTAGAAATGATTTATTGAAAAAATATAAGCCAGGAACAAACTGCCCCGAGTGAATCGAAGATATCGATTAAAAGGGAAAGCAACGGACGGCTTGCAATATTTTGTATTTAATTATTAGCTTTGCAGGAAATAGATATCCCCTGATGAATTACGATTATAACACCCAGCGAAAAAGAATGGCTCTGCCTGAATATGGCAGGAATGTCCAGAAGATGGTTGATCACATTAAGAGCATCCAGGACAGGGATGAAAGGAACCGTGCAGCCAAGACGATAATTCAGATAATGGGGAACCTCAATCCCCAGATACGCGATATTGGTGATTTCAAGCACAAGCTGTGGGACCATCTCTCAATCATTGCCGATTTTGACCTTGACATTGATTTTCCTTTCACACCACCGGAAGCCTCCAAATTCATTGAAAAACCAAATTCAGTGCCATACAAACAGGGTGATATAAGATATCTTCATTATGGCCGGATAATTGAATTGATGATCAATGCAGCTTCCGAGATGGATGACGGTGAAGAAAAGGAGTACCTCACGAATCTTATTGTCAACCAGATGAAGAAATCCTATATTACCTGGAACCGTGGACAGGTAAGCGATGAGGTGATTATTGGTGATATGAAGTTGTTGTCGCGCGGAAGGCTCAAAATAACCGACGGGGTAAAAATTCTGGAAGTCAGGGAGCTGTTGCCCCCTGTTAAGAAGAAACCACAGATGGGTAAACCGCACGGAAAACAGCAGAAAAAACCGTTTATAAGGAATAAAGTACATAATCGCCATTAATGGGTAGTTTTATTGTTCAGGGCGGGAAAACACTTAAAGGTGAAATTATTCCCCAGGGAGCAAAAAATGAAGCTTTGCAGGTTTTATGTGCAACTCTTCTTACACCCGAAAAAGTAACTATCAGCAATATCCCTGACATCAGCGATGTTAACAAGCTTATTGAACTGATAGGTTTTCTGGGTGTTAAGATCACCAGACACGGCAAGTCTGTAATCAGCTTTGAAGCTGAGAAAATCGACCTCAGCTATCTTCAGACAACAAATTTCAGGACTCAAAGCGCCAGCCTGAGGGGTTCTATAATGATCGTCGGACCTCTTCTGGCACGATTTGGAAGTGCTTTTATCCCAAAACCAGGTGGTGATAAAATTGGCCGAAGAAGAGTCGATACTCATTTTACAGGATTTCAGAAACTTGGTGCGAGATTCGAATTCGATACAGCTGATCCCTTCTTTAAAGTTGAAGCTCCTTCATTATCAGGCGCTTATATACATCTTGATGAAGCATCGGTTACCGGGACAGCAAATATTATTATGGCAGCTGTGCTGGCAAAAGGCAGGACAACTCTCTATAATTCTGCATGTGAACCCTATATTCAGCAGCTGTGCAGGATGCTTGTTTCGATGGGAGCAAAAATTGACGGGATAGGGTCCAACCTTCTTTACATCGATGGGGTTGAGGAACTTAAAGGATGCAATCATACAATCCTTCCCGATATGATCGAAATAGGTTCATTTGTCGGACTTGCAGCAATGACCGGGTCGGAGATGACTATAAAAAATGTCTCCTTTGAGAATCTCGGCATAATTCCCGATTCATTCAGGCGGCTGGGAATTAAATTTGAAAGAATAGCCGATGATATCTATATTCCTGCCCAGGAACACTATGAAATAGAGACATTTATCGACGGTTCAATAATGACTATTTCCGATGCCATCTGGCCCGGTCTTACACCCGACCTGCTAAGTGTATTCCTGGTAGTTGCAACACAGGCCAAGGGGGCGGTACTCATTCATCAGAAAATGTTTGAAAGCCGCCTTTTCTTTGTTGACAAGCTGATCGATATGGGAGCGCAGATAATCCTTTGCGATCCTCACAGGGCAACGGTTATTGGGCTTGATAAGATGATAAGACTGAGAGGCACCACGATGTCTTCACCAGATATAAGGGCAGGGGTAGCTCTGCTGATTGCTGCCCTGTCGGCCGATGGACAGAGCATAATTCATAATATTGAGCAGATTGACAGGGGCTACCAACAAATAGATACCCGCCTCAATGAGCTGGGTGCGGTCATAAAAAGGGTCTGATGGCATAGAGGCATTAACGCCTTTCAACTCCTGTCAATTTGTCAATCCTATCCTCTTGGCAGATATTTTGCATATCATAGTGTAAATACTAGAAAAATTTCAGAATGATGGTTAAGAAAAAGATTTTCGGACTTAATGCCGACAAGGAGAAGAATAATATCGAAACATCTGAAAATAAAGACAATACTACTATTGAATCCGGCGAGATTGAGGCTATTGAAGAGTTAACGGCTGATGAGGCTTCAGAGAGCGTGCCATCAGAAAATGAAACACCTCCTGAACCTGTATCTGACAAAAAAATACATGACGAGAAGGTTTTACTGGAAAAACTGGCAGAGATGCAGGATAAGTACTTAAGGCTCTCAGCCGAATTTGATAATTACAGAAAAAGGACCCTGAAGGAGAAGATGGATATCTCAAAATATGCCGGGGAGGAACTGATAAAAGATATCCTTCCCGTGATGGATGATTTCGAAAGGGCGCTTAAGCATATGGAATCGAATGCTAATTGTGAGGGCATGAAGGAAGGAATTGATCTGATATATGTGAAACTATCTGACTTTCTTACACGGAACGGCGTCAGGGAAATTGAATCGCTCAACAGTAATTTCAATGTGGATCTTCACGATGCTACAGCTAAGGTACCTGTGAATGAGGAGGATAAAAAAGGGAAGATAGTTGAAGTAATATTAAAGGGCTATTATCTGAAGGATAAAGTTTTAAGACATTCACAGGTAGTAATAGGTGAATAGTACCTAATCGATTAGTTCTTATTTGTAGTCATGAAAAGAAATAAAATCAGGAATGGAAAAAAGAGATTATTATGAAGTGCTTGGCGTAACAAAAGAGGCTACGAAGGAGGAGATAAAAAAAGCTTACAGAAAGCAGGCATTGAAGTACCATCCTGATAAGAATCCGGGCGACAAAAAAGCTGAAGAAAACTTCAAGGAAGCAGCTACAGCTTATGAGATATTAAGCAATGATGAAAAGCGTGCAAGATATGATCGTTACGGCCATGCAGGCGTAGGTGGAGCTTCAGGTAATGGCTTTGGTGGAGCAGGTATGACCATGGAAGATATATTTTCATCTTTTGGGGATATATTTGGAGATGCTTTTGGTGGCTTCGGAGGATTTGGTGGTTCAAGGCGGGGTGGTGGCAGAAGAGTTAACAAAGGAAGCAACCTTAGGGTGAAAGTAAAATTAAACCTTCAGGAAATATCAGCCGGTGCAGAGAAAAAGATAAAAGTCAATAAATATGTAACCTGCACTTCATGCAGCGGATCAGGTGCTGCAGATCAGAACAGCACTGCAACCTGTACTACGTGCCGTGGGTCAGGTCATGTAACCAGGGTAACAAATACGTTGTTGGGCCAGATGCAAACTACCGCGATATGCCCCTCATGCAACGGGGAAGGAAAAACCATAACAAAAAAATGCACGACCTGTTATGGTGAGGGTATTATCCAGAAAGAAGATGTTATCAAAATCAATATTCCGGCAGGTGTTGCAAAAGGAATGCAGATGAATGTCGAGGGGAAAGGGAACGCGGCCAGACGCGGTGGAATGAATGGGGACCTTCTGGTTGTTATTGATGAAGAGGACCATCCTGAACTGATAAGGGAAGGAAACGATCTGATATATAATTTATTTATCAGCATCCCTGATTCAATAATCGGTACCCACGTAGAAGTCCCCACAGTGGATAATAACGTGAAAATCAGGATTGAACCAGGCACCCAGCCCGGTAAAATATTGCGTCTGAGAGGGAAAGGACTTCCGGAGGTCAATGGTTACGGCAGAGGGGATCTGCTTGTCAATGTGAATGTCTGGATCCCGAGAAACCTTACCCGTGAAGAGATGAAGATCATTGAAAAGATGAAAGACAGCGACTCTTTCACTCCAAAGCCCGATAAAGACGATAAGGGATTCTTCGAAAGGATGAGAGGATATTTTCAGTAAGATTCACAGAGTTTTATATATTTACACTTCCTTTAAATCTACATTATAAAACTCTATGGCACTCTTTGAAGCTAAAAACATCACCAAACAGTTCGGAACGCAATATGCACTTGACGATGTAAGCATCTCGGTTCCTGAACAATGTATCTTTGGACTACTGGGGCCGAATGGCGCCGGAAAGACAACCCTGATAAGGATAATCAATCAGATAACCGGACCTGACTCGGGAGAATTGTTCCTAAACGGTAAGAAGCTGAAACCGGAGGATGTAATGTCAATCGGTTATCTTCCTGAGGAGCGGGGCCTCTATAAAAAGATGAAAGTAGGGGAACAGGCATTATACTTTGCTCAGCTTAAAGGCCTCTCGAAGGCTGAGGCAATGAGAAGGCTGAAATACTGGTTTAAAAAACTCGATATTGTCGACTGGTGGGGGAAGAAAGTTGAGGAACTTTCAAAAGGCATGCAGCAAAAGGTTCAGTTTGCGACAACTGTCCTTCATGAACCGAAGCTTTTAATCTTCGACGAACCATTTACGGGATTCGATCCGGTAAACGCCAATGTGGTCAAAAACGAAATACTTTTTCTCAGGGAGAGAGGTGCAACAATTATCTTCTCCACGCATAATATGGAGTCTGTTGAAGAATTATGTGATAACATAACCCTTATAAACAAAGCAAAAACGATCCTTGAGGGAAATGTTGATGATATACGGAGGCAATGGGCAGCCAATGAATATGACATCGTTTTTGAAGGAGATGTTTCACTTCCCGGAAATGGTCAGTTCAGCATTCTGAACAAACTGACTGAAAATGGGAAAAGTACCATCAGGCTTAAAACAACCACCGGCATGGAAACAAATGAGATACTTCAAAACGCCATAAAACTTGGAAAGGTAATGTCCTTTAACCCTGCACTTCCGTCAATGAATGAAATATTCATCAGGGTTGTCGAGAACCGGAATTAATCCCTGACTCTTAAACAATATTATAAATCACACAATATGAATAAGATATCCATCATAATAAAAAGAGAATACATGACCAGGGTCAGAAAGAAGTCATTTATTATTATGACAATTCTAGCTCCCCTGCTTATGGCAGCCATAATTATCGTACCGACACTTTTAATGGTCAATCAGGATAAGGACTTTAAAAAGATTGCAGTTATTGAAGAGGGTACGGACCTTTTTAAGGATGTTATTAAAAACTCAAAAACTCTTGAATTTGTTTACCTTGAGAATGTTAAGCTTGATGACATTAAGAATTCTTTTGAACAGGCCGGATACTACGGGGTGTTGAATATCTCTCCCGAACTTGTAAATACTCCAAATGCCATTACACTTATATCAAAAAAGCAGCCTCCGATAAGTGATCTTCAATATATCGAAAGCGCCCTTGAGAAAGAGATTGAGCGACAGAAGCTTATGACCTACAACATTCAGAATCTCGATGACATTATGAAGAATGTTGATACAAAGGTATCGATACAGACCAAGAAAATAGGCGATTCAGGAGAAGAGAAAAGTACAAGCACAGGAATTGCAATGGCCCTGGCATATATAGGTGGTTTCCTTATGTACATGCTTGTTTTTATGTTCGGTTCCCAGGTAATGAGGGGGGTAATAGAGGAAAAAACCAGCCGTGTTGTGGAAGTTATTGTATCATCTGTAAAGCCGGTTCAGCTTATGCTGGGGAAAATAGTCGGTATTGCCCTTGTCGGACTTACACAGTTTTTGATCTGGATATTCCTGACGATTGCTATTGTGGGAGTTCTCAAATCGACCGTCCTGAAAAAAGCCGACCTCACTGAAGTGTCACAGAATGTTTCAAAAAGCCTGATGACCGATGGTTCCCAATCGGCTGCAGCTACCCAGCCAACGACGGTTAATCCTGATCTGGCCGAATTCACCAAAATGTTCGACAGTGCCATGAACCAGCCATGGGGATTGATAGTTCTTTCGTTCATTTTTTATTTTATAACCGGGTACCTGCTTTATGCTTCAGTATTTGCCGCTATAGGATCAGCAGTCGATAATGAGACTGAAACACAGCAGTTCATGCTGCCGGTTACAATACCCATAATCCTTGCCCTTATGGTCGCCATGGGAACGATGCAGAATCCGGAAAGCTCACTTTCCTTCTGGTGCTCAATGATCCCGTTGACATCTCCGATTGTAATGATGGCCAGGATCCCGTTTGGGGTCCCAATGTGGCAGCTGGCAGTCTCAATGGTGATCATGGTTTTTACCTTTCTCGCCTTTGTATGGATGGCGGCCAAGATTTATCGGACCGGCATCCTTATGTATGGTAAAAAGACTTCATGGAAAGAGATGTGGAAATGGCTGAAATATTCAGGATAGGCAATGTCAAAAATACTTGTTATAGATGACGAGCGGGCAATCCGGAACACGCTGAAGGAGGTCCTTGAGTACGAAAAACATGAGGTTGATCTTGCTGAAGACGGACCATCCGGTCTTGAACTGTTCAATACAAACTCATACGACATAGTTCTCTGCGATATTAAAATGGCAAAGATGGATGGCATTGAAGTGCTTCAGAAAATATGCGAGACCTCTTCAGATATCCCGGTCGTAATGATTTCCGGACATGGGAATATTGATACCGCAGTTGAGGCAATCAAGAAGGGTGCTTTTGATTTTCTCGAAAAGCCTCTCGATCTTAACAGACTGTTGATAACAATAAGAAATGCGACTGACAAATCGACGCTTCTGACCCAGACACAGGTGCTGAAGAACAAGGTCAGTAAGATGTATGAAATAGTTGGTGAATCGGAATCTATTAAAAAGGTCAAGGAGATGATCGACAGGGTTGCTCCGACTGAGGCACGAGTTCTGATCACAGGTTCCAACGGAACAGGAAAAGAACTTGTGGCACACCAGATCCACGAAAAAAGCAGCAGGGCTAAAGGTCCTTTTGTGGAAGTGAACTGTGCAGCCATACCATCAGAGCTTATCGAAAGTGAACTCTTCGGGCACGAGAAAGGTTCATTCACCTCCGCCATAAAGCAGAGAATAGGCAAATTTGAACAGGCCAGCGGTGGAACTCTTTTCCTTGATGAAATCGGAGATATGAGCCTTTCGGCGCAATCAAAGGTGCTCAGGGCCCTTCAGGAAAACAAAATAACCCGTGTAGGGTCTGACAAGGATATTCATGTTAATGTAAGGGTTATAGCAGCAACAAACAAAAACATCAGAAAAGAGATTGAAAATAACACTTTCAGGGAGGATCTTTACCACAGGCTGAGTGTAATCCTGATTCATGTTCCTACTCTTAATGAGAGGCATGATGATATTCCGATTCTTGCCGAACACTTTAACAGCATAATCTGCGGTGAATACGGGATGAGCAAAAAAACAATAAGAAAGGATGCTATTCAGGAGCTCCAGAAAATAGAATGGACTGGTAACATCCGCGAGTTCAGGAATGTGCTTGAAAGGCTTATTATTCTCTGCAGGGATGAAATTACCGGAGCCGATGTGGTGGCATATGCAAGGCCTGTATCAGGTTCCACAATTTTATAAACCTCTGTGGAACTCTGTGTTTCCTCCGCAATCCTCTGTGTAATTTTTTATTTTTCTTTCATTTACACAGAGATCCACAGAGAATTCACAGAGAGACGCAGAGTAAAGACTGAAGTCTATGTTCAGGATTGAAAAGGACACATTAGGCCAGAAGGAGATCCCTTCAGATGCTCTTTACGGGATACATGCGTTCAGGGCAAGGGAAAATTTCCCCGGTAATACACAATTCCCCATCGAATGGTACAGAGCTGTTGGAATAACAAAACTTGCCTGCTATAATACTTACAGGAAATTTCGCGACGCTGTAACTGAAAAATATGGTAATAACCTTTCTTTCAAAATAATCGACAATGATATTCTGGATGCGATGACAGAGTCAGCCAGTGAGGTATCTGAAGGCAGGTTTTTTGAGAGTTTCATAGTGCCGGCTGTTCAGGGTGGAGCGGGAACAAGCATCAATATGAATATCAATGAGATCATTGCTAATGTTTCCCTCATTAAAACAGGTAATAAGTGTGGTGAGTACACTTATATCGATCCCACCGAGCATGCAAATATTTACCAGTCAACAAATGATGTAATCCCAACTGCACTGACAATAGCAGTTATGCTGTTACTTCAGTCGCTTGAAGGCAGGATAAACAGCCTTAGACTGAAGATTGAAAAGCTTGAACGTGATTCGGATGACAAGCTGCGGCCCGGATTTACACAGATGCAGGAAGCTGTACCCTCATCGTTCAGTATTCTCTTCAGCTCTTATAATGAAGCCCTTTCGCGTGACTGGTGGAGAGTCTCAAAATGCATTGAGAGGTTAAAACCTGTAAATCTCGGCGGCGGAGCAATTGGAACAGGTCTGGCAGTTCCGAGGTTTTTCATAATGGAGGTCGTTCCTGAATTAAGGAGTCTGACAGGGCTTCCGGTTTCGCGCAGTGAAAACCTTTCGGATGCAACATCCAACCTTGATAAATGGGTGGAGATACACGCAATTCTGAAGGCCCTTGCCGTAAATCTCGAGAAGATGGTATCGGATCTGAGACTTCTTGCTTCTGATGTTGTTGGTAATAAGAGTATTTTAATCCCCGAAAAACAGGTTGGCAGTTCCATAATGCCCGGAAAGATAAATCCGGTGATCCCTGAATTTATAATATCAGCTTCTCATAAGATCTACTCAAACGATAACCTTATAAGTTCACTTTCAGGTCAGGGTTGTCTTGAACTCAATGCATATCTGCCTGTAATAGGTTGTGCCATAATTGAAAGCATTAATCTGCTTGTTTCTTCCTGTAAAACTGCTGAAGAAAACCTTATAACCGGGCTTTTTGTTGACGATAAAAGAGGGTATTACTCCCTTTTGCATAGTCCGGCATTGACTACCGCTCTTGTTCCTCATACCGGATATCACAAGGCCGCTGAGCTTGCAAAGCTGATGAAGGAGAAAAAGTACGATATTTTCGAAGCAAACGCGATCCTTAAAACAGTGGATGAGGAAAGATTAAGGGAGATCATTCAACCCGGTAATCTCTTAAAGCTTGGATTCGTTCTTGAGGATCTGAAATAGGATTTCAGATTCCACTGCCATACTCCCTGTTTAACTCAATCCATTTTTTCACCCTTTCACTTTCAGCTTTATTTTTCAGTTGCATTTCCTGAAGGATTTTTTGGAATTTTACGTCATTCCTTATGCTGTTAAATAAGGGATCATGTTTTGAAAGAGTAATCCACCACAAAGGGTAAAAGCGCTTTTTACTGAATTCATCCAGGTACTGGTAAGCCATTTCCTTCTCTCCTAAGAATGCGTAAATAGCTGCCAGATCATAATATGCTCCTTTATATATTGACATATACCTTTTGAGCTTAATACTTTCCTGAGAATTTTTTATCTGCATCTTAAAGAACATATCAGCTTCTTTGTATTTACCAGCCTTCCAGAAAGCATATCCAATTCGATGAGCCTGGTTAAGGTCCTTTGTTCCCGATCGATCAAATCTCCGGAGCAGTTTCTGAGCCTGCAAAAAGGCTTCTGAGGTGTGCTCTCCAGGCCCGTAATAATAGGAAGTCTCGGGGAAGTATAATGAATCAGCTTTTTCAGCCTCATTTCCAAGCCTGATTGCCTCCTCAAAATTTTCAAGACAATATTCAATATCCGATAAATTAAATAAGTGCAATCCCACATCCCCATCCATCTGGTATGCCTGATCATAACAATTCTTTGCCTCTTCAATGAAACCGACATCCAGATAAGCCTGTCCCAATCCTCTCAGCAGTGTGGGCAGGTATTCGGGGGGTCCGGTACTTACCGATTTCCGGTATGAGTCTATTCCCCTAATGTAATCGTCTTTTACTGAAGTAAACAGGTACCCCTGGTAAGCCCAGGCATCAGAAAAATCAGGATTTATTTCAAGTGCTATATTGAAATTGAATAAAGACTTTTCGATATCTCCCTTTTCAAAGTAGCACCGGCCCATCATGTGGTAAGCCTCCTCAATTCTATCATCAAAAGAAATTGCAATACTGGCAAGCACCAGGCACGAATCAAGAAAATCCTCCTTAAAATAGGTTTCCCAGTAATAACGTGCCAGGTAAACCGAAGCCAGGTCAGAATATGCCCTGGCAAACGATGAGTCAATTCCGAGAGCAGCTTTATATAAGGTTACAGCTTTTGCATAAGTATTCAGATTTCTTGTTTCAACATATTGTTTCTGAAATTCATTCCCTTTCTTGTACAGATCGTAAGCTGTCAGATTCGCTGTTGGAACTTTATTCATAAATTCCTGGTCATCAATTGTTATTGTAGCATGCAACTGTGATGCAATGGATCGGGCAATCCGGCTTTGGATCTCAAAGATGTCCTTTGTCTCCGTGATAGCCTGTTCATACGATTCCGCCCAGAGGTGTTTGTCTTTTGAGGCTTCAATTAATTGCACCCTCAGACGGACGGTGTTGCCATACTTCTGGCCGCTTGCCTCAACTATGTAATCAGCGTGAAGTTTTTTTCCGATTTCAGGAATGGATCCGGATTTATTCCTGAATTGTTCAACTGAGGTACGCGATACCACCCTCAGATCGTGTATCCTGCTCAGATTTATAAAAATTTCATCCATTATCCCATCAATAAAATACTGATCGGCAGGATTATCGCCCAGGTTTTTGAAAGGCAGAACAGCAATTGATTTAGTGGGATTTATTCCCGTATCAGATTTAGCTTTCGAAAAGTCCTTCGTAAAAACAGGATAGAAGAGATAAACCATTACAGAAATTACCACAGTAAGAAAAATAATGACCGGATAAGAAAAGAGATTCGTCTTCCTCTTGTAAATTTTCGGATCATATCCGACAGATGGCTGGTTATTGTAATACTGCGCCATCCCGTCAGAATCTCCAACCTTAACCTTACCCGGAGGGTATCCGAAATGTTCATGAAACCTCTTAGTGAAATATGCAGGACTGCTGAATCCTGTTTTGTAGGCGACTTCCGATGCAGTATAATCACCTTCCAGAAGCATCTCAAGAGCTTTATTCAGACGAACTTCACGGATGAACTGATTAACTGTCTTTTTATTTATTGCATACAGTTTATGGCTTAATTTGTAAAGACTTATGCCTGATTCTTCTGCAAGCTCATCTACTCCGAACTTTTCATTTGCAAGATTCGCCTCTATTATTTCAGTTAGTTTCCTGATAAAAATCTGATCCTTCGTAAAAGGTTCCGACATTGATAAAAATCTAAAGTAACAGTCAGGCAAAAAAGATAGTCCTTTATCGAAGTTCCAAAAATTTTATCAATCCTGCAAATAAATCTTAGAGTCATGCTTCTGACTAAATAAATCTGAAATAATCGGTGAGAAATAAGTCCTGATTGATTCGGAGACAAGCCCTGCGTAGTCAACCTCAAAATTGCAAAGAGAAATAGCTTGACGAATTATTACTAAATTTGCAGGATACTTTCAGAATATGTCCAAAGGCAGGGATGCAAAACCGCATATCGGAATCTATGGCCGCCGCAACAATGGCAAGAGCAGCCTGATAAACTGCCTTGCCGGTCAGGATATTGCAATTGTTTCGGAACAGGCAGGCACTACAACCGATCCTGTAAAAAAATCATTTGAGATAACTGGTTTCGGTCCGGTCATTCTGGTCGATACAGCCGGTATAGACGATTCCGGTGAGCTCGGTCAGAAGAGAGTCGAACGGACGCTGCGAACCCTCGGAATAATAGATCTGGCTCTTCTGGTAATTACCGGAAACAGCTGGGGAGATTTTGAGTATGACCTTGTAAAAAAATTCAAAGATCAGGATGTACCTTTTATTATAATCCATAATAAATCGGATATTCTGGCACCAACACAGGCTTTCAGGGAACAATTAGAATATAATATAGGCAAGGTTCCATTTGAGTTCTCTACGGTTGACAGGCGTAACTTTGAGGAACTGATCCAGCTGATAAAAGAATCTATTCCTGAACATTCCTACAAGACTCCCACCCTTCTGGGTGACCTGATTAAACAAGGTGATATTGTTATTCTTATAACACCAATTGATGTCGAGGCTCCCGAAGGCAGGCTCATCCTTCCGCAGGTACAGGCAATCAGGGACATACTGGATAACGATGCTGTCGCCATTGTTTTGAAAGAACGCGAAGTTGATGCATTTCTGAAAAGAACCTCAGTTAAGCCTGCACTTGCAATTACCGATTCACAGGTTTTCGTAAAAGCTGATGCCTCGATCCCTCAGGATATTCCACTGACAAGCTTCAGCATCATGCTTGCAAGGTTTAAAGGTGATTTTGACAATTATCTGAAGGGCACTCCAAAAATTTCCGCCCTGAAGGACGGCGACAGGGTGCTCCTCCTTGAATCATGCACACATCATGTTGCATGCGATGATATCGGAAGAACAAAGATCCCGAGATGGATCAATAATTTCACAGGAAAAAAAATTATATACGATGTAGTCGCCGGACTTGATACCCTCCCCCGGCCTATAACTGATTACTCACTATTAATCCAATGCGGTGGGTGCATGATAACCCGGAAGCAGTTGCACAACAGGCTCCTGCCTGCACTAAGGGCAGGCATCCCGGTTACGAACTACGGGATGGCAATAGCTTATGTGCAGGGAATTTACAAAAGGGCAATAGCTCCGTTTGTGAAATCGATTGATGACAAAGCGATTTATTTGTGAGTATATCAGAACCTGAAATATATAAATGGCATGATTTCGGTTGTTCTCATCTGATAGAGAAGGAATCCTGTCAGAAGAACAATAATAATCTGTATTTCAAAGGGTATTTTGATAAACAGGCCGCGATATGATTCCTTGAACTTTTCCGGCAGGAAATGAATAATATATCCTGCAACCATCAGTGCAAAGACACCGCTGTAAGCCTGAAATATGTTGCTGAATGATCCGGGTAAAAAGTCCATGAAGATCTGCCGTATGATAACCCCTGCACTATGCATATCCTGAGCCCTGAAAAAGATCCAGCAAAAGCTTACAAACTGGAAAGTCAGAAAAACACTGATTGCCATTGTAAGTCTCCTTTTACGGGTCTTCTCCCCCAGGATGAAAGTCAATAATTTATTTACGACCAGACCTAATCCATGCAGGCCTCCCCATATAATAAACCTCAGATTCGCACCATGCCATAAACCACCTATCAGCATTGTGATCATCAGGTTTAAGATTGTGCGGAATTTACCCTTTCTGTTCCCTCCGAGCGGGATGTAGAGATAATCCCTGAGCCATCTTGAGAGGGATATGTGCCATCTTTTCCAGAAATCGGCAACGCTTGAAGCCTTGTAAGGGGAGTTGAAATTAAATGGGAGCCTGAATCCTAATATTAATGCAATGCCTATAGCTATATCGGTGTACCCTGAGAAATCACAATAGATCTGTAGTCCGTAGCCATAAACAGCCATTAAGTTTTCAAAACCCGAATATGCAGTGGGCAGATCAAATATCCTGTCGATGAAATTAACTGCGATAAAGTCAGAAATTATTACCTTCTTTATCAATCCTTTCATTATCAGGAATAAAGCATGACTGAACTCTCTTTGCGAAAGATTGTAATCCCTGTAAAGCTGAGGAATAAATTCTGAAGCTCTTACAATTGGTCCGGCAACCAGCTGAGGAAAGAAAGAGACATAAAATCCGAAATCAAAAATATTCCTCACTGGCTCAAGCTTCTTCCTGTACATGTCGATAGTATAGCTTAGCGACTGGAAAGTAAAGAAGGATATTCCCACAGGCAGAACAATGCTGCTTACGTTAAAATTCGTCCCGAGAAGGTTGTTTGAAAGTGCCCCAAGAAAGTCTTTTACAACAATGTCAGTTCCAAAAATGTCATTTACTGCCTGAACAAAAAAACCTGTATATTTAAAATAGGCCAGTATCCCTATGTTTGAGATTATGCTTATAAGGATAAGGCTTCTTCTCCAGAGTTTTGTTTTCGACCGGTAGATCAGCAGTCCGCATGTAAAATCGATAAGAGTCACAAAAAGCAGAAGAATAAGAAATAGTCCGCCCGTTTTGAAGTAAAAGAAGAGACTTACAAGTAAAAGATAGAAATTCCTGAGGAACAGCTTTTTATAGACCAGGCTGAAACCGGCAAGCACCAGGAGAAAAAATATCCAGAATGCCGGAGCCGAAAAAATGAAAGGCTTATCAGGGTCATAACTGAAAACAACAGAAATCAATGTTCGCAGATAACCCGTTTTTTCAGCAACTTCCACAGGAGCAGAAACACTTTCAGCTTTCGCAATCGCAATTGTATCTAAAAAAACTTCAGGTGGAGACTTTATGAACGGATCGGGGTTTTTTAAAGTAAAAAGATCAGAGATCATCATGCGGGCAAGTGTATCAGCCCCCTGATCGGTAAGATGAACATAATCCTTCTTAGCCAGAGGCGGATTCATCCCGAACCACTTGATTATAGTCGATCTTCCGCCCATCGCTGTAAATGCATCCCAGAAAATGGCTCCTGAATTAACAGATGCATTTCTTTGTGCATTTATTATTTTCGGTATGTTTGGGTATGATTTTATTACATTACCATCCTGGTAAGCCATATCGGTGATACCAACAACCATCAATCCCGTACCCGGACTAATTTCTTTCAGGAGCTTCAGCTGGCGTGAGAGTCCTTTTTCATAATAGGAATAATCATTCCTGATGTTTGTTGCCAGATTCAGGCCGTAATGGAGAACAACCAGGTCAGGTTTAAGAAGAGCGTATGAATCCCTGAGGTTTTCCTGGTTGACCATTGTGAATTCAAGTCCTGCACTTCCTCTTTGCGGAATATTATCGACAACCACCCCGTTTTTACCTTCAATGCTAATGCCGTATATGTCGGGACTGGTATCCCCCGAAAAATCGATTAGGATGTTCTTTGATCCTGCGAGCGGACAGCTGAACTCAGTTATTTTATTGCTGATCTTCAGGGTGTCGGATATTACAGCATCACCACCTGACCGGACTTCAATTTTAACATCCTTAAGAGCATTTCTGTAGAGAATTCTCAGGTTTTCATATTTTGACTCGCTGTTGTCGGAGAATGAAGATGGGGTTATACGGATCCACGACTTGACCTTTTCGGGTGATACCTGCCCCTCGGGCAGATATCGGCAGTAAGCCATAAAGGGACCAAGATCATTATGTTTTATCTCCCCGTTCTTAAATGAAAGATAATTGAATCGTCTCCAGTTTGATGAAGCTCTTACATAGAAAGACTTGGTATATGTAACCGGCATGACCGGCAGTAATAATCCAGGACCGGTTCCGCCACGATCCTTTCGCAGTGATCTTCGCAGATATGATGTGACACGGTCATATTCAATCTGCGAGTCGCCATAGTAAAGTATCCTGATCTGTCCTTCGGAGTATTGCAGCGAATCCAGGAAAACCTGCATAGGGTCAGGAGGGGAAGATGTTTCCGCTGAAGAGGCTGTGTCGGCAATAACGGCTGTCCGGGGTAAGATCAATGCCTCTGAAGTATCGGCTTCATTTATTTCTTCAGCCGCCTTTTCAGATTTATCAGAGCTATTTACATTCCGGATGAGCTTTTCTGGTATCAGACTTTCAGCCGTTGGAAGATTAAGTTCCCATGGCAAAATATATGAGAGCCCTGCAAAACAGATCAGGACGATCAGTAGAAGTAAAAATGACCTGAAAGGGCGCATTTCGGGAAAGAGCTCAGCTCTTCTTCTTAATTTTCAGAATCTGGCCAACCTTAATCTTTCCCGGGTCGCTGATGCTGTTTAATGAAAGGACATCAGTTGTGCTGACATTATCAAACATCTTTACAATATCCCATATAGTGTCCCCGTAGCGGACAGTATAAGTTATATATTCCCCATCGGGCATCGACAAAAAGGCAGTTGCAACAGGATTGGGCGTTACTGGTTTTCCAATCATCTGTTGTTTTTCAGCAAAAGTCATTGTCTCTATCTTTGAATAGTGGTCTGATCTTGACGGATCGACATAAACCGCAAGCTTCTGGCCGACCCTTATCGTATTTCTGTTGATATTATTCCAGTATCTCAGGTCGGATAGCCCTACCCTGTACCATTCCGAAATAAAGCCAAGGTTATCCCCGTCCCTCACAGTATAAATTAATTTTGTCTTTCCTTTTACATCTACCGGAACATAAACTGAACGTGAAGGATCGCCGGTAAGATTTATCCTTGAGAGATAAAGATCGGGTTTATAGTTCCGGATGGTGTCGTCCAGATCGATGAAATCGCCAAGATGGCTTAGCGGAAGAGTCAGAGAGAGGGGTCTGGCAGATCCGGGAACTAGACCTGTACGGTACTGAGGATTCAGAGCCCTGAGCTCACCAAGCGGAATTCCCATTACTTCAGATATCTGGTTTAGATGAATGTCTTTGGTTACCATTATTGTATCAGTCGAAACAGGTATATTGAGCGGGAGAGGTCTTATATTATGTTCGGCAAAATAGTTTACTGAATAGGTAGCCGCTACATATTGCGGAATATAGCCCCTTGTTTCTCGTGGAAGCCTGTAATAAATAGCCCAGTAATCTTTCTTGTTCCCGGATCGCCGGATCGCCTTATTCACATTTCCCGGGCCGCAGTTATATGCTGCAATAACAAGGATCCAGTCATTGTAAATTTTATACAGATCCTTTATATACTTTGCAGCGGCATGGGTAGCCTTAACAGGATCCCTTCTGTCATCAACCAGCGAATTAATATTCAGTCCATACATACGTCCTGTGCTGAACATAAACTGCCAGAGACCTGTAGCCCCTGCTCTTGAAACAGCGTTGGGATTGAGGGCTGACTCAATTACGGCCATATATTTAAGCTCGGCAGGAAGGCCGTAGGAATCGAAAATATCTTCAATCATAGGAAAATAGTAATTCATCAGTCCAAGGACCGCACTGAATTGTTTCCTCTGTTTTATTGTATAAACATGAATATGGTTCCTGATAATACTGTTATATGGAAGTTTTATAAGTGAGTTTGTGTTGATGATTCTGGCTTTATAGACGGAATCGGAGAATTCTATGCCAACGGAATCATACTTGAAATCTTCAGGATTCTCCCTCATTGCCATCCTGACATACCAGCTGTTCACGAGGCTGTCAAGATCTGCAGAAATCTTTTCAGAGTAAATTTCCGAGTTTAATATTATTGTATCATTAACAGCATATGCATCAGCGATCAATACTGTAAGGACAAGGGTTATCAGGAATCTCTTTAATTTCATTACTCAATATTCATTTTAAAATTTGAAAATAAGACTGATATTCAATCCTGCTCCCATTACTCCTGGTACCGGTAACTGCAATGGGGTAACTTCAACATCAAGTTTATTGGTGACATCAAAATTCGCAAGACTTGCATCAACATTTGCATCAAGAATAGTAACCAGGTACCAGGCTGCTATGCCGATGTAGGTAAGATCGCGGTATTTCTTATAATAATCAATTGCTTTAATAAGGTTATCCTCTACCCATGATTTGTTGGAAGGTATATAAGTATCGGGATAGAGAACCGGATCGTAGGTCTTCGGATCCTGGTTCTTAAGTCCGTCCAAAGTCAGGTAACTGTCTGTTTCAGGAATTGCATCCGTAAAGTCCTGATAACCTTTCATCATTTCATTGTATTTTCCGGTATTGAATCTAACGCTATATGCCAGGGCTCCAAAACCTGCATATACAAAGGGCACCTTCAGGTATTTCCTGTTATAAACCTGTCCCAGACCCGGAAAGGCCACTGCCAGCATTGTTGCCTTTAATGGTTCGGGTTTGAAAGCCCGCCTTACCTGTCTGATAACAGCAGTTGTGTCTTGTGCGGTTAAATTAGCCGACAGACAAAAAAGTAACGTAATGAGAATAATTTTTATTACCTTAACTGTTCTCAAAATCAACATATTCCGGATTTTATCCCGCCAGAAGGGGGACCGGGCGCAACAAATATAATTATTTTCAGTAGTTAAGGCGGTCAAAGAGTCCCAAAATGCGTTCCATCTCCTCGGGATTCTCAAACGGGATGACTATTTTCCCCTTTCCCTGTTCATTTATCCTGAAATTGATCTTTGTTGAGAATATGCGGTTCAGATGTTCTGAAAGCTGGATAAAGTCTTCATTAAGCTTCTTTTTTCTTTCACGCTTTGCCGGATCTTTTATCTTTTCAGATTGCAGAATTCTTACAAGTTCCTCTACCTGCCTTACCGAAAGGTCACCATCGATAATCCTGTAATAAATATCCATCTGTGTCTTCGGATTTTCGATATTGACAAGGGTACGAGCATGTCCCATCATAATGTGCTTATTTCTTATGCCAAGCTGGATCTCGGCAGGTAATTTGAGAAGGCGAAGGTAATTTGCAATTGTTGAACGCTGTTTTCCGACCCTGTCGCTCAATTGTTCCTGAGTCAGGCTGACCTCTTCGATGAGCCTCTGGAAACTGATCGCCACCTCTATTGCATCGAGATCCTCACGCTGGATATTCTCAACGAGCGCCAGTTCGAGCATTGCCTGGTCATCGGCTGTTCTTATGTATGCCGGTACATGAGTCAGTCCCGCCATACGCGCAGCACGGAGGCGCCTTTCACCCGCAATAAGCTGATATCTTCCGTTACCTGTTTCACGTACCGTAAGTGGTTGAACAATGCCAAGCTTCCTAATGGAACCGGCAAGTTCTTCTAGAGCCTGTTCATCAAAATGTGTCCTTGGCTGAAATGGATTACCATCAATTGAATCAAGTGAGATATCCATATTTGGTTCGACTTTTTTCTCAAGGACCTCCTTTTCAACACCATCGATCAAAGCTCCGAGACCTCTTCCTAATGCATTCTTCTTTGTCATGGTCATTTTTGTTAGAATTTATTTCCCGGCGGGATCATGCTTTTCAATAAGTTCTTTTGCAAGATTAAGATAATTGACTGTTCCCCTTGAATCGGCATCGTAAAGTATTGCCGGCTGCCCGAAACTTGGCGCCTCCGAAAGCTTTACATTTCTCTGAATGATTGTCTTGAAGACCATCTGTTGGAAATGCTTGTTCACCTCCTCTGCAACCTGGTTGGAAAGCCTTAACCTCGAATCGTACATTGTAAGAAGGAACCCCTCTATCTCAAGATCAGGATTAAGGTTGTTCTGGATTATCTTGATCGTATTGAGCAATTTTCCCAGGCCCTCAAGGGCAAAGTATTCACACTGAACAGGAATAATTACAGAATTTGCTGCAGTAAGCGCATTTACGGTAAGCAGCCCCAGCGATGGCGAACAGTCAATTATAATATAATCAAAACCACCGGAAATCCTGCCAAGTATCCCTTTCAGTATCTTTTCCCTGTCGTGCCTTTCAAGCATCTCAATTTCAGCTCCGACCAGATCAATATTTGAAGGCATTACCGAGAGATTTTCCACACCTGTTGTATGAATCGCATCCTGTGGTTCCTTCCCGTCAATCAGACAATCATAAACCGTGCATTTTATCTGGCGGGAATCAATACCTATCCCGGATGTGGCATTTGCCTGGGGATCAGCATCAATTATTATCACCTTTTTCTCAAGAGCTGCCAGACTGGCTGCTAGATTTATAGCCGTAGTTGTTTTACCAACTCCTCCCTTCTGATTCGCAATAGCTATGATCCTTCCCATGTAAATTAGATTTGAAATACTGTTTTTTAATTGAGCTTCAAATTTACGATTAATGAATTTTCAGCCTTGGAAAGGCAATAATGTAATTGTAAACATTTCTTTTGTCCTTTTCAACATGTTATTAACATAATATGAATTAATGTGATCAGCCACAGGAGGTTTTACCACATATTTTCACGAAGAGAAAATTAACTTCCCGGAAGTGCCTATATTATTCATTTATTCAGATATTTGCTTTAAACAAACAACTATGGAGAAAAATGAAATGAACCGGGAATGGTTCGCTGTAGTTAATCCCAATGCAGGCAACGGAAAAGCCAGAAAGGATTGGAACAGAATATCCGACATTCTCTGGAAAAACGATATTAGATTCAGTGCAAGAACTACTCAAAGGAAAGGCAATGCAACTGAATTTACAAGGGAATTCATTTCCGGAGGAGGAAGGAAAATAATTTCAATCGGGGGCGACGGTACTCTGAATGAGATCATAAACGGGATTTTTACACAGGATTATTGTCCAACTACTGATATCACCTTAAGTCTTATACCTGTCGGGACAGGAAACGACTGGGGACGGATGTTCGGAATCCCCCTGATATATGAGGGTGCGGTGCAGGTTATAAGGGAAGGGAAGCAGATGCTTCACGATATTGGAGTTATAGACTATTTCATTGGTGAGGAGAAAGCAAAAAGGTATTTTATAAATATTGCAGGGCTTGGGTTCGAAGCAGTTGTTGTCAAAAAAACTAACAAACAGAAAGACAATGGGATGAGCAATAAAGCTATCTATTTCTATAACCTCCTGACAAGCCTGATCACTCACAGGAATACTCCTGTTGAAATCACTATTGACGGAAAGACAGGCAAAGCAAAAATATTTTCAATTAATGTCGGGAACGGAAGATATTGCGGCGGAGGCATGAGACAGACTCCCGAGGCACTTCCCGATGATGGTCTTCTGGATATTACGGTGATCAGGGAGATGGGCAGGATTGAAATAATAAAAAGCCTTCAGCTTCTTTATGACGGGACAATCATGAGCCATCCAAAGGTTGACGGATACAGGAGCAATAATCTGAAAGTCACTTCCGGTACAACATTGTATATTGAAGCTGACGGGGAATCGTTGGGACATACTCCGGCAGAATTCAGTATAATACCTTCAGCAGTCAATATAATTTACGGGAAAAAGCTTATTCAGTAACCTTAATCTCATAGAGTTTCGGCCATCTTTTACCTGTGACAAATATCCGTCGGCCCTGAGCATCCCATGCAATTCCATTAAGTACATCCGCGTTAATTTCTCTTCTTTTAGCTTCGGGGAATAATTGCGACATGTCAATATATGAATTTACTTTGCCGCTCAGAGGATCAATCCTTGCAATAATATCTGTCTGCCAGATGTTTGCCCAGATCTCCCCGTCAATAAACTCAAGTTCATTAAGCTGATCGACTTTCTTTTCATTATCATATACTTCAATCCTTGCGGCAGCATCAAACATTTCGGGCTCATGGAAGTAGAGAACATTTGACCCATCGCTCATAATTATCCTGTCATTCATAGTAGTCAGACCCCATCCCTCTGTCTGAATAAAGATCTTATTTATCACCCTGAAGTCTGATTTGTTATAAATGAAGCCAACTTTGTTTCTCCAGGTAACCTGGTAGATCCTGTCTTTATACAGGGTAATTCCTTCTCCAAAAAGTGAGGGATCGAGATTATGCAGTCTGAGCACCTTTCCGGTTTCAAGCTCAACTTCCCTCAGGCTCGATCCGGTTTCCTGACCGGTACCTTCATACAATATTCCGTTATCATAAAACAGACCCTGTGTAAACGCGTCCTTATCATGTGGATATGTGCCGATAACTTTGTAGCTGTATTTCTTCGGAACTACATCAGAATAAACAATTACGAAACGAGTCACCGCCTGACTTTTATCCTTTGTGTAAGCAACTGCTTTAACTGATTTCCTGCCTGTCAGGACGGTAAATGAGGACCCTATCTTACATTCCCATGGTGAAGCTGTCAGCTTTGCCGCTACTTTTCCGTCAAAAAAAACTTTTACAGAGTCTATTTGTTGCTCATTACCTGAGGGAATGAGGGAAACCCTTATTACATCCTTAAGTTTGAACTCAGCATTTTCCCCGGGTGATATCATTTTCACCAGTTCAGTTTTATAACCGGGAAGGTTTGTATCAGAGGTTGAGTTCTGTGACCCGGATATATTTCCGGAACGACCTGAACATGAGGGAACCCAGGAAACCAGGAGAAGAAAAGGTATTAAAAAAATATATTTGTTAAGATCAGTTCTCATTTTGCTTTTCTCTTTTCCCGAACAATCGTCTGAGACTGTTTTTCCGTGCATTTGCGATCTGCCGTTCCATTTCCTGCTGATGAAGGTCGAAAGGGACAAGCATCTGCCAGATTTCGCTCCAGCCAGGAAACCCGCCGATATTCTTATCGTCGATGAAAATATCAGCGTCGATCTTCCTGCTTATTGTATCATCAAAAACCTCTTCAGGATAATTTTTATTGACAGCATAAAACTCGATACCATTTTTCCTGCAGAATTCAACCGCTTCTTCAAGCTCAGGCCCCGATCTGAAAGTCCATAGAATTAGTCTTGCTCCAAGTTTTTCAAGCTCCTTAAGTGTCTGGAAAGCAAAGAGCTTTTCTTTACCTATCCCGGGATATTCATGCTCAACGATGGTACCGTCAAAGTCAACGGCAATCCTTATGGATTTGAAATTGATCATCCAGACACTATTAATTGCTGCAAATCTAATAATTTCTCCCGATCAACTGAAATTTATCCTAAATTTGCTTCCCTTAACAACCTGGCATAATGTGACCGCCATGAAGCATATTCCAAATTTCATAACTTCTCTTAATCTGGCTGCCGGCTTCGCCGCTATCATTTTCACATCTAACGGTGACCTGATAACAGCTTCATGGCTGATTGTGGCTGCAATGGTATTTGATTTCCTTGATGGTTTTTCAGCCCGGATGCTAAAAGCTTATTCAGCGACCGGAAAAGAACTCGACAGCCTTGCTGATGTTGTAAGCTTTGGTGTTGCACCCGGACTCATAATTTATAAATTGCTTGCTGTCTCTGCCGGTAATTTATCAGAATTTTCAGGATTTAAAGGCATTTTAATTTATATAGTTGTTTTGATGCCTGTTTGTGCCGCATTGCGTCTGGCAAAATTCAACATCGACACAACTCAGACAACATTTTTTAAGGGTTTGCCTACACCGGCGAATGCGATTGCAGTGATATCTGTTGTACTGGCAGCTCATTATTCACC
This sequence comes from Bacteroidales bacterium, assembly GCA_003520925.1. Taxonomy (GTDB): domain Bacteria; phylum Bacteroidota; class Bacteroidia; order Bacteroidales; family VadinHA17; genus LD21. The sequence goes on along the minus strand of DOTV01000178.1, from coordinate 749 downwards.
GCAGCCATTGCTAAAGACATTAACAGGATCACTTTCAGTTCTTATTGCTTATTCAGTTGTTTTATCGTTTCTCATGGTAACAAGAATTCCATTGTTATCCCTGAAATTCAAGAACGTGGGTTTCAGTGGAAACGAAGGAAGATATATTCTGCTCGGGATTATCCTGATCCTTTTCATTTTATTCAGATATGCAGCTGCACCGATGATTATTCCGGTTTATATAATTGTTTCGCTGATTTCACCCCCAAAATAGAAGGGGTTATTCTCTCTCTTCGTCAGCAGGGAATTTTTTTTCGTAGTACTCCACTCCCGCTTTTATAATGTACCAGGCTGCGAATATGAAAGCTGGCCAGATGAGGTATTGTAATATTCCGGTTATGTACATGGTGTAGTTGTTAATCAAATTAAATAATTGCATAGGCGACGGGCATCGGGCATCAGGTAGTTTTTGCCTGACGCCTTTAATATATATGTCCTTCAGTTTTCATTTCATCCTCAGTAATTCTTTTATTGCTTATCGATTTCCAGGCATACCAGATATATCCTATAACAAAAGGAACAATGAGAGATACATACATCATAGTCTTTAATGTAAAATGGCTTGAAGAGGCATTGCTGATCGTCAGTGAACTGTTCAGATCATAAGAAGACGGGTAGAAAGCTGTATTGTTGAAACCTGCGGTCAGGAACAATGCAAAAACTGCAAGCACCGTTCCAAGTCCTGTGTACCAGATTCCTTTCCTGCTGCC
>DOTV01000196.1:51996-56593 GCA_003520925.1 Bacteroidales bacterium | reverse complement strand
GGACAGAGACACCAGAATAGATTCTCCCTCTTTTTTACCTTCTTTATTGTAGTCCGGTCAACAAAGGTGTTATGGACAAGGATCAGATTGCCTGAAGAAGTTATTTCATCCAGTATTGCCGTTTCATGATCCCGGACTGTTTCAAGTCCTTCAACTTCAAGTCCCGAATCTGTGAATAAGTCAAGTATAGGTCCGTCATTATATTTAAGGAATGACTTCTCCGAATCGGTTTCCATAAAATGGATAGAAGTTATCTTATTTGATTCGGTTTCTGCCCGCATTAATCTGAAGAGAGTCAATGAAAGCGAATAGGCAGTATGGGGTACTATCCAGGAAGGTATTCTGTAATCGCGCGAAAGATTGGTGAGTTGTTTGATGTCATCCATCCGCCTGCCGGCGCTACCAGGATCGATACCAAAAACCTCGCACAGGTTAATATATTTTATCCTGCTTTTCTTCTTTAAGTCAAATGTAATTCTTGTATTGCAGATATCGGCGCATACAACGATACCTTCCCTGTACATTTCATTATCGGCTCTTGAAACCGACACCGGGATGTTTTCACTGCCTTCTTCCCTTCTTTTGCTGAAATTTTTAAGGAATTCGGCCAGACCTTTTTTTGGAGGAATAAGGTCCCTCATGTGAGACAGTTCCAGGTGACAATGGCAGTTCACGAATCCGGGTACTATTATCCCGTTGCGGAATTCTACGGATTCTTTCTCAGAAAGGTTTCCGTGGCTATCCTCAACACCGGTTATAGTGCCATCATCTTTAACGGTAACAATCCCTCTTTTCAGCGGCGGTCCGTCATTTGTAAAGATGTACTGAGCTGAAAAGTGCTTCATCATTCAATAAGATTACGCGTCAGGATTATGTTTTCAATCCTTTGATTATAAAACCTGCCGGGGCTGATACCCTGCTGGTCAATAAACCATCCCTTAAGACATACTGTACCTGTAAGATTCTGGACCAGCGTGAAACTGTAATTGTGCGGATGCCCGTCCTTAATAAAACGGACAGGAGAATAGCGGACTATTGATTCATTTCCTGATGAATCGGTCTTTGAGAAATATAATCCCATTGCAGGGTCAGTTGATTGATCATCCGGATAGATTGTAAGTGTAAATTTCAGGTATAATGTTCCATAAAAACCAGAAGAGAAATCGACATGTGCTATGTCTTTAGAGTCCGGATCAGGAAGAGAATAGAACGATTCTCCGGGCCATAAATTCATCTGCCCGGCTTTGAAAACCAGCAACTCCTTATCAACCCTTGACTCCATTTCACTCAGTCTCCCCAGAACATTGTCATAGATTTTAATCAGTTTTTTTGGGTTCTTCAGGAAATAGTATCTCATTGTCCTGTCCATCACTTGTTTTGAATAGCCGTATTTTTTGAAGATTTCGATATATGTTTCGAGGGTATCGCTTTTAGAGAATTTATATTTGATTTCAGGAAGTGACAGAAGACCGTCAGCGATATGTACCTCAGTCAGGATTGAAGTAAGATCTTTCTCCGGGATTATGCCTTTATGCACGGCTTTATTCCTCCTGCCTGTGCATGAAGCCGCAGCAACAGAGAGAGCAATCAGGACAATAAATATATACCTGTTCATGGATCTCAGATATTTTTAATTTTTTGTCAGATATTTTTTTGTGAGGAATCTTACAGGATACCAGGCAGCCCAGAATCCAATCAGGAGGACTGTAACCGGGACAACAATAAAATCCTTGATCTTCATTACGACAGGATAAGCATTCACGATCAGAGAATCGCTCTGAAGTCTGACAATTCCATATGTTTGCTGGATCCAACAGACAGCAAAGCCAAGCAGAATTCCGGTAAATGCACCGATTATGGAGATCAGCCATCCTTCGAAAATAAAGATTTTCCTTATCAGCGTGTTATCAGCCCCAAGACTTCTGAGGATCCCTATATCCCTCTCCTTCTCAAGGATGAGCATTGTAAGGGATCCGATAATGCTGAAAGAAGCAATAATGAGTATTAGCGTCAGAATAAAAAAGATTGCTATGCGCTCCGATTTCATAACCTTGTAAAAGATTTCCTGCTGTTCATATTTATTCCTTACAATAAAACCCTTTCCGAACAGATTTACGACATCTTTCTGCACTGAAGATTCTTTAGCGGCTTGTTTAAACTTAATTTCAACAGACGTAACTTCTGATTTATATTCAAGAAGTTCACGTGCAAAATCAATAGGTATGAATACATATTTTGAATCATACTCCTGTTCTACCTGGTAAATGCCGGATGGGAAAATATAATTCCTGATGAATGCATCTTCAGGATTCAGTTCAGTACCGGCTGTTCTTCTGGGGACATAGATATTAAGCGGTGTGATAAAATTAATTCTCATCCCAAGGTAATTGGCAATCCCTATCCCGGGAATTGCATACGGCCTTCCCTGTTCAGACCGTAAAATGAATCCTCCATCCCACATTGAGCTGTCGATTCCGGTGACCTGGGCATAGTTATCATCCACTCCTTTTATCGTTGCAACATACTGTTTTTCATCATATTTGAGGAGGGCATTTTCTTCGACACAAAGTGAATAGCAGGCAATGCCGTTTATCTCTGAAAGAAGTTTAAGAACTGTACTGTCGGGGATGAATGATTTACCCTCCGCCGGAGTGATCTTAAGGTCAGGATCAAAAGTGTTGAAAATTGAGCGTACAAGGCTCTCCAGTCCGTTAAAGACCGAAAGAACAATTATCAGGGCCATAGTACCTACAGTTACACCTGCCACAGAAATCGAAGAGATGACATTTATAGCATTTCTCGATTTTTTCGCGAAAAGATACCTTTTTGCTATATAGAGCGATAGTTTCACTGTAGTTTACTTGCTGAAACCAGCAAACCGGTTCCTGATTTATGAATTAAAAAGATATCAAAAATATTCAGCAATAATGCAAGAGGGAAAAAAATCATATAATACAGTGGAAGAATAATGAAGAATATTTTTGAGCTGTTTAGCATCCTTACAGGATATTTCATTGACAGGCGCCATGAGAGACTACCGGGTTTTCCATATGTATATAATGCTTTGATATTATCAAACCCTGCCCTCCCGAGTTTTTGGGATATCTCTCCGATTCCGTAGCCATCCCTTACATGTTCGTCGATAAAGGATTTTTCCTCTTTGCCGTGAACATCTGAACCTCCCTTATCAGATGGCGTTGATATAAGCAACGACCCCCCCGGTCTGAGTGCCTGGAAAAAATTCCTGAAGACAAGCTCATCTTCTTCAATGTGTTCCATTACATCGACCGAGAGAATAAAATCGTAAGAACCTGTCTCATTCAGCTGTGTCAGGTCGAGAATCTCAAATGTGACTCTTCCCGAAAGACCTGCCCTGCTGAAGAATATGTTATTGTCCATTATATGCTCCTGGTCGATATCCACAGCTTTTATTTTCCAATTCCTGTTCATCCTGCTCATTCTCCAGGTATATTGTCCGAAACCGGCTCCTGCATCAAGAACTGATGTCTCACCCGGGTATTTTCTGACAATTCCTCTCAGTGCTTTTCTGACATGCCATGCCCGAAGCAGCAGAATATCAAGAAAAAAATAAAAGATTTTTCTCATTATGAGGGGACCTGAAAAAAACCGGCCGACTGTTTTTTTGATAGGGTCGTACTGCATCTGGTTCAGGTCTTCAGCAGTTTGTCGATATTTTCAATATAATCAAGGCTGTCGTCGATGTAGAATGCTATTTCAGGAACTATCCTCAGCTGTTTTCTCACCTTCTGCCCCATTTCAAATCTTATTTTCGGTGAATGATCCTGAATGGCAGTAAGGATGACATCCTGTCCCGCTGACGGGTAGATACTGATATATATTTTAGCAAATGAAAGATCGGGGCTGACTCTTACTTTTGTCACCGAAACCATTTTCCCATGTGCCAGCTCACTCCCCTTCCTCAGAAAGATGTCAGCCATCTCTTTCTGTACAAGTCTTGAAACTTTTTTCTGTCGCGTTGATTCCATGGCCTTTTCTATTGTGAACACGCAAAGGTACGATTTTCGGAAAAAGAATTAATTTTGCGGGGACTTTTATTAAAGATATCGATGGAAACTGTAGTGAGCGGAATAAGATCGACGGGAAACCTTCATCTTGGGAATTATTATGGGGCGATCATAAACTTCCTGAAAATGCAGAAAGAGAACAGGTGCTTTTTCTTTATTGCCGATTATCATGCGCTTACAACACATCCGAAGCCTGATGACCTTCACGGAAATATAAAACAGGTTCTGGCTGAGTATCTTGCATGCGGAATTGATCCAGAGATTGCTACGGTTTTCATACAAAGCGACGTTCCCGAGGTATCCGAGTTGTATCTTCTTCTTAATATGAATGCCTATGTGGGCGAACTTGAGAGGACAGCATCATTTAAAGAAAAGATAAGAAAACACCCTGATAACATTAACGCCGGACTTCTTACATATCCTGTACTGATGGCTGCCGATATCATTATCCACCGGGCCAATAAGGTACCTGTAGGAAAGGATCAGGAACAGCATCTTGAGATGACCCGGAGGTTCGCAAGGAGGTTTAACATGATTTATGGAGTAAATTA
>DOTV01000196.1:0-51601 GCA_003520925.1 Bacteroidales bacterium | reverse complement strand
ATGAGTGCCGTGACGGATGCAGGACCCTCTGAACCTGGTCAGGCAATGTCGGAACCCGTAAGAAATCTCTTCACAATAATGAATGTGGTTTCAGATCCGTCGGTTGTTAAATATTTCACAGATAAGCATGCCTCCTGTGAAATCCGTTATGGTGATTTAAAAAAACAGCTGGCAGAAGATATTATAAAAGCAACTACTCCTGTCAGGGAAAGAATCGATAATTTACTCGCGGATGAAAAATACCTTGCAAAAGTAGTCAGGGAAGGAAGTGAAAAGGCAAGGGAAAGTGCCTCCAGGACCGTTAGAGAGGTCCGTGAAATAATCGGATACAAATCATTCTGATAAAAAATAAAAGCCAGGCTTTTGACCTGGCTGACCTTGAAGAATCAAGTATATTTTGAGATTGCCTGTGTAACAAAGTAATTTCAAAATGCGTGCCAAACTCACTTCGCGGATCAAATAATAATTCTTGCAGAAATGATAAAATTCCTTCCGGGCGCAGCAATACCTGATGAATATGGTCTGTAACGGTTATCGAGGATGTTTTCGATGCCGCCGTTAATAATATATCTGTCTGAGATAGTGTAGGAAAGCTTTATATTCAGGGTGAACCATCCTGGAGACCATGGGTTGCCATTATTATCTGTTGCATAGAGGTAAGGTTTCTCGGTTTCTGAAGGAGGCATCCTGGAGAATCGCCTGGCCCCGTTAAAATTTGAATAGATATCGGCCATGAACTTTGTATATTCGGCCATTATGTGAACGGCTCCGAATACCGGTGCAGCATGCCTTAACGGTGAGCCGTCCTCCTCCTTACCTTCAGTTATGTTCAGCGAAGATTTAACCAGTATATGACCTGTCACTTTTGACTGGAAGCTGATATGCGCTCCGTAAGCACGGGCCGAACCGGCATTTGTAACAGCCTCAACTTTGCTAGGCTGGTTATTGTAAGTTATCATTGTCTGGCCATTGAACATAAAATCATGGCGTATCATCGCGTTGATGAGCCAGGTATGGAACCCGGTTATTTCAAGATGGAATATCTCACCAAAACTCTTTGAGATTCCAAGATCGATATTATAGGCATATTCGGGTTTCAGACCGGGATTCGGCACAACCACAACTCCGGGAGCAGAATCAAATATTTTACCTGCATCATCGAGGTTCGGAGCTCTGAACCCGGTTGCTGCATTGAGGTTCAGCTGCAGACTGTTCTTAAGTCTGACTACTAATCCGGCTGATCCGGTGAGCGCTGAATTCTTTATTGAAAATACCGTGAACGGGAAATTATAAAATGAATTGTCAGCAATTGTTGAGGAGAGTCCTGTATAGTTATATCTTAACCCTGTTATTATAGTAACTGCATCCGACAGATTATTCTTGTAACCTGAATACAATGCAAAGGTTGAATAAATGTTGCTTCCGTTTGGATACCTCGAACCGGCAGGAACTTTCGAACCGGTGAGAATATTTCTAGTCTGTGCTTCAGAGGTTATATCGTTCCTGACATATTCAAATCCGTAAAACAGAAGCTGATCTTCTTTTTTAAATGACTTATCGAAGTCGGCATTGACTGAGATTATATTTACTTTTTCAAACTGCTCATTCAATGATATATTTCCGAGACTTCTGTCGTGACGGCTTTCGCTGTAATTCTGATAGGCTGCAATCAGTTTTGCCTTATCATAAAGCTTATTCTTCCCTGAGAAATTAAGCTGAAGGCTGTTCATTGCCCAAATCTGCGGACCGTAATACCATTGGGCATACCTCAGTTTTCCCGATTTGTACTGAATAAGCCTGTCATAACGGGGTACATCGGATAATCCAGAATAATGACATGAAAGAAGCAGGTCAATATTATCGGAAATCCTGTATCTGAATTTACTCAGGAGGTTCAGCTGCCTGTATCCCGAAAATTTCTGGACCCTTGGATCGCGGTTGAGAAAAACTGAATCAATGCCGATGATCCTCTGAACATACTCTTTCCGCAGATAACTTTCATTATTGTTGGAGCCCATTTTAAGATCTCCGTAATCAGACCAGGAGATGCCCGAAAAGAAAGCTGTTCTTTTTCCACCAAGATTAATATCGAGATGAAATGTTTTCTCACTATTTGCAGATGAATACCTTGAATAAGCATCAGCTTTGATATATATCTTCTTTCCGGTCGAAAACAATGCATTTTTAGTATGAAAATCCATTACCCCGCCAATAGCATCACTTCCGTAAACCGATGCACCAGGGCCGAATATTATTTCGGTTGATTCAAGCAAGGCTGGGTCGAGTGAGATTACATTCTGAATATTTCCCTCCCTGTAAATGGCATTGTTCATCCTGACGCCATCGACCACTATCAGAATCCTGTTGGTTGCAAATCCACGTATCATCGGACTGCCGCCTCCAAGCTGGCTCTTCTGGATGAAAATCTCGTCAGAAATACCAAGCAGATCAGCTGTTGTCTGTGGATTCTGAAGCTGAGTTTCCTGTCGTGTCACAATTGATATCTTGTTCGGAACCTCATTCCTGTTCTGTTCCCACCTGTTGGCAGAAACCACGAACTCCTCAAAAGCAAAAATCTTTTTGTCAAGCCTGATCTGAAAACCAGCCTTTCTGATCTCTTCAAAGCTAAGGCAGACTCTTTCATAAGTAAAATGCTGAAAGCATACCGCCGGTTCATTCTCGAATGATGATATGTCGGCTTTTCCCTGCCTGTTTGTATAGGTGAACTTTACAGCCAGCTCATTCACCACTGCCACATCTGAGATTGGTTTTGAGTCCTCATTATCAACCACAGTAACAATCTGGGAGAAGCTTAAGGCGCAATATAAAAAAAACAGAAAAGCTGATAATACGAATCTCATCGTGGACGGCTAAGCTGATTATAAAAATAGATAAATTTTTCAGTTGACGAATAATAAGATATATGGCCTCAAATTAAGGGCCAAAAACATTTCCGGTTTTTGATGGCATATTATTCTTAATTTTGAGAAACGGAATAATACTGTTATAAGGTGTCCAGACGCATTGCAATATTTTCCCTGGTTGTTCTAGTCTCCGCTGTTGCTTTAGCCGGTTATTTTCTTCATCAGAGCAGGAAGAATCTGTTTACTGATCCTTATAAAGTTATCGGCAAGGATGCCTGTATTGTCATAGAAACCATTGATTTCAGAAATCTTGTCAATTCAGTCACCACCAACAGGGGGTTGTTTTCGGAGATCGCGAATATTAAGGAGTTAAGCACATTCAGTACGAAGCTGAAATACCTTGCAGACCAGATAAATAAATCGGGGTTTAAGAAGATTCTTCAGGAAGGAACCGCAATTATTTCTTTTCATCCTTCTGAAAAAGGGGGAATGACCCCTTTTCTTTCCAAGACCCTTCCCTCAGAGACAGGATACAGGCAGTTGAAGGAGGCACTCCAGGCTTCCGGAATAAGGGAAATACTGGAACAGAAGACTGAAGGAAAGAGGATTTTAGGGCTTCCCTATGCCATGAACGGTCAGAATGACACGGTGTTTGTTATGATAAATTCCGGATTATTGATCTGCAGCACATCAGCAAGTCTGATAAAAAAGACTGTTTTTCAGGATCTCCCTGGAACAGATATACGGAATGCACCAGGATTTTCCAGGATACTTCTTTCCTCGGGGAAAAATGAGGATAAAATATTCGTGGTTTTCGGGAATCTTGAAAATACAGCTTCAAAAATATTTGCAAGGGGTGGATTTTCTCCTGCAGACAAGATTGCAAAGCTCGCAGAGAGCGCTGGCGGGGATATATTTATTGATGAAAGTGGCGTTTCCATTAGCGGATACAGTGAAAGCAGTGATCCGTCAGAATTACTTTTCAGGTTCAAAGCGGTTCAGCCGGTCGAATTTAAAACTTATAAGATCCTTCCTTCAGCAACTGCCATGTTTGAGTCGATGGTTCTAATGCCACTTGAAAAAACAGAAATTCCCGGCTCTGTGCCTGTTCAGGTTGTAAGTCTTGCAGGAAAGCTTAAGCCTTTTCTCGGGGATGAAATAACGCGTGCATACATCGATATCAGAAATAATCCGGTGAGTCAAAACTCATTAATAATCTATAAATTAAATAACCGTGTTCAGTGTGAAAATATCTTTCTTGAACATACTGGAGGAAAGACTGAGACAACTTATTTCAGACCTGACGATCAGACAAGGATACCTGTTTACTTCATGGCTACTGCAGGACTTCTTTCAGCTTTACTGCCTGGATTTGCACCCGGATTCAATGATTTGTATTGTGCTTTTTTCGATAACTTTATGATAACGGGTAATTCATTGGTTACAGTTTCAAGGCTTTTATATGATAACCTGCTGAATAAGACACTGGCAAACGATGCACAGTACCGCGACTTTGAGAAAATGGTTGCCAGCAGAGCGGGATATCTGTTTTATTGTGTCCCTGCACATTGTATAGACTATTTCTCAGAATATTTTAGCCGGGATATTGCTGACGGGTTGAGGGCAAACAAAAATTCGCTAAATAAAATTCAATCGGTGGGTTTTCAGCTGGCCCCAATTAACGGTATGATTTATAATAGCTTATCAGTGAACTATAAGGATATGGTGAGGGAAGAGTCGACAACCGAATGGGAGACGCTGCTGGATACGGTTGCAGGGATTAAACCATTCTTTTTCACAAACCACAATACCGGGGCGAAGGAGATCTTCATTCAGGACGCCAGGAATAATGCATACCTCATCAATGCAGCAGGAAGGGTTTTGTGGAAAGTCCCCCTTAAGGAGAGGATCATCGGTTCGGTTTATATGATAGATTATTACAGGAACGGTAAATACCAGTTGCTTTTCTCAGGCAGGAACAACCTTCACCTTATCGATCGTAACGGTAATTATGTTGAAAGATATCCTGTAAGATTAAGATCACCTGCAACAAACCCGCTTGCACTTTTTGATTATGAAAACAACAGTACATACCGGCTGGTCATTTCAGGAGAAGATAAACTTCTATATACATACGATAAATCAGGAAATGTTGTAAAAGGGTGGGAGCCGTTCAGAACTGCCGGTAATGTAACAGCAGAAGCAGGTTTTTATAAAGTCTCCGGAAAGGATTTTATTGTGGTAGCCGATGAATCATCGGTATATTTTCTGGATCGTTCAGGCAAGGTAAGGCTCAGACTGAATGATGTTGTCACAAGGGCAAAGGGATCAGCACTACGTCTTACAACCGGCTCTGAACCGTCTCTTGTATTCACCTCCCCCGACGGGACAATACAGAACGTCAGTTTTAACGGCGTTGTTAAGAAATTAAGTATCAGAAAGTTTACCTCCGATCATTCATTCGATTTTTTTGATGCGGATGGAGATGGATTTAGCGAATATGTTTTCATTGACAACGGTATCCTCTATCTTTATGATCACAACGGGAAAGAGATGTTTAATAAGGATTTTGGTTCGGCAAAGCTGGGCGGACCAATTAATTTTACCTTTTCATCAGCCAACAGGAAAATAGGGGTTTTTGATGCGGTTGGGAACCTTATCTATCTTGTTGACAGCAATGGAAAAATAATGGATGGATTTCCATTAAGGGGAGCATCAATGTTTTCGATAGGAAAGCTTTCCTCCTCTGGTGAATGGAACCTTATTGTCGGGGGGACCGACAGATTCCTTTATAACTACAAGCTTGAGATATCGCAGAAATGAATAGAAAACAGCCTTGGGAAATGACAGGCAGCAGATAAAAAGAACGAATAATTAATAATAGCAATGACATTACTTATAAGGTTTATTTTAATAAGTATCATAGTCTACCTGGTTATCAGGTCTTTTAACAGGTATTTTGAAGAAATGAACAGTGGGCGGGAACAGGAACAAAAGCGCCAGGACTCAACAAAATCAAAAGGAGTATCGAAAGAGATAGGAGAGTATACAGATTACGAGGAAGTAGACTAACCTTATTTTTTGAGAGAGGATCTTAATTGCTTTGCAAGGGCATTTGCAAATACAAAATCATTAAGAATTTCATTATCTGAATCGAGTATTTCCTTACTGCTTCCTTCCCAGCATTTCACGCCATCGCTTAAAAAGATTATCTTCTCACCGATCTTCATCACGGAATTCATATCATGGGTATTTACGATTGTAGTCATTGAATACTCCTCGGTGAGTTCCTTAATAAGTTCATCAATCAGAATGGCGGTTATCGGATCGAGGCCTGAATTGGGTTCATCGCAAAACAGGAACTTAGGGTTCAGCGATATTGCCCTGGCAATTGCAACCCTTTTCTTCATTCCGCCCGACAGTTCTGAAGGGAGAAGTTTATTAGAGTTGATAATATTAACCCTTTCGAGGCAGAAATTAACGCGATCGGTTTTTTCCTCATCGCTCTTTTCCGTGAACATGTCAAGGGGGAATCTTACATTCTGTTCCACGGTAAGCGAATCGAACAAGGCGCTTCCCTGAAAAAGCATTCCCATTTCCTTCCTTATCTCTTTCTTGCCTTTAAAATCAAGTTTATTGAATAGCAGATCATCATACCAGATCTCTCCGCTGTCAATATCATGGAGCCCGACGATGGATTTCAGGAGGACAGTTTTACCTGAACCGCTCCGGCCGATAATAAGGTTCGTTTTTCCAGCTTCGAATGAAACAGAAATATCGCTCAGAATAGGCTTATCGTTAAACGATTTGTTGAGGTCAATTACCCTGATCATGAGAGCAGAAGTTGTGTTAAAATTACATTGAAAAGCAGAATAATGATGCTGCTGTGAACTACTGCTTTTGTACTTGCCTGACCTACTTCAAGCGATCCGCCTTCGATCTTGTATCCGTGATAGGCAGATACTGTAGTTATTATGAAAGCGAAGAATAGTGTTTTAATTATGGCATAGGTCACATAATAAGGGATAAATGCATACTGAATGCCATAAATATAATCTTCGGATGTTATAACCCCCGCAGTTGTACCGGCAATCCATCCTCCGACAATTCCCACAGAAATGCTTATAAGGGTGAGAAAGGGATTAAATACGAGAGTTGCAATTATCTTGGGAAGAATAAGGTAAGAAGCAGAGTTGACTCCCATAATCTCGAGTGCGTCGATCTGTTCGGTAACCCTCATGGTACCAATCTCAGATGCAATACTTGACCCTACTTTACCTGCAAGGATCAGTGCTGCAATCGTGGATGAGAACTCAAGTAATATTGAGTCGCGGCAGCCAAGTCCTATAAGATAGGTAGGATAAATGGGGTTCTCAGTATTATATGCAGTTTGCAGGGTGATAACAGCGCCCATAAAGAAGGATATTACTGTTATTATTCCAACAGAATTGAGGCCCAGAAAAACCATTTCATGCATTGTCTGCTTATAATAAACATAAGGCTTTTCGGGCTTGGAAAAAACTTTTTTAAGAAGCAGAAAATAATTGCCAAACTGCTCTAAAAACTTAATCATGGTTAACTAATAATGATGGGTAAAATTACAAATATTTATGGTAATTCCGGCAGGGAGGGTAAATCGGGATTGGTCAAATAATTATATATTTGCAAAACATTTATCAGAAATTTTACAAATGCTTATGGACAACAGGTATGTAATAATAATGGCTGGTGGAGTAGGAAGCCGTTTCTGGCCCATGAGCCGTCTTGAAAGACCTAAGCAGTTCCTCGATATCCTCGGAAACGGAGAAACTTTATTGCAGCAGACTTTCAGACGGTTCAGATCTATCTGCGGGAAAGAGAATATTTATGTTGTCACCAGTACTGAACATAAGGATATTGTAGCAGAACAGATAGATATAGATCAGCCCAATATTCTTTCTGAGCCATTCAGGCGAAACACAGCTCCATGTCTGGCTTACGGAACATTCAGAATATTGAAGGAGAATCCCGACGCGGTTATCGCTGTTACTCCCGCTGATCATCTGATTATTAAAGAAGACAAATTTGTTGATGTAATAAAGAAGAGCTTTGAATTTGCTGAAAAGAACAATGCTCTCCTCACACTTGGAATAAAGCCCGACAGACCTGAAACGGGATATGGTTATATTCAGGCTGACCGTAAAAAGAGTGCAGCCGGCTTCACTAACCTTATGAAGGTTAAAACCTTTACTGAAAAGCCTGATATTGAGCTGGCTAAAGTGTTTCTTGAGAGCGGTGATTTTTACTGGAACTCAGGGATATTCATCTGGAATATAAAATCGATTCTGAGTGCCTTTGAAAAACACCTTCCGGAGATGTTCTCTGCTTTCGATGAAGGCAGGGATAGTTTCGGGACAAAGCTGGAGACAAAATTCATTAGCAAAACCTATGCACAGTGCCGGAGCATATCGATCGACTACGGTATAATGGAGAAGGCTGATAATGTATATGTAATGTGTACCGATATCGGCTGGTCGGATCTGGGAACATGGAGCTCTCTTCATGAGCATTCGAAAGTTGACAAAAAAGGAAACTCCAAGGTAAGAGGCGAAGTATTCTCATACGACAGCAGGGGAAATATCTTTAACATTGCACCCGGCAAGATTGCTGTTGTCCAGGGTTTAAAGGATTATATCATTGTCGATTCGGGGGATGTTCTTCTTATAGTAAAAAAGGAAGAGGAGCAGAGCATAAAAAACTACCTTGAGGATGTGAAAAACGCAACCGGGGAGAAATTTCAATAGCCCCCTGCCCCCTGAAGGGGGTTTAACAATGCTGTAATTCTAAAAGTCCCCTTAAGGGGATATAGGGGCATAAAAAAAGGCTGCCGCGGCAGCCTTTTCTATGTCAAAGGTCTAAAACTCCCATAGGTCGTGTTCAAAGTTGAACAGTTCTGTTTTAATGCGTTCAGCTTCAAACAGTGTTGATTTACCAACAGTATAATCATTGATCTGACGATCGTCAAACACGTTGGATTCACCGAAAATCACGCTCCCGAATCTTCTCTGCATAAAAAGATCATCAAATGAGATCCTTTGGGCATCGTTGCTGGCAAGGAAAGCTTCCTGTTTTGCAAGTGCATCCCTTAAGTCGTCATATTTAACCCAGAACAACGGTTTCCTCAAAGCACGCCCGGCATCATTGTCATAACCCATCCAGTAGGGCATCATACCGATGATTCTTACATCGAGCCTTGACAGCTTTTTATCGAAATACCATTCTTCATACACAAGGAGCTGTTTAACCTCCTCAGGTTTTGCAGCATCGGTAATTACTGTATCTTTTGTCTGACCCTCAGCATTTATCTGAATTGACTGGGTTTTGGTTTTAGCCCCCATATTTATTTCAATATCGTCATAAGTTGTTGGCAGATTTGAATCCAGAGCCGAAAAAGCTTCCAGCCGTCCGGCACGGATCTCTTCAAGTATTATAGTGATCAGGCTTTTTCTGCCGTCCTGCGTAGTTTTTAACGGATAGTACAATGGCTGGTTTATCTTCTCCCTGAGGTCGATAAGACGCCATATTTTCTTCGACCAGATCACATCGGCTTCCCTTAGGAAGGGATAGTTGATCTTCTTGTTATCAGTTATTGATTTCTGGTATATATCGCCAAATGACTGTGCATTAGCCATACTGCCGATTGCAAGGACGATAATTCCAAAAAGAATTTTCTTATTCATATTGTTAATATTTATTTACTAGTCTATCTTTAATATTATCGGGTTCAGATCCAGTGTTCTTCCATCAGGAGCAAGACATTTGATATCCTTTATGAAAAGGTTCTTGCCTCGCGCAAGCTTCGTGATAAGATCTTTCTGCTTCGGGGTAAGCGTATTGTTTGTACTTGGTTCCTCAAAGTCACCCCGGCTGTCAGTATAAAGTACTGTAAAAGAGGTGATCTTATATACAAGGTCAAATTCGAAATCAGGAAGTGATGCATAAACTCCCGTCTGGGCAGCTGCTGTGTTTTTAGCAATTGTACCCGTGCTTTTTCCTCCGAATGTAGCTATTGGAGCTGGAACTGGCTTTACCCTGAACTCAATGGGAGCAAATGTTGTACCTTTGTTGGATGCATCAGTCACTGACACAATTACCTGGACATTCTGACCGACTGTGGTTGGATTAACTGCCCAGTTTCCCCTGAAATTTTCTCCTTTGGAGTTTTTAACCTTCTGGGTAGTTTGTGTGCCGTTAACCACTCTGATCTTTATTTTATCGGGGCTGACACCAGGAACAGAAACGTCAATTGGGTTCTGAATGCCCTTGTACATAACGTTCATTGCTGTAGGCGATACAACCACATTGGGTTCTCCCACATAATAAGATCCATCAAATGGATAATCCACCATGACACCGGAAGGATTCTTGAGGGATATTACCCCCCCCCATTTTTTCGGTCCGGTTGAGGAGGCACGTACTTTATATACTCCCTTGCCCGATTCATCAACCGGAAGTTCAGTCCCGTTTACTTTAACAATAGGTTTCTGCGTTGAATCGATTGCAGAAATAAATACCCTTGCCTCGTAATCACCACCCTGGGTTACATAGCTGGATACAGGAACGACGTTTGCGACGATCTTGTTTACTTTGAATGAGCCGGCATCAATCTGTGTATAAAGATGATTCAATACTTCAGTCTCAGCGTTCCTGACATCAACCTGCATTTTTGAAAGGATGGTTTCAACTGCCACCAGTGGAAGGAGCTGGAAAGTAACGTTTTCCCACTTCGAAGGCTGGCCGTCCGGATCGTGTCCGTCGTCAGTATTTAAACTTTTACGGAGAGCATCTTCAGCACTTGGATTCTTTCCATCGAGTGTAGAGATAAGGAATTCACGATAATCGTTCATCAGAGCTTTCAGGGTGCTTGCTTTGCCATTTTCATTGGCCCCGATCAAAATCTGCGAGGGGACATTGTTGTCATCAAATCTCTTTACCTTTTCAATATCTATCACGTTGCCAGCAAGCGCCTCAGATTCAGTACCCTCCGCTTCCGTAATAATCTCAACCTTAAGATCCTGAATAAATTGGGATATTTCGTCAGAACGACTTTTTACTTCCATGGCAGTGGTTCTGTATTTCCCTGCCTTTGTGGGATTTTCTGATGCAGCCTTATTAAATTCCTCGTAAATAAGATTATTCTTGATAACGTAGTTGGCCAGTGTAGTAGTAAGACTCTTGTCAACTTTCTTGAATGCTTCAACGGCCTCCTTTGATACGTTAAGTGCAAGCATGGCGGTAAGAATCAGGTACATCATACCGATCATCTTTTGCCGTGGTGATAGCCTCTCGTGAGCCATTTCTAGGGTTGTTTAGTTATATATTAAAATGTCACGCTATTTAACATTCATTGCAGCAAGCATATTTCCATAGACATTATTCAATGCTGCCAGGTTATCGTTGAGTTTGGTGATCTGTTCACGATATTTTTTAGAATCACCGGCTGAATCCGAAAGATCCTTCATAAGACCCTGGATATTTTTATAAAGGGATTCAGAATCCTTTATATGGTCATCGACTCCTTTACGTTGAAGTTCGTAAACAGTATTAAGGGCTGAAAGATTTTTATTGAGCAATTCCAGCTGCTGCTTATATGTTTTTCCACCTGATTCGATCACCGAATATGACTCAGTCAGTTTACCATAATTGGAGTTAGATTCATTTATTATTCTGGCAGTTGACTGATATGTATCCGTCAATCGTCCGAGGGCGTCATTGGCAGCCTGGACTGTATTCATGTATTTTGAAGAAGTGGCTGAGATATCGCCCATGAGGCTTAGATTGGTTGTTGATTCGCTGAATTTCTTCATTCCAACGCCAAGTTTCTGAAATAGTTCAGGTGTGATATCAGCGCTCTGCAGCATCTCATCAAATTTTGAAAGTGCATAAGAACCGCTTCCGGCACCGCCGCCGCTGCTGCTGCCAATAGCACCGCCATATCCGCCACCTCCAACACCTTTTGCCTGAGATCCCGGTTCTTCTTCCGGAATGCCGGCAAGCTCAGGATAAACAAGCGTCCAGTCAACCTCTTCATGAAGAGGTTCGAATGCTGAAAAGAAGAAGATAACTGCTTCAGTGAACAGACCAATTGTCAGCATTAGTCCTGCACCTGTCCAGTGCTGTATTTTAAACAATGCACCAACGATTACGACAGAAGCACCAATACCATATAATTTGGCCATGAAGTTCTTCCATCCGCTTGACTGTACTATTTCTGCTAGGCTCATATACCTGGTTTTTTAAAAGGTTATATTAATTTTTTATTGATTTACTCCGATATAAGATCTTACATTACGAAACCCGATGTAAGATTTTGTTGAATCCTGATATTCATAATCCCTTGCACTTGTCTGAAGGAAATAAGCAATGTCCTTCCATGAACCACCCCTAATAACTTTGCGTTTGAGTACAGGAGGATCCTGCGGACGTGCATTGTATTCATAATTCGGGTTAAGATCGTGCTGGAATATATATGCTGATGGGTGATATGCACAGAGAGTCCACTCGGCAACATTACCCGACATATCAAACAAACCATATTCGTTGGGTTCATACGATCCTACCTTAGCGCTGTATACTGTACCGTCGTCGATATAGTTTCCGCGTAATGGTTTAAAGTTGGCAAGGAAACAACCCTGGTAGTTTCTGGTATAAGGTCCGCCCCATGGGTACATCGAAAGGTCAAGTCCGCCTCTTGCAGCATATTCCCATTCTGTTTCAAGGGGAAGCCTGTAAGCCTGTACATCGGCAATGCCATTTTTCCTTAGGGCAGTATTCATATAGTCAGTTCTCCACCTGCTGAACGCAGTTGCCTGAGGCCATGAAACACCAACAACAGGGTAGTCGTCGAACGACGGATGCCAGAAGTAAAGGTCCGCCTGCGGATCATTGAATGAATATGTAAAGTCCCTTATCCAGCAAAGAGTATCAGGATATATATTAATTGTATCATGCCTTATGAAAGAGGAACGGTCCTTAACAGGTGTGACATTTCCGTTGCGGTCGATAACCTGTCCTACATATTTCCATGTGTTATTGGCATAGTCATTGACATATTTTGCTTTTGCAGCCTGCTGATAATCAACCCAGAAATACGTGTAATTAAGTTTCCTGACATCAATCTGCTTTTTGCCGTTGAATCTCTCTTCGGGAGGATAGTACATTTCTTCAAGAACAGCAGCTGTTGTCTCTTCTTCAGGATCAATCTTTTCCTGCCAGTTGATAACCGGAGGTTCAACAGGATTACCTTCCTTGTCGGTTACAAAATATTCACGGTCGGGAACCTGTGCCTCACCGAGCTTTGTTCTCAGAATGGAATCCCTCACATAATATACAAACTGACGATACTTATTATTTGTAATTTCAGTCTGGTCCATCCAGAATGCCTCAACTGTAACTACCTTAGAGATGCTGTTCTGTGCAAACACCGCATCCTGATCACTTGGTCCCATGGTGAAGCTACCGGCAGGAATGAATGCCATTTCGAATGGTTCAGGCTCAAAGAAATTTTTTCTCCCAGCGACTCCTGTCAGTTCTCCGTTATCGGAAGACTTACAACCACCTAAGAAGATTATAATTATCAGAGCTGAAAGGATTTCCTTTTTCATATTCTTTAGAATTTTGTATTGCAAGTAATTTTATTTTTAAAAATCATAAAAACCGTATGCTTTTGTATCTCATCGGACTCTTGCCCATACTGAGACTGAAACAATAATTTACCATGAATTCGTGCGACCCGCTTGTACTCTTTCTGATATCTGAGATCGGGAAATCATAAGCGTATCCGACCCTGATACCGTTGAACAATTCTATCCCAACAATCCCTACAAGTGCATCACCGGGTCTGTAAGAAACGCCCCCCCATGCCTTTTTATTGTATCTTAATAAAGAAGTTGCAGAAAATTGTATTGCCTTGCCGTCGCTAAGCGCGTATAGGGAAGGCAGCAACTCAAGCGATGGGTTTGGGAGCTGAAGGATATACCCTGCAGTTATGTAATAATGACGGCTTAAGTAGGTGACACCTTTAGTGAATTTTATTTTCGGCTGATTGATATGAGTCACCGAAAGGCCGGCATAATATTTATCGGTTGTGTAATATAAACCAAAACCGGCATCGAAGGTTACCGCGCTCTCTTTGCTTTCAGGTATCAGAGGATCACCGGAGGGAGGGGTGAAGATATCGCCATTTGGTATTACCCATTCAGGGTCAAGCGTCATGTTATACATTCCGGCACTGACTCCAATACCCAGCTTTCCCTGTCCTAAATCGGCGATAAATGAGTAGATAAGATTAAGGTTTATATCCTTGTCGAAACCAACATTGTCATTTGCGACCATCAGGCCTACACCGCTGTTTATTTTAAAAGGAGTAACCGGTGCACTGATATTAAATATCGTTGTCGATGGGGATCCCTTGAAACCGACCCACTGTTGCCTGTTTAATGCAGTGGCACATATCATTCCCGACGTACCCGCATATCCGGGATTAAATGTCAGAGTATTGAACATATAATTGCTTGTGATTGGATCCTGCTGGGAGAAGCAGAAGTTAACCGACAGGAGCATAAAAAAATATGCAGTATAAATTTTTTTCACTTCTTTAAATATTTAGGAATAAGCCCATTTATCGAACTTATAAAGTAAAGTAAAAAAATTAAAAGTATACAAACCGACAATCAGTTAGTTAAAACTTTTAAACATTCCTGTTCAATTATCCACAAAGAATATTCCAAACATTCAATTAAACGGGAAAGAATATAAAATATTTGAAGGGTCAGGACTTTAATCTGTTTGAAGCTTTTACCCATTTGTCGGGTACTTCATTCCGGTTTGCCTTAAGGTAATCGTCGTGAGAACATGCAACATAAATATTTGCATTATTCTCATCGGTAAGCTCGATCCACCATCGTTCAGTAAGGTTGCTTTTAACGAAGATGAGATCATCCTCAAGGTCAGTAACTCTTACATGATATTTAATAAAACGTCCTGCATTGCTGTTGCTCAAAACCGGGGTCTCATACTGTTTCTGTGAAAAACCTTCAAGAAAGAACCAGATTATCTGGGCAGCAAGACCTGTTGTCTGATTGCGTATATCAAGCCGGGGATTTACGTCAAAAAGACCGAAAACCTTCAGGTTGTCTGAAATCCCTGCATACCTCGAAAGAAGACATATCTCCTCGCCGTAGAATCCATTTGGTGAAGGCACTTCCGTCCCGGGAGCATCTGACTGCCTTACTGCTGAGATATCAAAAATAGCTGCATCCGAGTCCCTGAAGAGCGGCTCCGTAAGATATACTGCCTGCCTGACATCACCTATTCTCAGAAGTTCAGAATGACGCCTGACAAAACGGTTTAATACTTGCTGATCGTTTAAGTAAGTCTGATACCCTATATTAATATAATGGCTGAAAGTACTCTTATGGTTCCCGGTTATCTTGTTGAGGTAACTAAATGAATCAGGTGAATCAGGGTTATTGGTGTAATCAACTCTCGGATCGACCGAAACGAGAGTATATCTTGTTTTTAACAGTGTGAATGAACGGTCAATTGCAGTTACAAGAGCACTGCTTCCGCCAATTATCACCGGAAGGATGGATTTTTTAAGAAGATTGAAGAGTATATCTGTCAGACCTGCCAGGGTATCGCTGAAAGTCACTCCCTGTTTCATGTTTCCCAGATCGATGATCTTTGTTTTACCGGGTATCCTTGCCAGCCTGTAAAGCTGTTGTCGGATTGCATCGGGAGCATCAGAAGACCCCTGTCCAGCAGAGTTTCTTCCATCAGGTACCCCAAGGATGGCAACCTTAAATTCCCTGATATCCTTTACCTGATTATTTTCAGTATTAATAAATACGTTATGAGGAAACCCGGCATTCCCGGTCAGGTTTTCAAAACCCTGCTTATCAATACTTACCGGATTGAAATAATCATTTAGGTCCAGCATGGTTTATTCAGAACTTTTCTTGGTTTTTTCACTTTTCTCAATAATCGCAATACAATCTTCCTTTGTAAGCTTTTCGACATCGGTGCCTTTCGGAAGCCTGTAGTTTTTCTTATCCTGTGCAAGATAAGGTCCGTATCTACCGTTAAGCAGCCGGATATCACCGAAATCCCTTATCACCTTTTTCTTATCACTTTCACCTTTTTCCCTGATTATTTCAGAGACTCTTTCAATAGTTACTGAGTAGGGGTCATCAACTCCTTTCTTAAGGGAATAGAACTTACTTCTGTATCTTACATAAGGTCCGAATTTCCCTATACCTACTACCATTTCATCGCCATCGAGCATACCGAGTGATCTGGGAAGGCGGAAGAGGTTAAGTGCCTCAGGGAGGGTTATTGTTTCGAGAAGCTGATTTTTTGTAAGACTTGCGAAACGCGGCTTTCCGCCGTTTGCTTTATCTTCTATCTGGGCAACGGGCCCGAATCGTCCCATCCGGACAGAAACCTGTTCCCCGGTCTCAGGGTGAATTCCGAGTACCCTGGTACTTGTTTTCCTGGCTGTCTTCTCCAGCGAATCTTCAACTGTCTTATGAAAGGTGGAATAGAATTTGCCAATCATTCCAGTCCATTTCAGTTTACCTTCTGCAATCTTATCAAACTGCTCTTCGACATCCGCAGTGAAATTATAATCGACAATTTCCGAAAAGTTTTCAATAAGGAAATCATTAACTATCATACCTATGTCCTGCGGGAACAATTTGGATTTTTCTTTCCCGGCAGCTTCAGTCTTTGATGTAATCGAATACTTACCTTTTGAAAGAGTTATTATCTTCAGCTGCCGTTTTTCTCCCGGTCTGTCTTCCCTTAAGACGTACCCCCTGTTCTGTATTGTAGAAATTGTGGGAGCGTATGTCGATGGTCTACCGATTCCGAGCTCTTCAAGTTTCTTTACAAGGCTCGCCTCGGTATACCTCGGAAGGGGTGATGTGAATTTTTGTGTGGCGGATATAGTGTCGTAATAAAGAGGCATTCCTTTTTTTACTGGAGGAATTATGGATTTTTCATCGTCGCCGTTCTCAGTGTCGGTTGATTCAGTGTAGACTCGCAGGAACCCGTCGAATTTTATTACTTCTCCTGATGCGGTGAAAACAACAGGGGAATTATTCATCACTATCGAGATAGTTGTTCTTTCGACTTCGGCATCGGCCATCTGTGAAGCGATAGTTCTTTTCCAGATCAGCTCATAAAGCTTTTTCTCATTCTGGTTGCCGGTTATTGTTATTGTGTCGGGATAAGTTGGTCTGATAGCTTCGTGCGCCTCCTGAGCTCCCTTTGATTTTGTTTTGAACTGACGTGTTTTTGAATACTTCTCACCATACTCTGAAATAATTACTTCTCTCGATTTTGCCAGTGCGAGCTTCGAAAGGTTGGTAGAGTCAGTTCTCATATAGGTTATTTTACCCGATTCATAGAGCTTCTGTGCAACAGCCATTGTTTGTGACACCGAGAAGCCAAGCTTCCGGTATGCTTCCTGCTGGAGGGTTGAGGTTGTGAACGGCGGAGCAGGCGATCTGGTACCGGGTTTTACAGTAACACCGGATATGCAGAATTGTGATACATTGCAGATCTCAAGGAACTTCTGAGCTTCTTTTTCATCCGGAAATCGTTTGCCTGCCTCAGCTTTGATAATATTATTTCCTGCATCAGAAAGGTCAGCTTTAAAAATGCCGGTTACGCGGAATGACGATTCAGTCTTGAAAGCGATGATCTCCCTTTCGCGTTCAACAATCAGCCTGACTGCAACCGACTGAACCCTTCCGGCGGAGAGTGCAGGCTGCACCTTTTTCCAAAGCACCGGAGATATTTCAAACCCGACAATCCTGTCAAGAATACGCCTCGCCTGCTGTGAATTGACAAGATTCATATCGACCCTCCGGGGTGACCTGATGGCATCAGAAATCGCATCTTTGGTGATTTCATGAAACACAATTCTTTTTGTTGTTTCCAGATCGAGATTCAGAACACTTGCAAGATGCCATGCTATAGCCTCACCTTCACGGTCCTCATCAGAAGCTATCCAGATATTTTTAGATTCAGAAGCAGCTTTTCTGAGCTCTCCTACAACTTTTGCCTTTTCTTTAGGAATTTCGTATTCAGGAGAGAAATCGTTCTTAATATCGATGCCAAGGTTTTTCTTCTTCAGATCTCGGATGTGCCCGAAACTTGATACTACACTGAAATCTTTTCCAAGGTACTTCTCAATGGTTTTAGCTTTTGCAGGTGACTCAACAATTACAAGATTTTCGATCATATAAGAAGGATTTAGCTCTTTTAAAAACACGGCAAAGTAAGTCATTTAGGTTCCAAACTTCAAAATAAACGGCCAAGATTCTTTATTAATTACTATTTTTGAGCCAAACTCCCGTAGGTAATGAAAGGCGATTCATCAAACAGGAAATACATTATCTGGTTCTGGACACTGTTCATCATCCCGTTTATAACAGTTCTGATTATTTTCATCCTGATATCAAACGGGAAACTTGGACCAATGCCATCTTTCAGGGAACTTGAAAATCCCGAATACAACCTTGCTGCTGAAGTCTATTCCGAAGATGGAGTGCTGCTTGGAAAGATTAGCATTGAGAACAGAACCTGGACCGATTACGATGATCTCTCTTCCTACCTTGTCAATGCTCTAATTGCAACAGAGGATATCAGATATTACAGACACTCCGGAATCGATATCCGGGGACTGGGCAGGGCGATTGTGCGCACGATAGTTCTCGGACAAAAGACAGGAGGGGGAAGTACGATTACACAACAGCTTGCAAAACAACTATATCCGAGAGATACAGCCCATGTTTCTGCTTTTACAAGAAAATTGAGGCTTGGCGTCTCAAAATTCAAGGAATGGCAGACAGCCGTAAAGCTTGAAAAGAGCTATACAAAAGAGGAGATCATAGCGATGTACCTTAATAAATATGATTTCCTCTATCAGGCAATTGGAATAAGGTCAGCTGCGAGGGTATATTTCAATACCACTCCCGATTCGCTTAAAATTGAACAGGCTGCTGTCCTGGTTGGGATGTTAAAGAATTCAAGTGCCTATAATCCCAGAAAATATCCTGAGCGAATGCTTCAGAGGAGAAATACAGTACTATCACAAATGGCTAAGTATGGATACATCCATCCTGATGTCGCAGATTCAGTCAGACAGCTTCCAATTACCCTTGATTTCAGACTGGAGGACCATAATACAGGGCGTGCCACGTATCTGAGGGAATATCTGAGGAACACTATGAGAAAACCGGAACCAGTCAGGGACAGATATGAAAGAGAATCATCGTATGAGGATGCCCGGTGGGAATGGGATAATAATCCTCTTTACGGATGGTGTAACAAGAATAAAAAGCCTGACGGGTCCAATTATGATGTATATAAGGACGGGCTGAAAATATATACAACCATAAATTCCAGAATGCAGCAATATGCTGAGGAAGCTCTCGCAGAACATCTTTCAAAAGAGGTTCAGCCCGATTTTTATAAACGTGCGAAAGGATTCAGGAATCCACCCTATTCAAATGACCTTACCAAAAAGGAGGTTGATGATTTGATATTGCGATCAGTAAAGGACAGCGAAAGATACATAATGATGAAAGCAAGGGGGGTTTCAATGGATTCCATTATGCTTGCCTTCAACACAAAAGTTCCCATGAAAGTCTTCTCCTGGAAGGGAGAGAACAGGGAGATTGACACAATCATGACGCCCTTTGATTCAGTAAGATATTACAAGTATTTTGTGCGTTCAGCTTTTCTTGTTGAAGATCCTCACCTGGGTCATGTAAAAGCTTACGTGGGAGGTCCCGATTTCAGATACTTCAAGTGGGATGCTGTTACACAGCAGAGAAAACAGGTCGGAAGCACAATCAAACCATTCCTTTACACGGTTGCAATGCAGAACGGCTATACTCCCTGCACAGAAGTTGAGAACATTCCAAGGTCGTTTGATCTTCCGAACGATACAGTTCCGTGGATACCAAGAAGTTCAGGTCCTAAGGAATATCATGGGAAAATGGTAACACTAAAGTGGGGTCTGGCACAATCCGAAAACTACATTTCAGCATGGCTCATGCAGCAGTTCAGACCTTCTGCAGTTACTGAACTGATGAAGAGGATGGGGGTAAGGAGCTTTATTGACCCTGTTCCTTCAATATTCCTTGGAACGTCAGATATAAAGCTTGAAGAAATGGTAGGGGCGTACGCGGCTTATGCCAACAGGGGAGTCTACACAAGACCTATGTATGTTACCCGTATTGATGATAAGAATGGTAACCTGATTTCAAAGTTCACCCAGCAGATTGAGGAGGTATTGAGTGAGGAGCAGGCTTATCTGATGCTTGACCTGCTTCAGGGAGTGGTTCTTATCGGATCGGGAAACAGGTTAAGAAGGGAACCATATATGCTCCTGAACCAGATTGGAGGTAAAACCGGGACGACACAGAATAATTCGAATGGATGGTTTATGGGCGTGACACCTAATCTTGTGGGTGGTGTATGGAGCGGGTGGGAGGATCAGGCTATCCATTTCGAGACACTCAGTGAAGGTCAGGGAGCCCAGATGGCACTTCCGGTGTTCGGACTCTTCATGAGGAAAGTATATAATGATCCTCAGTTCGGAATTATGGAATCAGATGAATTCGAACGTCCTTCGAATTTCAATATCGAGACTGATTGCGATAAAGCAAAAAGAGAAAATACCAGAAGAGGCGGATATATAAGGGAGAAATATTAGAATGACCCATGACAAACGGCACACGACGTACGGAAATCCGAAATCAATTCTTCTATAGGTCGTTCGTCGTGAGTCGTTCGTCGTGAGTCATTCGTCGTGAGTCGCTCCTCGTTTCTTCAGCTGAACAGCGACCGTACAAGAGCTTCTACTTTACCAACGGGAATAACTTCAATGTCAACTCCGGTAACCGAAATGTTCCTGTGGAATTTCGATATGTAAATTTTTCTGAAACCCATTTTGGCAGCTTCCCTGATCCGCTGTTCAATACGTGATACCGGTCTTATCTCGCCTGACAGTCCAACCTCACCGGAACAGCAGACATCCCTTCCGACAGGAATATCAAGATTGGAGGAGAGTACAGATGTAATAATTGCCAGATCAATTGCTGGATCGTCGACTTTAATGCCCCCTGCTATGTTCATAAAGACATCTTTGACACCCAGCCTGAATCCTGCCCTTTTTTCAAGTACTGCCAGCAGCATATTAAGCCTTCTTATATCGAACCCTGTTGAGCTTCTCTGAGGGGTGCCGTAAACGGCACTGCTTACAAGTGCCTGGGTCTCGATCAGGAATGGTCTGAGCCCGTCGACAGTTGCGGCAATAGAAATTCCGCTGATGGGTTCATCATGCTGGTTGATAAACATTGCAGAAGGATTTGCCACCTCCCTCAGACCGCTTTCAACCATTTCAAATATTGCAAGTTCTGAAGTCGAACCAAACCTGTTTTTTACAGATCTGAGCAAACGGTATATGTAATTATTGTCGCCTTCAAAATACAGGACTATGTCTACAATGTGCTCAAGTACCTTGGGTCCGGCCAGAGTTCCGTCCTTTGTAATATGTCCGATAAGGAATACCGGTATTCCTGTTATTTTTGAAAACTTCAGGAGCTGGGCCGCACATTCCCTGACCTGTGAAACGGATCCGGCAGAAGACTCAAGGTTACCTGTGTGAATCGTTTGAATGGAGTCGATTATTATCAGACCGGGCTTAATGTTTTCAGCCTGAACAAGAATATTTTCAAGATCAGTTTCACTATATATATAGCACGCCGGGTTTGACTTTTTTAGCCTTTTGGCCCTGAGGCTTATCTGTTCTTCACTTTCCTCACCTGAAACATAAAGTACGCTTTTGCCGCTTAGGGCAAGGGCAAGCTGCAAGGCAAGAGTCGATTTGCCGACACCCGGCTCGCCTCCCAGCAGGATCAGGGAACCTGGTACCATTCCTCCGCCAAGTATCCTGTCGAGTTCTGTGATGCCTGTCTTCAGCCGACGGTGTTCATCAGAGCTTATGCTCTCCAGTAGTTCGGGTTTTCTCTTTTCCTGTCCTGATGAATATGATCTTTCGTGGGGCGAAGAAGGAGCGATTATTTCTTCATGGTAAGTATTCCATTCCTTGCACGAAGGGCATCTCCCAATCCATTTTGCAGATTCGACTCCGCAATTCTGACAAACAAAAACTGTTTTGGACTTAGGCATTATTACCATTATTTTGTTTCTTCCGCGACAACATAAAAAATGCCACTGCACCAAGTATAAGTACAAGTACAAGTTGTGACTCGTGAGTAAGTATTGCGTATGCGGAACCATCTTCAATGCTGACACCGGCCAGGAATGCTATTCCCCTTGAAACAAAATAGTGATAGGCACCGATTCCTCCCTGGACCGGGGCAGACATTGCGAGGCCGCCAATCACAAGAATAAAGATCGAACTTGTGAACGAAAGTTGGGATGTGCTCTCGATGCAAAAGACGACAATCCATGTCATCAGCGCGTAGTTAAACCAGATAAATACTGTATGAAAGATAAATTCCCAGTTTCTTTTAAGCTTTGATATTGTTTTGAGACCATTTATCACCCCGTGGGCGATGTCGAATATTTTCGAAACGAATTTTATCTTCCGCAGCTCCTTCTTATAGCGTAAAAGCATGTATAATGCAATGGCTGATAATCCGATAACTATGGTCCAAAGGATCCATGCAGCACCGAAGACCGAAAGCACTTTTTCCCTGAATGGTATGATAATGCTTGCATTCAGATACTCCCTTATCCTGGAGCCGCTCGTAAAAAACAGGCCAAACATGATAATCAGAAGTGAAATGAAATCAATAGTGCGCTCAACTACAACAGTCCCTATAAGCTGATCGACGGGGATCTTCTCTTTTTTACCCAGGGCAACGCACCTGGTTATCTCTCCGATCCTGGGAAGAGCCAGATTGGCAAGATAGCCTGACATCATTGAATGGAAAGTGTTCCAGTATTTCGGGTTATAACCCAATGGATTTATCAGTATTATCCATCTCCGGGCACGGCTCATATAGCCGAACAGACCGAATAGTATTGACAAGATCAGCCAGTAGTAATTTGCCCCTTTAAGATCGGAAACAAGAGCCTTAAAATTAACAGTCCTGAACGCAATCCACAACAGCAGGATCCCTACAGCTAGAAAAGCAATGAACTTTCCGGCCTGTATGAAGCCTTTTCTCAAATTCAGATCAGTTTATTTGTGTTTGTATCGGGAAAAATAACTGTTGGCCTGAAGGATTTTGCTTCCCCGAAATCGATCGTGGCAAATGACATGATTATAATAACATCGCCTACAGAAACTTTTCGGGCTGCCGGACCATTCATACAGATTTCGCCTGAACCCCTTTTCGCTTTAATTACGTAAGTCTCGATACGTTCACCATTGTTAATGTCGAGAACCTGGACTTTTTCATTTTCAATAATATTGGATGCATCCATCAGATCTTCATCAATGGATACACTGCCAACATACTGCAGATTTGCCTCAGTAACTGTAACCTTATGTATTTTTGATTTTAATATTTCTATAAACATCTTGTAATATAAAGTTTGTATGCTGCAAATTTAAGTATCCTTTTAATTGATTACAAGGGAATTTCGATATTATCTATAAGTCTGATATTTCCTGCCTTTACTGCGATGCATCCAAAATATTTATTCTCTTTTTTCATTTCACATCGTGCAGAAACCGGTTTTAATTCAATA
This sequence comes from Bacteroidales bacterium, assembly GCA_003520925.1. Taxonomy (GTDB): domain Bacteria; phylum Bacteroidota; class Bacteroidia; order Bacteroidales; family VadinHA17; genus LD21. The sequence continues at coordinate 27,956 of DOTV01000196.1, read as the reverse complement.
TCATCAACGATTTCAAAATACTCCACACTGAATCCTTCTGCTCTTTCAATGTTCTTCTTCACATAAGAAATCAGATAGGGAATATCATGCTCATTTATCATGCTGGCAGCAGCAGAAATTGTCTTATAGATTATGCCGGCTTTTTTCCTTATCGACTGGCTGAGGAGACGATTTCTGCTGCTCATGGCTAACCCGTCATCCTCCCGTACTATTGGATTGTCTATAATTTTAACCTTGTTTCCTGTCTGTCTTACAAGTTCTTTGATGACTGCCAGCTGCTGAAAATCTTTTTGTCCGAAAATTGCGATATCCGGTTTCACAATTTCGAAAAGCCTGCTTACCACCTGTGCCACCCCGTTAAAATGGCCGGGCCTGTGCAAAGCCTCCATTACATTCTCAAGATTTCCAAAATGAAAGACCCTCCGGTCCTTTACCGGGTAAATCTCTTTATCATCGGGTGTGAATACAATATCATTTTCCCTCAGAACGGGACTGAGTAATTGCAGGTCATCATCAAGAGTCCTTGGATAATTTTTCAGATCATCCTGATCGTTGAATTGTGTCGGGTTGACATAAATGCTTACAACAACTTTTCGGCAGAGGCCTGCAGCATTCCGGACAAGAGTTATGTGACCGCGATGAAGTGCCCCCATTGTGGGTACAAATCCGAGTGGGGTGGAATCCGGACTACTGGTTGCTTTCTGAAGCTCTTCAGCAGTACTTACTACTTTCATTATTCATGATTTTTATGCAAACCTAAATGAAATAAAAATATCTGGTCACGTAATTAAAGAAATAAAATAAACTGACTGTTGTACATAAATACCATTAACAATGTATTGATAATATTATCATTTTTTATTATTATCTTTGCAAGTTGTTACGGAATGGTATATCCAGGCATATAAATGGAAAGCAAGAAAGTATTGTTTATTTCTCAGGAGATCACTCCATATTTAGGCGAAACCAAGTTATCAAAGATAGGCAGATATCTCCCACAGGGAATTCAGGAAAGGGGTAAGGAAATCAGGACCTTTATGCCGCGGTACGGAAGCATTAATGAAAGAAGAAACCAGCTTCATGAGGTAATAAGGCTCTCAGGTATGAATCTTATTATCGACGACACCGACCATCCTCTTATAATAAAGGTTGCCTCGATACAGTCGGCACGCATGCAGGTTTACTTTATTGACAATGATGATTATTTCCAGAGGAAACACACTGTTTCGGATTCTTCGGGCAGAGAATTTGAAGATAATGATGAGCGGGCTCTCTTTTTTGCCCGGGGTGTGATTGAGACTGTAAAAAAACTGAGATGGGCTCCTGACATAGTTCATTGCCATGGATGGATGGCATCACTGGTCCCTGTGTATCTCAGGAGTATTTATAATGATGATCCCCTGTTCCATAATTATAAAATAGTCTATTCAGTCTATAGCAATGATTTCATAGCTCCTTTCAGATCAACTTTTGCCGATAAGTTAAGATACGACGGAATTGACGGGGAAAGCCTTAAGCTCGTAAAGAATCCCGATTTTGTCAGTGTTTCCAAACTTGCAATTAAATACTCCGATGCGGTAATAGTCGGAAGTGAAGATATAAATACTGAATTGTCGAAATACCTTAAGACCTTAAACAAGCCTGTTCTTTCTTTCCAGGAAGAGGACAAGTACATAGATGCCTATAATGACTTTTATGATAAGTTGCTCTCCTGAACACCTTCTTTATACACTTCTGCAATAATTGAAATCATTCAACCGTTTTTTCAGCTGATACGGACTGAACTTCGGCCCGTGATTTTTCATTTCTAATAATAATAGCTTATGTGCGGAATAGTTGGGTATATCGGATTAAAACCTGCAAGGGAAATCGTAATTAAAGGGCTTAAACGACTTGAATACCGGGGATATGACTCTGCCGGGCTGGCTATTATCAACGGGGAAACAAAGATCTTAAAATGCAAAGGCAGAGTTGAGGATCTGGAAAAGATGGTTAACAGCTCTGATTTTAACGGAACGGTGGGGATGGGTCATACAAGATGGGCAACGCATGGGGAACCAAATGAATTAAATGCTCACCCTCAGGTTTCATATAAAGGTAATTTTATTGTGGTCCATAACGGGATAATCGAAAATTACGCACTGATCAAAAAACATTTGCAAAGCCGCGGGATCCAGTTCAACAGCCAGACCGACACAGAAGTGCTTGCCAATCTTATCGAACACCTCTACCTTGAGGGCGATCTTACAGCGGAACAGGCAATCACACTTGCACTTAACAGGGTTGAGGGGGCATATGGGCTCGTCATAATATGTACAAAGGAAACCGACAGGCTCTTTGCAGCCAGAAAAGGAAGTCCTCTGGTGATAGGTGTAGGAGAGGGAGAGAATTTCATTGCTTCCGATGCCACACCTATTGTTGAATACACACAAAGGGTTATTTATCTGAAGGATGATGACATTGCAATTATTAAGAGAGATGAACTGATACTCAAATCAATACGTCCGAAAAATATTGAACCTGAAGTAAAGGAAGTCGACCTTAAGATCGGGGAGATTGATAAGGAAGGATTTGCTCACTTCATGCTTAAGGAGATATTTGAACAGCCAAGAGCAATACACGACACATTCAGGGGAAGAGTTCTTCCCGATCACAGCGGAATAATGCTGGGCGGCCTTCATAATGTTCTGGAAACAGTTTCACAATCGGAAAAAATTATCATTGTAGCCTGCGGCACTTCATGGCATGCAGGTTTACTAGGTGAGTATCTCTTTGAGGAATTTACAAGGATACCTGTTGAGGTTGAATATGCATCGGAATTCCGCTACAGGGATCCTATAATAAAGAAGGGCGATATCGTGATTGCAATAAGCCAGAGCGGTGAGACTGCCGATACTCTGGCCGCGGTAAAAATGGCAAAGGAACGGGGAGCAAAAGTAATCGGTATCTGCAATGTTGTCGGTTCAAGCATCCCGCGCGAAACTGATGCGGGGGTCTATACACATGCAGGTCCTGAAATAGGAGTTGCATCCACCAAGGCTTTTACAACACAGGTTACAGTGTTGGCAATGATGGCATTCGAAATTGGCTTTCTGAAAGGTGTGATCACAGCTGAAACCTATAGTCAGCTCATTGATGAACTGGTCTCCATTCCGGCAAAAATTGAAAAGACGCTTCAGGTAAACGACCAGGCCCTTGAGCTTGCAAAAAAATATCAGCAAACCAGAAATGCACTGTACCTTGGCAGGGGATATCTTTTCCCTGTTGCACTCGAAGGAGCACTAAAGCTTAAGGAGATATCCTATATCCATGCCGAAGGTTACCCGGCAGCTGAAATGAAACATGGTCCTATCGCCCTTATTGATGAAAACATGCCTGTAGTAGTCGTTGCGACAAAGGACGATATTTACGATAAGATTGTAAGTAATATCCAGGAAATCAAGGCAAGAAAGGGAAATGTAATAGCCATTGTGACCGAAGGCGACGAGCTAATACGGAAAATGGCTGATTACGTCCTTGAGGTTCCGGAGACGCTTCCGGCATTTTCGGGAATACTGGCAGTTATTCCCCTTCAGCTGTTATCGTACCACATTGCAGTCCTCAGGGGATGCAATGTCGATCAGCCAAGAAATCTTGCCAAATCTGTTACTGTTGAATAGAACAAAAAACCCTTCTGTAATGAAATCCACCAATAAATTCAGAAAACTTACTGTAGCGGAGATAAAAGAACTGATTTCAAACAGCTGCAGTTGTGATGACTGGGGCAGGGTTCAGGTGACAGAAGGATTTGATCCCTCAAGGTGCATTAATGTCACTTTTTCGGGTGACATAAGGCTTGGGAGCTTCGGGAAATCATATACCGACGAGTCGGGGGTAAGCGTTATGTGCGGTATTATCAATGCACACATTCACAATTGTGATATTGGTTCAAATGTGCTTATTAAGAACATAGGGGACTATATTGCAAATTACCGGATTGAAGATGATGTGGTCATTTCTAACTGCGGAAAGATAAGTATGCATGGCTTCTCTTCCTTCGGCAACGGAACTGAAGTAGCTGTTCTTAATGAAACAGGCGGCAGGTCAGTGATGATCTGGGACCATCTGTCGGCGCATCAGGCATATATTATAGCTCTTTACCGTCACCGTGTAAAAGCTATAAAGAAAATGGAGCTTATGATACGCGACTATTCAAAATCGAAAAGTTCTGATACCGGAATAATCGGAACAGGTTCCAGGATAATGAGCTGCAGGCAGATCAGGAATGTCAGGATCGGCCCTTTCAGCCACATCGAGGAGAGCATAAAGCTTGATGAAGGATCGGTTAACAGCTGCAGGGAGGATCCTGTATTCATCGGACCCGGAGTAATTATGGAACATTTCATTGTCTGCTCCGGTTCAATTGTGACTGAATCGACCCTCATTGACAAATGCTTTATTGGTCAGGGGTGCGTTCTGGGGAAGCACTACTCAGCTGAGAATTCGCTTTTTTTTGCAAACTGCGGAGGCTATCACGGCGAAGCATGTTCAATATTTGCAGGTCCGTATACTGTAACCCACCATAAATCGACTCTGCTCATTGCTGGTATTTTCTCGTTCATGAATGCAGGCAGCGGATCGAATCAGAGCAATCACATGTACAAACTTGGCCCCATACATCAGGGTATAATGGAAAGGGGATCCAAAACTACAAGCGATTCTTATGTGCTTTGGCCCGCCCGTATTGGTCCTTACACCCTTGTTATGGGTCGTCATTACAAGAATATGGATACTTCATCACTTCCTTTCTCATATCTTATTGAAAGCAACGATGAAAGCATACTCGTTCCGGGCATAAACCTGAGAAGCGTTGGTACAATAAGGGATGCACAGAAGTGGCCTGTCCGCGACAGGAGAAAAGATCCTGTCAAACACGATCAGGTTAATTTCAATCTTCTTAGCCCGTATACTATTCGAAAAATGTTCGAAGGAAGGGAGCTCCTCCGCAAACTCAAAGCGGTATCTGGAACAGGTTCCGGATCCTATTCTTACAATAATATGAAGATCAAAGGCAGTTCGCTTGAAAAGGGAATTGAGTTGTACCAGACCGGGATAAATAAATTCCTTGGCAACTCTCTTATCAAAAGACTTGAGAACATTAATTTTAAATCGAACGGTGAATTGCGTAAAAGGCTCGCTCCTGATCAGTCGATGGGGAAAGGTGAGTGGGTAGACATTGCAGGATTGATTGCACCAAAACAGGCAGTAAGCAAGTTACTTGATGATATCGAATCGGACAAAATAAATACAATCGAAGGGGTTGCGGAAGCATTCAGGAAGATGCATGGATCTTATTACAAATGGGAGTGGACATGGGCATGTGAGAGGATTGAGGAAGAGACCGGGAAATCTGTTAAAGATTTCACAGCTGCTGACGTGATAGGTATGGTTGAAAAATGGAAAAAAAGTGTTATCGACCTCGATAAAATGCTTTATGATGATGCCAGGAAGGAATTCAATCTGTCTTCGATGACCGGCTTTGGAATTGATGGTGGTGATGAGATCAAAAAGCTTGATTTTGAAGAAGTCAGAGGGGATTTTCATTCAAACAGCGTTGTCGCCGCCATACAGGAACATATAAAGCAAAAGAGTGCCCTGGGAGATGAGCTTATTAAAAGGATGAACAGTTTTAAGAACTGAGCTGTTTATCTGCCCGAGTACATCCTGTCATAATATTTCTCATAATCTCCCGAGATAATCCTTTCGAGCCACTTGCTGTTGGAGAGATACCAGTCAACTGTCTTTTCAAGTCCGGCAGCAAATTCAGGTATTGGTGCCCACCCAAGTTCATTCTGAAGCTTTGATGAATCTATAGCGTACCGAAGGTCGTGCCCCGGCCGGTCCTTTACGTAAATAATCAGCTTTTCTGAAGACCCTTCCTGACGACCAAGCTTCCTGTCCATGATTTTGCAGAGGAGCTTTATCAGGTCAATGTTTTTCCATTCGTTATTACCGCCGATATTATAAGTCTCACCAATCTTTCCCTTATGAAATATCAGGTCAATTGCTGAGGCATGGTCTTCAACATAGAGCCAGTCGCGTATATTTTCGCCCTTTCCATAAACTGGAATTGACCTGTTGTTCTTAATGTTATTTATTGCAAGAGGAATCAGTTTCTCCGGGAACTGGTTCGGGCCGTAATTATTTGAACAGTTTGAAATTATTACAGGAAGACCGAATGTATGGCCATATGCCCTTACCATATGGTCGGAGCTGGCCTTCGAGGCAGAATATGGACTTTTAGGATCATATGCAGTTTCCTCTGTGAACAATCCTACTCTTCCAAGTGATCCGTAAACTTCATCCGTGGAAATATGATAAAACAATTTTCCTTCAGTATCCTCCTTCCATAAGCTGAGAGCTGCATTAAGCAGGTTAACTGTTCCTACAATATTTGTATGAACAAATTCATCGGGTGCAGTGATTGACCTGTCAACATGCGATTCTGCTGCCAGATGTATTATTCCGTCAAAGCGGTACTTAAAGAAAAGATCTGAAACAGCCTGTTTATTGACAATATCGGTCTTTTCGAAAAGGTAATTTCTCTTTTCCTCTATATCTGTGAGATTCTCCAGATTTCCTGCATAAGTAAGCTTGTCAGCATTTATAATCCTGTATCCGGGATATTTGGTTACAAACCTCCTCACCACATGTGATCCAATGAATCCGGCGCCTCCGGTCACGAGTATTGTTTTTTCAGGTGCCATTATTTTTTATCCTTTCGTATATATTTTTCCCATTCCCAGGCTGTTTTCATCGATTCATCAAGGGTACTGACGGTCCTCCACCCAAGTTCCCTGTTAGCAAGTGATGGATCGGCCCATATCTTTTCAATATCTCCTGCCCTGCGCCCGGTGATCTGGTAATTCAGATTTATTCCTGTAACCCGTTCAAACGATTTAATTGCTTCAAGAACTGATACTCCCATGCCCGTTCCGAGATTAAAGACCTCATAGTCAGATTTGTTCTTGTTCTCAACAAGTCTTTTTACTGCTGTTACATGAGCTTTGGCCAGGTCAACAACATGAAGGTAATCCCTTATACATGAGCCGTCGGGAGTATTGTAATCATTGCCGAAAACCTTCAGCTCTTTCCGGAGACCATAGGCAGTCTGGGTTATATAAGGAACAAGATTCTCGGGGACTCCTCTTGGAAGCTCACCGATGAGTGCTGAGGGATGTGCTCCTATAGGATTAAAATATCTTAATGCGATTGCTTTTATTTTTTCTGTTGCAGCGGCGGTGTCTCGTATTATCTCTTCGCCGATCTGCTTTGTGTTTCCATAAGGCGACATTGCCGGCTGAACTGGTGCATCTTCTGCCACAGGGAGCTTAGCCGGCTGTCCGTAGACGGTACATGATGAGGAAAACACAAGATTCGGGATGCCGCAGGTTTTCATGGCTTCCAGGAGGTTGATCAAGGACAGGAGATTGTTCCGGTAATATTCAAGTGGTTTGTTAACTGATTCACCAACAGCCTTATATGCGGCGAAATGAATTATGCCATCAATGTTTCCCTGGCTCTGAAGGAAAGATTGCAATTTTTCCCTGTCACATAGATCAAAAACAGCAAGTAAAGGCCTGATCCCGGTTATCTGAAAGATCCGGTCAGCAACTTCTGCTTCGGAGTTATAGAGGTTATCGATAATAACTACTTCAAATCCATCTTCAATAAGCTCAACAGTCGTATGGGACCCTATATATCCTGTCCCTCCTGTCACAATTATTTTCTTTTTCATCATATGCTCCTGTAAATGGTTTTCAACGCTTTTTCAGCGGTTTTTTAATATCGGGTGATAATCCCCGACTAGTCCAACCGGGTTTGAATTTCTTATTGTGAATGCGGTAATCACTGACTGACGGGCATCATTGAGTCCGAAACCTCTCCCGGCAAGTATCTCCCTGTAGGAAGTGGTATGAAGCTCTCCGAAACCTTCACTGAACTCAATCTCTTCACCATCCACAGCTATAGATCTGAAAGTCCTTTTTCCACCTTCCTTTACTGATTCGGGCAGATCATTATAATCGATGCTGAGGAACCATCTTACCCTGGCATTTTCGAGTTCAAGATAACCGGCGGCCTTATTTGGCTGAGATATATGGACAATATTCTTAGTGGTATCGCCAAATATCCAGGTCAGCATGTCAAAGAAATGAATACCTATATTTGTTGCGACTCCACCGGATTTCTGGATATCACCTTTCCATGAGATGTAGTACCAGTTTCCCCTGCTTGTTATATATGAAAGGTCAATATCATAGACCTTGTCTTTTGGACCGTTTTTAATTTTCTCCTTCAGCTCAATAATTTTTGGGTGAAGGCGTAATTGTAGAATAGTATATATTTTATGGCCGGTTTCGTTTTCGATCTCCTGCAGAGCTTCAACATTCCATGGGTTAAGAACTATAGGTTTTTCACATATAGCCTCAGCGTGGTGCCTTAAAGCAAACCGTATATGCGAATCATGGAGATAATTGGGAGAACAGATGCTGACGTAGTCAATCTTTGTGCCAGTCCTCTTGAGCTTGTCAAAGTGCCTGTCGAACCTTTCAAATTCAACAAAGAAATCACTCTGCGGAAAATATCCGTCAAGAAGCCCGACACAGTCAAACTTGTCGAGGCTTGCAAGAAGATTATTGCCGGTGTCTTTTATTGCTCTGAGATGCCTCACGGCAATATAGCCTGCCGCACCGATGAGACCAAAATTTTTAGGATTCGATTCCATTTTTATTAACGATAAGAAGTAAGTTATTTCTCAACTTTATTAACGATTCCATCCTGAATTCTGTATTTCTCACCGCTTTCAGGACAGATGGCATAACCATTATCGTTAAATTGAAGCTTGTGCCCGTACTCGCTCATCCAGCCTGTCTGCCTGGCGGGATTACCCACAACCAGTGCATAGGGTTTTACATCCTTTGTAACCACAGCTCCTGCGCCAATAAAGGAATATTTGCCTATTCTGTTTCCACAAACGATTGTTGAATTGGCTCCGATAGTTGCGCCTTTCTCAACCAGGGTATTTACATAACTATCCTTTCTGATAATTGCACTTCTTGGATTCACGATATTTGTAAATACCATCGAAGGGCCAAGAAAGACATCATCTTCACATACAACGCCCGTATAAATTGATACATTATTCTGAACTTTTACATTCCTTCCAAGTTTTACACCGGGAGATATAACAACATTCTGACCAATGTTGCAATTTTCACCTATCACCGAGCCTTTCATAATATGGCTGAAATGCCATATCCTGGTTCCTTTACCAATACCTGACCCCTCGTCGATAACAGCAGTTTCATGGGCAAAATATTCTCTTTCCATTATTGATTTCTTTCAAAAAAGTTTAGGATTGTTTTAGTGATAAAATCCAGCTGATCCTTCTCCATTTCAGTGTGGATTGGCAGAGACAGAACCGTTTTACACAGCTTGTCTGTAACCGGGAAATCAGATTCCCTATACCCCAGATAGCGGTAGGCTTCCTGCATGTGCAGCGGCCCGGGATAATAGATCATTGCAGGGATTTTATTTTCTTCAAGATGCCTCTTCAGGGGATCCCTTTTACCGTTTTCAATCCTGATTGTATATTGATGAAAAATATGGGATGAATAGCTTTCCCTTACAGGAACTTCAATACCGGAACAACCTTCAAAGGCTTTATCGTAATAATCGGCAACAGCTCTTCTGGCATCATTGAACTGATCGAGATATCTCAACTTGACTCTTAATATTTCCGCCTGTATTGTGTCGAGCCTTGAGTTGACACCAATATCATTGTAATGATACCGCATTTTCATTCCGTGATTTGCAATGCTCCTCAGCTTACCTGCCAGCTCATCGTCATTTGTATAAACTGCTCCTCCATCACCGTAACATCCAAGGTTCTTTGAAGGGAAAAAGGATGTAGTACCTGCGTTCCCTATTGTCCCGGCCTTTTTTGTGGTGCCGTCGGGAAAGTAATAATCGGTTCCTGTTGCCTGAGCGGCATCTTCAATAACGAGAAGATCATATTCCCGGGCAAGCTTCATTATCCCGTCCATATCAGAACATTGCCCGAAAAGATGTACGGGGACTATTGCCCGCGTCTTAGGTGTTATGGCATTCCTGATTTCCTTAACTGACAGGTTAAAATTTCCTGGTTCCGGATCGGCAATAACAGGTTTCAATCCCAACAGGGCAACTGCTTCGACTGTGGCAATAAAAGTGAAATTTGTGGTGATGACCTCATCCCCGGGTTTCAGCCCGAGCGACATCATTGCTATCTGAAGAGCATCTGTCCCGTTGGCGCATGAGATGACATGTTTTACTCCAAGATATGTCTGTAATTCCTCCTCGAATAATTTTACTCCCGGTCCCTTAATAAAGGCTGTCGAATTTATTACGGAAAAAATTGCATCATCAATTTCAGACCTGATTCTTTCATACTGTGTCTTCAGGTCAACCATCTGAATATCTCTCATCCGAAAGATTTTATTAAAGGTACGAAGATAATATTTTTCAGCCGGAATATTTTTAACTGCATCAGGCTCATTTCATTTATAATTCTTTTCCGGGAATGGTGACAATGTGTTGTTAAAATGTTAATAACATCAACCGGTTTTTTTAGGGAAAGCCTCTCGTTTGATCTTATTTTATGAGCCGGTAAAAGATTATTTTCGTGGATATAAAAGCCTTCATAAGAGAACTATTGTTTGTACATGATTGTGTCATTGTACCAGGCTTTGGAGGGCTTATTGGGAATTTCTCACCTGCTTATGCCGATGAAAATTCCGGAACTTTTTATCCTCCTTCCAGGAAAATCTCCTTCAACAGTAATCTTAATCACAACGACGGTCTCCTTATAGGCAAGATTTCCCAGACTACCGGTGTCAATTACGGAGATTCCCGTCATCTGGTGGAAGAGTTTGTTAAAGTGCTTAAAGGACGGCTTGAAAAAGGAGAACAGGTGGTGTTTGATCATATCGGGACTTTTGTCTACAACAGGGAAAACAATATCCTGTTTGAACCTGAACCGAATATTAATTATCATCCTGGTTCATACGGACTTGAATCATTTCAGTGGTATCCGGCTAGGCAATATGATGTTCGTAAAAGGGTCACCAGGCATATCAGCAGGGAACCTGTAAGGATTAGTGTCACCAGGAAGAACCTGTGGCGAGCGGCTGTTCTGATTCCTGTACTGGCATTGCTGATAGCCGTTCCCCTGAAAACAGATCTTTTTAAAACCAGCATTGAGACAACTTCACTTAACCCGCTAGTCACCGCTGAATTTGAAAATAATAAAAAGGCAATCGATGAAGCTGCTCTAATTGTCCCTGACACCAGTAAGCCTGTAAAGCCCGAAGTTCCAGCGGAACCGGCTGATGAAGTTCAATATACTATAATTACAGGAAGCTTTAGATCGCAGGGAAATGCACTTTCGCATGTCGAGATCCTTAAAGCTGACGGATATGAACCTGAAATAAATCAGGCTTCAAATGGCTTTTACAGGGTCACAGCCATGACTTGTACCAGCAAGGAAAAGGCTATCTCAACAAGAGACAGCATTTCAAAGAAGTTCCCGGGAACCTGGATCTCCAGAAAATAATCTACTTTATAGGGCTGCCGTTGCTTACCTTTTCAGCAGGTGTAACCATTACAAGTCTTCCTTCTTTGTCTTCAGCCATCAGAATCATACCTTTTGACTCGATCCCTTTTATTTTTCTTGGTTCAAGATTTGCAACAATTGAGATCTGCCTTCCGATGATCGTCTCTGGCTCATAATATTCTGCAATTCCTGATACTATTGTCCTGATATCAAGGCCTGTGTCAATTTTAAGCTTCAGGAGCTTGGTGGTTTTAGGCACTTTTTCAGCTTCGAGAATTGTGGCGGTCCTTATATCGACCTTTGTAAAATCCTCGAATGTCACCTGGTCCTTTGAAGGCATAACTTTTGAAGACGCAGATTCATTCACCTTTTTGGTTGATTCAAGCTTGCTTATCTGCTTCTTTATAGCTTCATCCTCAATCTTTTCAAAAAGAAGATCCGGTTTATTTATGGCATGGCCAGGCTTAAGAATGTCAATATTTCCTGCCTCGTCCCATTTTTTAAGATCGATATTAATCCAATTCCTCAGCTTGCTCATAGAAAAGGGAAGAAATGGCTCAAGAATTATTGTAAGATTTGCCGTGATCTGAAGAGCAATATTCATAATTGTTTTTACTCTTTCCGGATCGGTTTTATCAATCTTCCATGGTTCAGCATCAGCCAGGTACTTATTACCAAGCCTTGCAAGGTTCATTGCTTCCCTGAGGGCTTCCCGGAACCTGAAGGTTTCGATACTTGATTCAACATTCTCGCGGATCTTTGAAATTTCTTTGAGCACTGAATTATCGTTTTCGTCAGTTATCCCTCTTTCCGGAACCCTTCCATCGTAATATTTACCTGTAAGAACCAGAGTGCGGTTTACGAAATTACCCAGAATGGCCACAAGTTCATTGTTATTGCGGGCCTGGAAATCTTTCCAGGTGAAGTCATTATCCTTTGTTTCAGGTGCATTGGAACAGAGAGTGTATCTCAGAACATCCTGCTTGCCGGGGAATTCTTCAAGGTATTCATGCAGCCATACAGCCCAGTTGCGTGAAGTTGAGATCTTGTCATTCTCGAGATTCAGAAACTCATTTGCCGGAACATTCTCAGGGAGTATGAATGAGCCTTCGGCTTTAAGCATTGCCGGGAAAATTATGCAATGGAAAACAATATTGTCCTTCCCTATGAAGTGAACCATTTTCGTCTCCGGATCCTTCCAGTACTTTTCCCAATCAGCCGTCAGTTCTTTTGTTGCTGAAATATATCCTATAGGTGCATCAAACCACACGTACAGTACTTTCCCTTTTGCCCCCTCAACCGGAACCGGAACACCCCAGTCAAGATCGCGGCTTACGGCCCTTGGCTGAAGTCCCTGATCGATCCATGATTTGCATTGTCCGTAAACATTTGTTTTCCATTCCTTATGATCCTCGAGTATCCACTTTTTCAGCCAGCCCTCGTATTTATCCAGCGGAAGGTACCAATGAAGTGTTTCACGGAGAACTGGCTTGCTTCCACTGATTGTCGAGCGAGGATTTATAAGGTCGTTCGGACTAAGTGATGTACCGCACTTTTCACATTGGTCCCCATATGCATTTTCGTTACCGCAATGCGGACAGGTGCCTGTTATATACCTGTCGGCCAGAAAGGAAGCCGCCTCTTCGTCATAATATTGTTCCGAAATTTTTTCAGTGAATTCACCCTTATTGTAAATTTTCAGGAAGAAATCCGATGCTGTATCATAGTGAACCTTATTTGAAGTTCTTGAGTAAATATCAAAAGCAATACCGAAATCCTCAAACGCTTTTTTATTCAATGTATGATACCTGTCGACGACTTCCTGGGGTGAAATTCCCTCCTTGCGTGCTTTCAGGGTTATTGGGACTCCGTGTTCGTCCGATCCGCAGATTGATATAACATCTGCCCCTTTCATCCGGAGGTAGCGGGTATAAATATCCGACGGAACATAAACACCTGCAAGATGGCCGATATGTAACGGACCATTGGCATAGGGCAGTGCTGAAGTAATAAGATATCGTTTGAAATTCTTCATAATTCAATTAAGAATGGTCAGCTATTTCTGAAATCGCACAAAGATAATCTTTATTCATGCAGTTGGATGAGTTGCCAATAAGGATTATTTTTACACGATATATGCTGTAAAATGTCCCTGAAAAAAATCCAGCCTCCATATCTCAGGCAAGGTGATGAAGTGGCAATCGTCTCTCCTTCCTGGTCAGTTGATGAAGATAAAATAAACGCAGCAGTCGGTTTACTGGAAAGCTGGGGGCTAAAGGTCAGGACCGGGGAAAATATATTGAAACGGGCAGGTCCCTTTGCCGGAAATGATGATGAACGTCTTTATGACCTCCAGAAAATGACTGATGATAGGGCTGTTAAGGCAGTGTTCTGCTCAAGAGGGGGTTATGGGACGCTCAGAATAATAAACAGACTCAGGCTATCATCATTGAAAAAAAATCCGAAATGGTATATCGGATTCAGCGATATAACAATCCTGCATCTCTGGCTTAATGAAGTAATAGGATTAGCTTCGATACATGGCGAAATGCCTCTGAATTACTCTGAAAAGGGGAAAACGCAGGAAACATTCAACACTCTGTATGATGCATTATTCGGTAAATACAAACCTATTTCCTGGAAAGGAGCTTTCATCCGTCCGGGAAATTTCACCGGGGAGGTTACCGGTGGGAATCTCTCTCTGATTTACAGCCTTATAGGTACAAAAGGTGAGCCCAATACATATGGAAGGATCCTGTTTATTGAAGAGGTGGGGGAGTACTATTATCATCTCGACCGGATGATGAACTCCCTCAGGCTTGCGGGCAAGCTTAAAGCACTGTCGGGATTGATAGTAGGGGGGCTGACTAAAATGGAAAACACTAAAATTGCCTGGGGCAAAAGTGCTGAAGCTACAATAGCTGAATCAGTTGCGGATTATAAATACCCGGTTTTGTTTGATTTTCCGGCAGGGCATATTGATGACAACCGGGCTTTTTACATAGGTAAGAATGCTAAAATCACCTTAAAGGGAGAAGAGGCTGTTCTATTATATATCTAGCTGGTCAGAGGTGTCTATTCGAAAGTCCCTCTTTACGAAGCAGAGAGGGGATACAGGGGTGAGTACATGTAAAAAGAAGATTTTACATCCCCCAACCCCCCCGCTGAAGCGGGGCAGGCTCTTCAAAGGGGGATTTACCAGTAACCAGCACCCAGTAACCATCAACGAGGAACATCTTCAGAATGCTGAAATAAGCAGATCAAGATCTTTAGATATCGCTCCGAATTTCTGAGCTAACGTTTCATTTGTCAGGATTCCGTTGAACAGATAAACCCCGTTTCGCATTCCCCGGTCATTCTTTAGCAAATGGATTATTCCGCCTGCCTCAGCTATCTCCTGGAAAAGAGGATTAAAAATGTTGCTGAGAGCAATTGAGGCCGTACGTGCCATCCTTGATGGCAGGTTCCATGCCGAGAAGTGTATCACCCCATGCTTTTCATAAACAGGATCCCTGAGTGCCCGGCATTCAGTTGTCTCGATGCATCCGCCCCGGTCGATGCTCAGATCAATAATAACTGACCCTTTTTTCATGGTTTTTACCATCTCTTCTGTAATATAGTACCAGGGGCGAAGATCTTCAAGCTCAATAGCTCCAATAAGTACATCGGCCGATTTAAGGGCTTTTTTTAAAACCTGCGGATGAAATACAGATGTTTGCAGGCGTTGGTTAATCAGGTTCTGGAATTTCCTGAGATTATGAAGCGACTGGTCAAATATTTTAACCTGTGAGCCCAGACCCAGTGCTGCCCGGGCAGCATATTCACCTGCAGTATTGGCTCCAATGATCACAACTTCTGTTGGGGTAACTCCGGTTATTCCGCCCAGCAGTACACCCTTACCACCATGATGGTTGCTCAGATAATCGGATGCAACAAGGATTGAAGTGACTCCGCTTATTTCACTCATCGATTCCATGACAGGCATAGCGCCGTTAATATCACGTATCTTTTCGAGTGCAATTGCAGTAACTTTTTTCCTTATAAGTTTTCCCAGGGTCCCCTCGCTTAGCTGGAGGACATTCAGAAAAGACATAACTATCTGGTTACCTTTAAGGTAATCGACCTCCTGCAATGTAAACGGGGCAACCTTGATTACTGCATCGGCACTGAAAACCCTGGCAGTTGATTCAGTAATTACCGCACCGTTTTCAGCATAATCCTTATCGGAATAATTTGCCCCGGTCCCGGCTCCCTTCTGAAGGATAACCTCATTGCCATTTTCGACAAGCAGATTTACAGCCTCGGGTGTAAGGGCCACCCTTTTTTCATCATTCTTTTTGTCGTTTGGAACTCCGATTGAGATCTTCTTTCGCCGTACAGCTGTTTCAAGCTGTTCTTCCCTTGGCATTAAACCGGCATTGCCAAAACTCAGATTTCCGTTTTTGCCTTTATCATTCATTGTGAGAATGTTGTTATTTTCTCAAAGTTAAAAAAAAACCAATACAGGATCAATGTTCTTCAATGTCAATGGTCCTATGGTCATTTTCACCGACTGTAATTCTGATTTTAGCAGTTTCAGAGGGAAGTATCCCGCCGATAAGCTCGGGCCATTCCATAAAGCAATATGAACCGCTTGAGAAGTACTCTTCTAACCCGAAATCATAAACCTCCTCAGCCTTTTTAATCCTGTAAAAGTCGATATGATAGATGATTTCATTTTTATTTGTCAGGTATTCATTTACCATTGTAAATGTTGGGCTGGTAACAATGTCACCTGCCCCGAGGAGCTTGCAGATTGCCTTGATAACAGTTGTCTTGCCAGCCCCCATTGATCCGTAAAATGCCAGTATTTTTTTCCCCGAAGTGTGTTCAAGTATTTTTCGGGCAGCGGACGGAAGGTATTTTTTATCTTTTACAAGAATCTTCATCCCGGTTGCCAGGTTAATTACAAAACAGGTTCTATGCAGGCAACCGGAAGCATTATTTCCTGCATCGAAATGCCTCCGTGCTGAAATGTGTCCTTGTAAAAGCCTGCATAATAATTATAGTTGTTCTGGTAAACAAGGAAATCCTTATTGAGGGCAAAAATATATTTTGAAGTGATGTTGGTTTTTGGCAGGCCTGCCTTTTCAGGGAATCTTAGTTCAAAAACCTGGCGCGGATTATAATCGAGATTTCTTCCCATTTTATACCTTAGGTTGGATGATGTTTTCCTGTCTCCAATAACCTTAATAGGATTTTGCACTCTTATAGTACCATGATCGGTGCTGAAAATAATTTTAACAGGCTGGGTCGACAATGCTATAAGTAATTCGTAGAGGGGAGAATGAACAAACCATGAACGTGTAAGGCTCCTGTATGCCTTCTCATCATTTGCCAGATCCCTTATCAGTCCGATTTCAGTCCTGGCATGCGAAAGCATATCGACAAAATTGTAAACGAGGATATTTATATCATTGTCGAGCATCTGCCTGACTCTTTCGTTGACTTTCCGTCCATCCTGGTTACTTATTATTTTATTATACGACCATTTGTATTTCAGTCCCTTGCGGGCAAGCTGATATTTAAAAAGTTCTTCTTCGAAGTTATTTTTACCTTCCTCTTCATCATCTTCAACCCAGTATTCGGGAAGTATTGCTGCAATTGCAGATGGCATCAGACCGGAAAAAATCGCATTACGGCTGTACTGTGTTGCGGTAGGCAGGATACTGAAATAGATATCCTCTTCTATAACCCTGTAAATTCCTGCCAGCTCCGAAGCTATCATCTTCCACTGGTCAAATCGCAGGTTATCAATAAGTATGAAGAAAACAGGTCTTCCCTGCTGCACATTAGGGAAAATCTTTTTCGAGAAAAGGGATGGTGAAAGGACCGGTTTATCAAGTGCATCCGGATCAAGCCATGAGAGGTAGTGTGTTGTCAGGTATTTTACAAAGGCATTGTTTGCATCATTTTCCTGCATCTTTAGAATTTCGCTCATTCCCGGATCAGTCGATTTTTCAAGTTCCGATTCCCAGAATGTGATTTTCCGGTAAAGCTCTGTCCAGTCGGAATGGCTTCGGGCCGACGAAATAAGGTTGCCTATGCTGCCGAACTCCTGCCTGTAGTTTGTTGTTGTTTTTTCGGTAATGAGCCTGCGCTGTTCGGTGATCCTCTTCACAACAAGAAGTAGCTGATTTGGCTTGACCGGCTTTATGAGATAATCAGCCATTTCCGACCCTATGGCTGCCTCCATGATCCCTTCCTCTTCGTTTTTGGTTATCATTACTACCGGCAGGTCGTTCTTTATCTCCTTAATAAGGCGAAGTGTCTCAAGTCCACTCAGCCCGGGCATGCTTTCGTCAAGAAATATCAGATCATAAGGATTATGGCGGACAAGGTCGATGGTGTCAATACCATTTGTGCAGGTATCTATTTCATATCCTTTCTCCCTGAGGAATAGGACATGCGCTTTCAGGACCTCAATTTCATCATCGGTCCATAAGATTCTGATTGTTCTCATCCAAAAAGTAAAGTGTTCAGGATGTAAAATTACCTAATCTTTTTCCCAGTTAGGTAGTTTTCCCTAAAGAAAAGATAGTAACGCCCGGGATTTTTATCCGTGTCGAGGTTTTTTGAATTGTTATTATTGATCAGAAAGGTCATTATCTGAGAGCCTGTGCTATTTCTTATAATTTTTTCTGCTTTGAAAGAATTGTAATAATCCCACGCCTGTGAATTGTTTGCAAATCCCGAGACCGTTATTTTTATATATTCATTATCAACCAGGATACCATCGGTCCTGTAATTCTTGTTCGTATAATTATCTATATTATAGCTGATCACGTCAAAAGATGCCTGATTAATATTGAATGCAGGATCGGTTATTATCACATTGAATGAATATAAAGCAGCAGTGTCGGCGACATATAATTCAGCTGCTATAACCTTATCTTCCTCAACTTTGAGCTCAGGAAGCTTCTTGTTCAGATATGCCGAGAGTTCATCAGCTTTCTTGCCCTCTTCGGTTGAAGGCCATGCCTTGATCAGCTTGCTGAGCTCCTCTTTAAAGCTTCTTTCATCACTGATTCTGGCAACTGAATAGGCCCTCAGAAGCATGAATTTTGGAGCCAGATTGTCAGTGGGATTATTTTCAAGCGCGCTGTCACAAACCGATATTGATTCCCTGAAATTCTCAAGTACATAATAATTGTAAGCTTCCTGGTAAAGCTTTGCCGACATCTTCATTTCGGCTACCTTATTGTTATAATAATCCGGATCCGAGATTATTTTTGCAAACTCGCTCTCAGGATATTTTTCGAGAAGGCGCTGACGTGACACCTCAGATTTCTGGCTGTTCTCTTCCTTGTAAAGTCTGTAAAGATCATACAGTGTCTCAGGGACAAGCATGTTGTCAGGGAAACGCGTCAATAATGTTTCGTATGATTCAGCCGCTTTCTTTGTATCGGTTATCTTCTCAGCAAAAACCTTTCCCGCATTAAAATAGGCATTTGCAATTTTTTCATTCGAGATGTTCATCAGGGTATCGTTCAGAGGCAGGTCTTTAAGGTAGAATTCAGGTTTCTTATAGTCTGTCACTGCCTTTGAAGTATCGGTCTGTGCTTTTCCGTTCTCATCCTGTCCGGCTGAAGCCTGCTGAATACTTACCCTTGCCTTGTTAGATCTTCTCCAGTTATCTTCAGGACGCCTGTCACCCCATTTTCTTTTGAATTCTGTCCTGCCGAAGGTAAGTGCAGTCTGATTGTAAAAATACCATTTGCCTTCCTGTGCGATATTGTCCTGAAACCTTCTCTCATTTTCATAATACTGCCCGATATTAGCGCGGTCGGCATATTCAGATGTTTTACCTTCACTCTCAGCCTTTATTATCTTTTCAATAATCCCCGATATCAATGCGTCCCTCTCATTCTTTGACATTGCTGCGACCTTCTGAAGACTGTCTTCTCTCTGGATTACGTTTAAATGAGTTACAAGCAGATTAAGATTCTGCGATTTTGCCTTAAGATCCTTATAATCGGGATATTTCTGGTCAAGAAAATAAACTGTACTGTCATAATATTTCCCTGCATTCATGTAGTCGGGAATAGCGTAATAGTGTTCAGCAAGGGCAAGATATGATTTACCTTTCTGGTTCTGGTTGACTGAACTTGATGAAGCAGATTTCCTGTAATAATCAAGTGCTTCATTATTTTTACCCTCTTTCTTCATCATATTTCCGAGGGCATAGTAAATCTGATCCTGAAAATCTTTATTCTTTGAATCTTTCAGCATCTTTTCAAGCTCTTTCCTGATCTCTTCAGGATTCCCTGAGTTCACGTCGAAAACACCTGCAATGTTTATTCTTGCATTAAATTCAACATCATATGGCGGATTCATCTTTACTACTTCTCTGTACAGTGAAATTGCTTTTTCGGTATCACCTGTCCGTTCGTAAAGCTGGGCAAGCAGATATGTGAGCCTGTATTTTACCCTCTTGCCTGATAAAAGCTTCAGTGCATCTGAAAGAGGTCCGATTGCCTCCTGGTACTTTTTCTGCCTTATGAACAGATCGGCCATAGTTGTCGAATAGAGCGCCCTGAGTTGTTTTGATGACTTCGGATCTGGTTTTGTATCATTCAGAAGTCGGTTGGCTTCAATATAGCTTCCTCTTTCACAGTTTATTCTTGCCAGCCATATCGACGATTCAGTTTTTATTTCCGGGTCATTTGCCTCCTCAATGCAATAGCTGAATACAGATGCTGCATCACTGAACTCATGTTTATAGAACCTTGCCCTGGCTATCAGGAAATAACTGTCGTCGACCCATTCGTTGAATTCCTTTTGTTCAAGCAAGGCCTTTTCTTTCTCGGAAAGATCTTTCTTTGAATCGAAATCAGGTTTTGCCGTAATCGATTTCAAGGAGATTAGCTTGGAGGCTTTCTGAATAGCTGTTTCCATGTTGGAAGAACAGAGTGAAACAGTCGAAGGATCGCTGTTCTCAAAGACTCTGAGCAACTCCGAAAAATCATCCCTGTAGCTTTTGTCAATTTTCAGAACACCTTCCTTAAAGCTCTCATAACCATTAAAATAGATGTTAAATCGAGAGGTCAGTCCATGGTAGAACCTTGTCGTACCAGTGTTTCTCTCAACGGAACAATCTGTAAGGGACAGAAAAAGTCCCAGAGTTATCAGAATTTTATATGATACTCTCCCGGATAGCAATAAATGCGGTTTAATACTATAAACTGACTTAAACTGAGTATAGTATTTCAAAGATAAGCAAAATTGGGTCAGTGCGGATTATCAGGCTGAAACCACTTTTGTTATTTCCGGAACCTCCTGCATTATGGCCTGTTCGACGCCTGCCTTAAGCGTTTGCATTGCGAACGGACATCCATGGCACGCACCTGTCAGCTTGACTTTAACAGTGAGATCATCCGTTATCTCTATCAGGTCAATATCTCCACCGTCGTTCTGAAGGTACGGTCTGACCCTGTTTAATGCCTTTACCACCTTTTCTTTAATAATTTTGAGATCTGCCATTTTATTTATTTTTAATTACTTACTCATATCAACCTTTATCGTTGGTCTGATTTCCCTGTTCCTTTTATCCACTTTGTCAATTACTTCCAGGGCAAGTTCCATAAACGCATTTCCTGCCGCAGAATCACTAAGTACAACCGGATACCCGTTATCACTCCCTTCACAGATACTTTGTACCAATGGAATCTGACCCAGGAGTGGAACATCCATTTTTTTTGAAAGTTCCCTTCCTCCTCCTTTCCCGAAAATAAAATATTTATTCCCGGGGAGTTCTGCCGGTGTGAACCATGACATGTTCTCTACAAGTCCAAGAACCGGGACATTTATTTTCTCACTACGAAACATTGCGATCCCCTTAATAGCATCGGCAATTGATACCTCCTGGGGAGTTGTCACAACAATTGCACCTGTTACCGGAACCTCCTGGACAAGAGTCAGATGAATATCACTTGTTCCTGGCGGAAGGTCAATGATCAGATAATCAAGTTCACCCCATTCACCCTGATCCATCAGCTGTTTAAGGAAACCTGAAGCCATGGGCCCTCTCCATACAACAGCTTCTGAAGGACTTACAAAAAAACCGGCCGAAAGCACCTTCACACCGTATTTAGTGAGCGGAATCAGATGATCAGTATCGATTCTTCTGACAACTTCGGGATGGTAATCCACTGCATCAAACATTCTGGGAACCGATGGACCGAAAATATCTGCATCCAGTAATCCTACAGCAAGCCCTTTTTTCGCCAGGGCGATTGAAAGGTTAACAGCAATAGTTGTTTTTCCGACTCCTCCCTTACCAGAAGAAACAGCGATAATATTTTTTACTCCGGATAAAATTTCCTTCTCTTTTTTGTGGTGCTTTGGTTCAGTAATTCTTGGTTCTACCTTTATTTCTTTAATAACTGCCTCAGATCCAAGAGCTTCCTTTAAAGTTCTAGCAACTGAACTTCTTATTGAGGAGATAAAAGGGTCATTCGATTTCTCCGGAGTAAGAGTTATTGTAATACCTTCAATATCACTTTCTATTTCAGTGACATAGCCGAGAGTAACAATGTCTTTCCCGTTTCCGGGATGAATAACCCTGGTAAGGGCCTTTAATATCTGGTCTTTAGTAAACATCCTTTTTCACATCATATTTTTTACCCCCAACCCCCCACGGGGGGCATATATGGAATTGATTTTTAATCCCCTTTAGGGGGCAGGGTGTAATCTCTATTTTAATTTAAATTAATTCTAAATAAGGTGCAATTTTAGCAAATAATATCAGGTTTACCAAAAATCATTGCAATTCTGCAGAAGGATCCCAGAATTTTTCCCTGAAGTTCAAAACGCAGTCGTCCTCTACAATAAGCCCTTCGCTTTCAAGCAGCTGCTGCATTGTTGATGAATTACCAAAATGACGTTTCCCTGTCAGAAGCCCTTTCCGGTTGACAACCCTGTGGGCCGGAATAAATTCAGGATTATTATGGCATATGTTCAAAGCCCATCCCACCATCCTGGCTGATCTGCCTGTCCCGAGATACCTGGCAATTGCACCATAAGATGTAACCCTGCCATAAGGGATCAGGCAGGTAACATCATAAACCTTTGAGAAAAAGTCATTGTTATTCTTTTTTTTCCCAGTCATGGCTGATTACTTTGTCTTTTTCAAGCCTGAATGCAAGGTAATTTATTGTTTTTCCCTGCTCGATGAATTTTGCCTCGTAATGAGTTTTTATAGACAGAATTCCGGCGATTGCCTGATCCCGGCGAACCGGATCGCCATGGGAAGAAATTATCTTATCTGATAGAGTAAGTTCATTCGGATTCATCGCATGCATATCATTGGTTGAGAACAGGATTTCAAATCCGTTATATGCTGCCAGTTTTGCAGTATAATTGTATAGTTCCGTATTGTCGGTTTTCAGATGCAGAATTCCTTTGTCTTTCAGGAAGTTTCTGTAGGTGTTTAGGAACCATGGACAGGTGAGCCTTTTATTTGAGTTTTTCTTTCCCGGGTGAGGATCGGGAAATGTTATCCAGACCTCATCAACTTCATCCGAAGCGAAGAAGGAATTAATAAATTCAATTCTTGTTCTCAGGAAAGCAGTATTTCTTAGTTGCTTTTCATTTGACGTTCTTGCCCCACGCCACATTCTGGCTCCTTTAATATCTATTCCTATGAAATTACACTCCGGGAAAAGAACCGATAACCCTGTTGTGTACTCACCTTTACCGCAACCGAGCTCCAGAACTACAGGATTCTCATTTCTGAAGATATCTTTTCTCCAGTTACCTTTTATTTTATGATCTTTCCAGGAATCATCTCCGGTTTCCGGCTGGACTACATTATCAAAAGTCCCAAGTTCAGCCCAACGGGCAAGCTTGTTTTTCCCCACCTCAGATATACTATTTATTTGTCTTTTCCACTCTAAGGCCAAGGTCGTAGACACCTTTGAGATCTTCGATCCTCATTCCGTGCTGGACAGAGATCTGATATTCACCTGAAACCGGAAAGAAAACATTTCTTTTGTAGGGCAGTTTCAGTTCATGAATATCACCAAAGCCTTTACCGTACCAGTTCCCTCTTTCGTCTGCAATATTGTATTCGAGAGTGTCGGTAATACTTTTCCTTTCAGGAGAAAATGTTGTTACAAAGAGGAAAATATTCCTGTATGGGTATGAAGACCCGGTTCGTAAGACTAAATAAATATTGTTGCTGTTGATTGTATCAGTGACTGGTACTTTAAAAACAGGAATGTCTCTCAGCCTCCAGGTTTTTCCCTGCATTGTATGGGAATCCGTGTAAACCACATTTTTGCCGCACGAAACAATAAGATATGCAGCAGCTAATAAAAGCAGATATTTAATTTTTCCTTTTACCATCAAATCTTCTGTTTTTCCTTTTATGCGAATGATGACGGTTTTGATTTTTCGACTCGGGGGCATCAAACCGGGTAAGGCTGTTATTCCTCAGCAGGTCCTGTGAAACAGAAATCATTTCTGCTGATTCATCAACAACAAGCAGCTTATCAGGCTTTTTCCCCTTTTTGTTCATAGCCTGGATCTCCCTGACTCTTTCAACCGGAACAGGGGTAAGATTGGCAGGAAAGTTAGGATCAGAACTATACCAGTATATACTTTTATGCACTTCCATTTTCTGGAAGTGAGCTGTTGAGTCCGAAAGTTCAAGAGGAATATCCCGGGGAGGAAAAGAACGCTGGGCATCGACATAACAATCAAATTCAAAATTAAGACAGCACTTTAACTTGCTGCATTGTCCTGCGAGTTTCTGCGGATTTAACGACAGTTCCTGGAATTTTGCATGGGTTGTGGTGACCGATATAAAATTGCAGATATGTGTTGAACAGCATAATTCCCTGCCGCAGGAGCCTATTCCGCCAATTCTCCCGGCTTCCTGACGGGCTCCGATCTGACGCATTTCAATCCTGACACGGAATTCATCGGCAAGGACCTTGATAAGCTGCCTGAAATCAACTCTTTCATCAGCAATATAATAAAATATGGCTTTTGTTTTGTCTCCCTGGTACTCTACGTCTCCAATCTTCATATTGAGCTTAAGTTCCTCGGCAATCTGCCTCGATCGCAGCATTGTAGGGGTCTCAAGTTTCTTGGCCTCTTCCCATTTTATAACATCAACCGCCTTGGCCTTCCTGTAGACCTTTTTCATATCATCGGAAGATGGCTGAATCTTAAATCTCTTAAGCCGTTCGTTAATAATTGGTCCGACCATCGAAATCCTTCCTATATCGTGTCCCGGTGACGCTTCAACTGCGACGACATCGCCTACCTCAAGCCTTAATCCGTTGACGTTCTTAAAAAGACCTTTGCGTGTATTTTTAAAACGTATCTCAACTACATCAGTCTCCGCAGGAACAAATGGAATATCCCTAAGCCAGTTATAAGTATCAAGTTTATTTAAACCGGGTTTATATTTAATATCAGGCATTTTGATCTCTTCGCCATGCTGACCTGATAAATCTTCATTCTCCGTCATATCAAACACCTCTTCAGAATTAACGCCGCAAAAATAGTGAATAAAACCAATACTTTCAATAATCACTTACCTTCTCATCGGCTTATAAGACGTGTAATCTTAAGGGCCAGATCCAGAAATACAATTTTGGCATTACCATTTGCCTCTATATGGGCATGTGCCAGATTCAGTTCATCAGCCAGGGGACAAATATTTTCCTGATTTATGAAGGGATGAAATTTCGACGAGAACCCGGCTTCGTCACCTGTCATGAAAACAAGCCTGTTTTTCATCTGATCAAGTGTGAGCATAAGGTTCTCTCTTATGATACGAAGTGAAAATGCAAGAAAGCTCTTTTGGGGTTCCCTTCCGATTGAAGCGATATCTTCCGACCAGCTGACGATTGATATTATATCACGTTTCCAGGCGAATCTCATAAGGTTCTTGAAACGCTCGAGGTTTAGAAGCGAGGAATCTTCATTTTCACATAATTCAATGGCTCTGATTATATTTCCATTAGAAACCATCGAAATATCGTCAGCTTTAGCTTTGTGAATACGGAATCGTTCAAGCAGATAACCTGACACATCTTCATTTTTAAAGGAGGGGATCTTAATAAGCTGGCATCTCGAAAGAATTGTTTGAACAACCTTGTCGGGCTCTTCAGAAACCAGCAGGAAAAGGGTTTTCTCGGGAGGCTCTTCAATAAGTTTCAGAAGTTTGTTTGCGGTTGCCTGATGCATCTTTTCAGGCAGCCAGATTATCATTACCTTAAAATCTGATTCAAAGGATTTAAGGCTTAGCTTTCTCAGTATTTCAGCGGCTTCTGAAGCAAAAATAAGTCCCTGAGCATTGCCTGCCTCAATTGTATCGAGCCATGTTGTAAGACTGAAGTATGGAGACACTTTTACAATTTCGCGCCATTGTTCAATATATTTATCACTTACAGGCTCATTCGGTTTCTTGTCCCTGATAACCGGAAACACAAAATGCAGATCGGGATGGATCATTTTCTCGTACTTGACACACGATTTGCAAATTCCGCAGGAATCGCGCTGTGACCTGTTTTCACAGCTGACATACTGTGCATAAGCCAGTGCAAGGGCAAGACTTCCGCAACCTTCGGGACCTGTAAAAAGCTGAGCATGACTTACCCTTTCATACCTTACCGAACTGATAAGCCTGCCAATAATTTCCTTTTGTCCCGGGATATCAGAAAACTTCATCCGAAATAATAAGATGCCGCCATTTACAATGCTGCAAGCGCAGCGTCATAATCCGGCTCGGTTGCAATTTCAGGTACGAGCTGAGTGTATAAAACTTTACCTTTTTCGTCAATTACGATAATGCTCCGGGCATAAAGACCTTCAAACAGACCATCAACAATTTCAACCCCGTAAAATTTCCCAAAATCCTTATTGCGGAAACCTGACAGGGCTACCACATTCGTTATTCCCTCTGTGGTGCAAAAACGACCGCTGGCGAAAGGAAGATCCTTTGTAATTGCAAGTACCATTACGTTTTCTTTTCCTGCAGCAACCATGTTGAATTTACGGACCGATGTGGCACAAACTGAGGTATCGAGGCTCGGGGATATGCTCAGAATGAGCTTTTTCCCTTTGAGCTCTGAAAGTTTCAGATTTCCCATATCTGATTTGACAAGTATAAAATCAGGAGCAATGGTCCCTTTTTCCGGAAGGTTTCCCGATGTATTTACGGGATTCCCTTTTAATGTAATCTTAGCCATAACTTTTTTTTCAAATTTAGTCAATCTTTTAAGAAGAGGAAACAATTTTGCCCCCAACCCCATAAAGGGGGCTGAAACTTAACCCCCCTTCAGAGGGGCTGGATGGCGAAACTTGCATAGAGAGAACAGAATGCTCTTTAAGTTCTATAATAAAGTTGAAAGTCCAAAAGTTTATTTCCAAAAAAAATGTAGGTTTGCATAAGAAAAATTCTTTTGCTAATTAAAAATATATGATCTATGAAAATGATTCAGGATTTCAATTTTAAAGGGATTAAGACCATCGTAAGAGTCGATTTTAATGTTCCTCTCGATAAAAAAACCGGTGTGGTAACAGATGATACCCGTATAAGGGGAGCCCTGCTTACAATAAAAAAAATACTTTCCGATGGCGGTTCGGTGATACTCATGTCACATCTGGGCCGTCCTGAGGGAAGGATGGAGAAGTATTCACTTAAACCAGTACTTCCGGTACTTGAAAAATATCTGGGACAGAAAGTGCTTTTTGCCGACGACTGCCTTGGGGAATCAGCAGTCAGAATGTCAGCCGAGCTGAAGCCCGGCGAAGTGCTCCTTCTTGAGAATGTAAGATTCTATCCTGAGGAAGAAGGGAAACCAATATTGCCTGAAACTGCAACAGATGAGGAAAAGAAAGCGGCCAAGGCGGAAATGAAATTAAAACAGAAAGAACTTGCAAAAAAACTTTCAGGCTACGCCGGGGTATATGTAAATGATGCATTCGGAACAGCACACAGGGCTCATGGGACAACTGCAGTGATTGCTGATTATTTTCCAAAGGATAAGATTATGTTCGGATTCCTTATTAACAGCGAACTGGCTGCCATGGATAAAGTTCTCAAGGATCCTCAGCGCCCGTTCACCGCGATAATGGGAGGAGCAAAGGTCTCTGACAAAATCATGCTTATCGAGAATCTCCTTAACAGGGTTGATAACCTGATAATCGGGGGCGGGATGACATATACTTTTATTAAGGCAAAAGGTGGTAAGATAGGGAAATCGCTTTGTGAAGAAGACAAGCTTGATCTGGCACTTCAGATAATCGAAAAGGCAAAAGAAAAGAA
>DOTV01000191.1:2935-5632 GCA_003520925.1 Bacteroidales bacterium | reverse complement strand
ATAACCCACTCATTATCTCCGTTTGCCGACCAAATTGTTCCAAGATTGCCGTCAAGTATGTTGTATGGTTAGTAGGGTGGCTGAAAGCTGCTGGCTTCAATATTTATTATTTCAGAGAACTCAAGATCGGTTTTATAGGGGACTATTGCAATAGGAATTGTTTTTGACTCGGTTGTCTTTCCGTCACTTACTTTCAGTGTAAATTCAATTTTCTGAGCAGTATTTATAACCGGACTTAGAAATCTGATCTTAGGGCCGCTCACAGAAGAGACTGAAATGCCCGAGGGTGTTACCCATGAATATGTAAGATTATCATTATTGGCGTCGTAACTCCCCGTTGCATCAAGTTCACTTACAAACCCTGATAAATTCTCCGGAGGGAAATTTATAACTACAACCGGTGGTGTATTGACAACCGGTGGAGGTGTAACAACAGGAGGTGGAGTTACAACCGGTGGAGGTGTAACCACAGGGGGAGGTGTTACAACCGGCGGAGGAGTAACTACCGGAGGCGGTGCAGTTGCCTGCTGATAAATCACAGCCCCAACCTGCCACTTTCCGTTCTGATCAGTGGTTGCTGGTGCTGTTCCGGCACTCCAGGCAGCAGCTATAGATAATCCGGTCCGCCATGCCGTACCGAGATCTGTTCCAAAGTCGAGCCTGGCCGACGGTACAAAACCAGTTGTGTTTGTGAAATTAGGATTTATTACGACTGAATGCAGGTCGTAACCCATAGCCTGCCATTGCGAAAAGGTTTTTGAAGATCCGCCGACATTAAAAACCGGTGACCCTGCTTCACAATAAAACACATTATAATCACTTTCAAAATTTGTCAGGCAGCCGGTCTCAATCGAAATATTGGGGATCTGATAAACTGTATAAAAGATATTATTCTTAATTTTTGCTCCCGTTGACGGTGCGGGATTGGTCCTGTCATGGTTGGCATCAATAAGTATGACCGAACCCGATTTAAGATTCGAATAAAATGTGTTGTTAAATACCTGGACCCCATTTATCCCTTTCATTCTAAGGGAGAGTTTTGCATTCTTAACTATGTTATAGGAAGCACCGT
This sequence comes from Bacteroidales bacterium, assembly GCA_003520925.1. Lineage (GTDB taxonomy): Bacteria > Bacteroidota > Bacteroidia > Bacteroidales > VadinHA17 > LD21. The sequence continues at coordinate 4,560 of DOTV01000191.1, read as the reverse complement.
AGCCTGAGGAATAGGTCATGTTTGATCCGGCATCAGTACCCGATTTGAAAAGGATTCCGTATGGAGTCTTGTCGAGGTAATTGTATCTGACAGTGTAATTGATGTTGTATCCTATGAACATTCCGTGTGTTATAGAAGCGGCATCGGTTCCGTTCCAGGTGAGCCTGTTGCCGGTAATAACTGCTCCATCGAGATTATTATTTGTAGCCATTGGTCCCTCATCTCCGGCTTGAAGAAGGTAACCTACAGAATTTATGGATGTTACGGAGTTGTTTATAAAGGTGAGAGAAGTTTTGACGGCCCTAGGGATATTGATTCCCTCCCAGATTCCGGTTAAAGAATTATTTACAGTAAGCCCCTCATTCCTGACTATTATCTGTGACGGCAACACATACGTTATAAGGGAAAGAAATATTAAGAGTAATAATCTTCTCATACAAACCTGCTATTTGACATAATTGGCACTGACACTAATGAAACGGAAAATCATCAGTTTTGTTTCATTTATCAGAATTTAGTCAGTTTCACCATGATGCACGGGACAAAAATAGCATTTTTTATGCTAAATGTGAAGTATTAAATGATTTATATGATCAATTTTCCCCGAACAGGGTCCAGACCTGACCCGGCATATCTCTCAGGAACTCTTTCTGAAAGTTGTATTCAGGGTGGGCTATAAGAAATTCTTCTGACTGAAATGGCTCTCCGCACGGGTGGCCGATGATAGCCCAGAGCTTCATCTCCGATGCCAGCTGACCATCGGTAGCTTTTGCCTGTACCGCACCTGCCGGATTAAAAGATGCCCAACCCATATCGGGCGATCCAATTTCATCTTCATCCAGATGTCCGCAGAGAGTAAGGGCTCCGGCCTTTTCAGTTTTTCTCCAAGTATCATAATGGTCTCCCATGAACTTCATTGCCGATCTGACATCTATCAATCCCTTGTTCTCCTCAATTATTTGTTTCCATCTTAGCTTACGGGCGTTCGGAGAAGTACTGAGAATTGTTGAGTCATAAGTTGTCTCTTCTTTTATAAGCTTATTGTGAACCGGGAAGTTTGCTCCTGCAAAAAATCCGTCGTTTGTCCTTTCAAGGAACTGGTTTTCGAGACCAAATTCAAAACGTGCTATCTCACCCGTTTTATTGTCGCCGATGAGCCAGTCGTTTGAGTACCCTCCGTTGTTTCTTTCTTTCATCACGGCGACCCATTCATCGATTGATGAAGAGTACTGGATTGCTTCCCGTGCACGGACAAACTCTGCAACTCCTTCGGGATCGAAACCTTTATATTGAGTGATCGTAGTTTCGGTTACGATAAGCCCGGTACTGTTAATATTAAAATCATCCCCGCTGTGAATGAATCCGGGCAGGGCATCCATAATTATCCTGTATCCGTTTTCAGGGACTATATTGAGTATAATATTCCATCGCTGGCCGATAACATATTCGACCCAGTTGTTGTGTGCCATAACAATCTGACCGTCAGTTGTCCATGATCCGGTTGCGGCAATTGCACTGCAATGGCCCGGAGGTGTTGGATCGGGAGGATCCGGATTATCCTTTGAATCGAGCCATGGGACATAATACCACGACATTTCAAGGATTGAATTCATTGCAACAATGTC
>DOTV01000191.1:524-2677 GCA_003520925.1 Bacteroidales bacterium | reverse complement strand
CGTTCTTTTCTGTCCGGGAACTGTTCTTCATCAGCTCCTCATGTGAAACAGGGACTTTACCGGCTTTCGGATTATTGCAGGCGCAAACTATCAGTAAGGATGAAAGAAAAACAGGAAAAAGTCGGATTCTTTGCATGAATTAAAATTCGCGGATTTTGATATTCCTGAACCATATATCATACCCATGGTCCTGAAGTCCTATATATCCTTCTTTTGCAATGCCTTCAGTGAAGCCGGGAAAGGTTTNNTTATCCCAGAACATAAGGGTCGATTCATCGCGATAAAAATTCCAGTCACGGCCCGTGGTTTTCTCATTCAGCATCGACATTGCACCACGGAGATCCACTATCTCATTTGCAAGCAGATAACCATGCTGATACCCTATTACTTCGGGAGCCCCTTCGAGGTGAACTGATATCCAGCCGTTCTTTTCTGATCTTGAACTGCTCATCATCAGCTCTTCATGTGATACAGCCACTTTACCTGCTTTCGGATTAATGCAGGAAATAATTACAAGCAAAAATGAAATTAAAACAGTAAGAAGACGGATTCTATACATAAATTAAAATTCCCGGATTTTAATATTCCTGAACCAGATATCATACCCGTGGTCCTGAAGTCCGATATATCCTTCTTTTGCAATTCCTTCAGTGAAGCCGGGAAAGGTTTTGAATTTACTGTTTGCCACCATAGCATCCCATTCCGGAGTCCACAGGGTATATTCAACAACCTTTACGCCGTTCTGGGTATGTGTGACTTTCCCGTCCCTGACCGATATTACAATTGTATTCCATTCACCTGCAGGTTTTACTGTTTTCGGGTCGGCAGCCAGCATATCGTAGAGTGAACCGGCAAGATGGTTCGCAAGCTTATTATCGGTGGCATCCGCATTATCAAGAATCTGAACCTCAGGAGCTGCGTAATAAATTGGTTTTCCGGGGACCTCCCTTATATCGTAAAATATCCCTGAGTTGCCCATTTTGCTGGTTTTCCAGTCAACGGAGAGCTCAAAATTCCTGAATTTCTTCCCTGAATAGATTATATCACCGTTTGATCCCTGTCCCGGCTTCTTGTCGGCAGCGGTGAAGACCTTCATGGTACTCTCCTCAATTACCCAGTTTTTTGGCATTTCGGTTCCGTTGCACTGTCTCCAGCCTGTAAAATCCTTTCCGTTGAACAAAAGAACCCAGCCGGACTTTTTCTCTTTTCCGGTAAGTTTGTTGACCTTCTGGCTAAAAGACGGGACAGACAGGATCATTACCGAAATCAGAGCAAACGGAAGCAGCAGATACTTTTTCATGGCTTAAATAGTTTTAATTAAAATTCAATGCAAATTAGCAAAATATTTGCACCCTGTTCTTATAAATAGAAATCAATAATAACCACAGTATTAAAAATTATTCATTATGAAAGGAAAATTGTTGTTGTCTGGTAGCATTCTAATGCTAATCCTAATAGAAGTACCATTAATGTCGCAGACAGAAAAGGGAAAAGTAGTTCTGGGAGGAGATACAAAACTTTCATTTGCTTCTGCCAGAGTAAACCAGGGGACTGAATATTATGAAACCGGAAGCAGCAAGGTGCAATCATTTGAGTTTACTCCCCAGTTAGGTTTTTTCCCGGTAAAGGATCTGGCTCTGGGACTGGGTATAAGATATAGTTATGACAATTCTACAGTATATTCTATCGAATACAAGTCTTCCTCGTTTTACCTGATGCCTTATGTTCAGCTTTATTTTGGAAATTCCAATGTAAAGCCATTTTTGTTTGCTTCGGCAGGGGTTGGGACAGGAACTAACGTTGAAACCGGATATAATTCAGGCTGGGATAACACAAAAAAGAGTCTGTTCCTTTATGAGGCGGGAGGCGGATTTGCAATTTTTGCGAATGATATGGTCTCAGTTGAGATGGGAATAGCATATTCAGCGGGCACATCGAAGTATGATAATTACGGTGAGGCACGAAAGGATAAAGCCAGCGGAGTAGGGGCAAACATCGGAATAGTTCTGTGCCTGTAGGATTTATTGTTCAACCATTTTCAATCAACCCCCCAACCTTCTAAAAGAAAGGATAAGCGAGCATCTTCTCTGGACCTCTATATAAATTCTGTGAACCGCAGTGTGAATTGTGTTTTTTTCTAAAGCAATCCGGTT
>DOTV01000191.1:0-179 GCA_003520925.1 Bacteroidales bacterium | reverse complement strand
TTGATACCCCCAGCTACAAATTACGAGCCAGGTAAGGGCGAAAGGATTTTTAGTAAGATTTGTGTGATGTTTATCGGAAAGAGATTACCTTGGGTGACCTTGTTCCGCAACATGGGGGGCCCGGTTCCCAGGTTCTACACCTATCCTGTACTATGCGGGGATGAAAATTAATCCGGATC
>DOTV01000192.1:22970-24846 GCA_003520925.1 Bacteroidales bacterium | reverse complement strand
GTCATCAGGTGTCCTCCGCCCAGATTTATCCATTCAAGTCTGTGGAAGAATTTGCCGAATTTCAACTGAACTACCTCAAGGATTTTTTCAAGAGCATAAGAATCTGATTCAAAAAGTACGTGAAAATGTAGTCCCTCAATTTCTTCAGGCATTCCTTTCCTGATAAGATCATCTGCAGTGATCCCAAGACGCGAGCCCGGTGAACAGGGGTTATAAATATCATGGTCTATTTCAGAGAATTCGGGATTGATCCTCAGTCCAGGCGATATCTTACGCTGATAATTTGAAAGCACAGTTGAGTATTTATGGTACTGGGCCAGTGAATTGAAGGTCACATGCGAGCTGTATTTCAGAATTGACTCAAAATCAGCCTCTTTATATACCGGGGAATATGTATGTGCAAGAGCCCCTATTTCTTCGAAGCATAGCCGGGCTTCATCAGGGGAGCTGGCTGAGGCTCCGTTTATATATTCTCTAAGGATCGGGAAGACACCCCACATGGCAAATCCCTTGAAAGCAAGAATGATCTCAGTTCCTGAAACATCTGCAACATTCCTTATCAACAAGAGATTACTACGGAACCGTTCTTCGTCGATTACGTAACACGGTGAGGAAATCTGTGAATAGTCTATTTTCAAAACTAAAGGCTTTATGGCCTGAAGGCTTTGAGGCCTGAAGGCTTTGAGTGTGGGAAGTACCGTCACGCCATCACGCCTTCATGCCTTTATGCCTTTATGCCGTAGTTATAATTCCAGATCCACGTCGTGCAATTCAACCCAGGGCAAACCCAGCAGGTTAAGCTGTTTCATAAAAGGATCGGGATCAAATTCCTCAACATTAAAGACACCCGGCTTTTTCCATATTCCCTTGAGATACATCATTGCCCCGATGGCTGCCGGTACCCCCGTTGTGTAGCTTACACCCTGTGCACCTGTCTCCTTATATGCCGCTTCGTGACTGCAATTGTTATAGATGTAATAGGTCTTTTCCTTTCCGTTCTTAATACCTTTTATGCGGCATCCGATTGACGTCTGACCTTTATAGTTTTCCCCGAGTTCACCAGGATCGGGTAGTACTGCCTTCAGGAACTGGATCGGAACTATTTCGCGTCCGTTGAACATTACAGGTTCAATGCCTGCCATACCAATATTCTGGATTACCCTTAGATGGGTAAGATATTCCTGACCGAAAGTCATCCAGAACCTTGCCCTTTTAAGAGTCGGAAAATTCTTAACCAGCGATTCCAGCTCTTCATGATAAATAAGGTAAGATTCTTTCGGGCCTATTTCAGGATAATTGAGTGGTTTATGAATTTCGTGAGGTTTTGTATAAATCCATTTGCCATTTTCAAAATATTTTCCTTTCTGTGTAACCTCCCTGATGTTTATTTCGGGATTGAAATTTGTTGCAAACGGTTTACCATGGTCGCCGGCATTGCAGTCTACAATGTCAAGGTAATGCAATTCATCAAAATGATGCTTTGCTGCATAGGCTGTAAATACTGATGTCACACCCGGATCGAAACCGCAGCCCAGGATAGCTGTTAACCCTGCTTTTTTGTACCTGCCCTGGTAAGCCCACTGCCAGCTGTACTCGTATTTAGCCTCCTCGAGAGGTTCGTAATTGGCAGTATCAAGGTAGGACACTCCTTCGGCAAGGCAGGCATCCATAATATGGAGGTCCTGATATGGCAGAGCCACATTTACAACAATGTCTGGCTTAAAGCTTCTGATCAGGCTCCTAAGCTCCGGAACATTGTCGGCATCAATCTGAGCAGTCTTAATACGGTCAGAACCTGTCCTTGCCGCTATCGCATCACATTTCGATTTTGTGCGGCTTGCGTGGAGTATTTCAGTAAAAACTTCCGGCAGGGAAG
>DOTV01000192.1:19109-22582 GCA_003520925.1 Bacteroidales bacterium | reverse complement strand
CAACCAGCAACAAGCAACTTGAAGTAATTTCTGCTTATATTTGAGGTTATATTTTCAGGATCAAAACATGAAGCTGATCAACCCTCTGATTATTCTGCGAATTTTAAGTACAATTCTTTTCATAGAGGCTATCTTTTTTCTGTTTTGCTTGCCAGTGGCGCATATCTATAATGAATCGCCATTCCCGTTCCTATGGTCATCATTGATTACCTCCGCAATTTCCGCATTGCTGTATTTTATCTCACGAAATGCCGATACCGGTAAATTCAGTAACAGAGATGGATACCTGTCTGTTACATTATCATGGATTATATTCACTATTCTGGGTTCTATACCCTATTTATTCAGTGGAACCATCCCATCATTTATAGATGCTGTTTTTGAATCCACATCAGGATTTTCAACGACAGGTTCATCGATTTTAAAAGACGTCGAAATACTTCCATATTCAATTCTTTTCTGGAGAAGTCTGACACATTGGATTGGCGGACTGGGGATTATAGTCCTTGTAGTAATTGTACTCCCGTCGCTTAAAGTAAGTGGCTATCAGTTATTTAGTCTCGAATCATCCCTGAAGGAAAAGATCCATCCAAAGACCAAAGCGATTGGATTCAGGATTATGATTATTTACATGACCTTGACACTGATGGAAATCATTTTGCTGACTTTCGGAGATATGGATTTATTTGATAGTATCTGTCACTCTTTCGGTACTATTGCTACTGGTGGTTTTTCGACCAGGAACTTAAGCCTGATGTACTATTCTTCATACAGTCAATATATTGTGATGATATTCATGTTTATGGCCGGAACCAGTCAGGTTGTATATTATTTTATTGTAAAATTGAACTTCAGAAAGGTAAGGCAGAACGAAGAATTGTGGTTTTATATAGCAGTTGTCGTTCTTGCAGGTACAGTGGCTACGGGCATTCTTCTTACAAATACTACCAAACCTCTTGAAGTAGCTTTCAGAGAAGGGTTTTTCCAGGTCATATCAATCATCACATGTACTGGTTTTGCTTCGGCTGATTTCAATTTATGGCCTGTGGCGGGTACTGTTTTTTTGTTTTTACTCATGTTTTCAGGAGGTAGCACCGGTTCAACGAGCGGCGGAATAAAAATGGCCCGTCATCTGGTTGTATTGAAAAACATCAGGGGTGTTTTTACAAAACTAACTCACCCTAATATGGTGACCTCAATGAAATTAAATGGAAAAACAATAAATAATGATACCAATATTACTATAATCTCTTTTATAATTCTCTACATTTTCATATTCATTACCGGAACAGGAATAATTATTGCTACCGGATTAGATCCGGTAGCAGCTTCCAGTTCCGTTGCTACCTGTATGGCAGGAATCGGTCCGGGATTAGGCATTGTCGGTCCAATGAGTAATTATTCGGATATACCTGAGATAAGTAAGGTAGTACTAAGTCTGCTGATGATAATCGGAAGACTTGAGATAATTACAGTATTTGTTCTCTTTGGCAGATCATACTGGCGGCTATAATAAAATGGCATGCGGTTTGAAGTGTTGGGATGAAGATTTACCTTGATTTAATTTTCCTGGATCTCAAAAATACTCTGACTTTTTCCAGCTCTGCAGGGGTTCCGACATTAAACCAATAACCATCATCGTATCTAAAGGTATGTATATTTTGTGAAGCTGCCAGTTCAAGGTAAAGAGAGACGACAGTATAAATACCGTCCTTCATGTATTTAAAAATCTCTGGTTCGATAATCTGAATTGATGAGAATCCGATTCTCGTAAGCTTTTCCTCCTCCTTCACGGCAAGTATTTTTTCTCCTGTTGCAATATTGCACCATCCTTTAAGCACACCACCTGAATTCACCAGAAGGAACCTGCTTCCTTCGCGGTTTCTTACGGCAAGTGTAGCCAGCCCCCTGTTTTTTAAATGATAATTATACAGAGAAGAGAGATCAAGGTCGGTAACGATGTCGGCATTGTAGACCAGAAAAGGTCTTTTGTCAAAAAAGTCTCTTGCTTTAAACAGCCCGCCTCCGTTCTCTAAAAGCAGGTCCCTTTCATCCGAAACAGTTATTTTATATCCAAGCTTTTTAAGCCGGTTTACCTCTTCTTCAACCATTCCGGCTAAATAATGGACATTGACAATTATGTCATCGAATCCATATCGCGAACATTTCTCAATTGCCAGTTGAAGAAGGGTTTTCCCGTTAATGTCGACAAGAACCTTTGGGATTGTCTCAGTAATTTTTCCCAGCCTTGTCCCTTTCCCAGCCGACATGATCATAGCTTTCATAAACCTGAACTTATAGATGCCCGTTACCTGCCAGTTTGGTAAAAATCGGCGTTTCACGTATTGATTTTACGGTGCTGTACAATTCGGCAAGCAGTATATGTTCCCCAGCATGGTCAATTAACTGGTTCAGCAGTCTAACACCCGGAACTATACTGTCGGTGAAAGTGGGCTTCTGCTCATACAATCCCCTGAATCCAAATGCACCAAGAGCCTGCATCACCCTTATCATGCTGAAACCGGAGTAATATCCGCGGAATTTTTGCTGGTCCTCTTTCGTGTCGCCGCAGAAATTATCTATATAATACGCAAGCAATGATTCCCTGTCGGTTTCGTTCATTGGAATTTTAGCATCGTAAAGCATTGAAGCAACATCATATTGCGGAGCACCTTTTCTTCCCCCCTGATAATCGATGAACCATGGCTCCTCTCCTACCACCATTACATTCGCTGTCTGAAAATCCCTGTAAAGAAAGTAGTCCTGACCTGTTTCCAGAAGATAATCGGCCAGCATATTGAAATCCTGTTCAAGCCTTCGTTCATTGAAGGGTACAGCCAGAAGCTTCAGCAGCATATATTTGAAATAATTCATATCCCACATCATCGACTGCCTGTCGAAGCTACGGTGCGGATAACAGAGGTCGAGGTCAAGACCATCAATTCCCCTGGTCTGGAACAGAATAAGCTTATCGAGGATTTTCCTGTACAGCTTCATAGTATCCTGGTCAAATGGAGCGATAACAGGCTTTTTATGGAGCCATGTGTAAAGGTTGTCATCCCCCAGATCCTGAAGATAATAGACTGACCTTTCAGGAAGATAACCGAACAATTCCGGCACCGGGAGAGACTTTTTCCTGAAATGATGCGTAAAACCAATAAAAGCATCGTTTTCTTCAGGATTTACATTAAATGCCCCGATAATTGTTTTATTTCCATCATGGATCCTGTAATATCTCCTGTCGGAGCCGGACCGGGGCAAAGGAACAACTTCATCTCCCGGGTGCCCGAAGATTTCTTTGTAACCCTCTGAAATAATTTTAATTATGTCGAGATCTTCCATGATCTAAAAATTACAATTTATTATCAATAAACTCACCCCTATCCCCTCCCAGGAGGGGAGCCTGACGCCTGATGCTAAAGCCTTATCAGTACTTTCTTCTTATACAAAATTAACGCAATACTCCAGATTAA
>DOTV01000192.1:3402-18764 GCA_003520925.1 Bacteroidales bacterium | reverse complement strand
CTGATGGCATTACCATCATTGTGTAACTTAATAAGCAGCATTAATCTGGTCCAGATGCCGGCAAGAAAATATGAAAACAGTGCATTTGTACCGAAAATAATAAAAAAGAGACCCCACTTCCTGAAATTCAGGACATCTGCCAGCCAGTAGATAGCCGAAAAGACCATCATGGCAATACCTGAGGTATAGAGAACGTATGAGCTGGTCCACAGGGCTTTATTGATCGGGAACATCTTATTCCATAGTAGACCGAGTCCGAGCAGGGCGGCTCCTATAATAAGTGTCTTCAGAACATTTTTTCCTCCATCCGATTTTTTTCCCACAAGTTCTCCGGTATAATAACCGATTATCACTGTACAAATTGAAGGAACAGTACTTAACAATCCTTCTGGTTCGAATGGTATACCGAAACCTGTGTAAAGGTGTTTTGTTCCGAGAATCAACCTGTCGATCCTAAGGACTACATTTCCTTCGAGACTATAAGGGTAGGCCCCGCCGAAAAATGCAAGAACTGCCCAGTAGAGCAATAGCAGAACAGCTGTGACGATCCATAAATAATCACGATTGATTGTCATGCATATCAGTGCACCAAGTCCGTAAGCCAGAGCAATCCTCTGAAGCACCCCCATTATCCGGAGGGTTGAATAATCTCTGTCGAAAGATGGAAATATATTAAGGAAAAGACCGAGTGCGAAAATTGATGCTGTCCGCCTCGCTATTCTTAAAAATGAACTCCCGTTAAGTTCGTGTCCGTATTTTTTAAGAGAAAACCACATTGAGACACCAACAATAAACAGAAAAAACGGAAAAACAAGATCAGTGGGAGTACAACCGTGCCATTTGGCATGACGAAGCGGTGCGTAGACATACTGCCAGCTTCCGGGAGTGTTCACGATGATCATGAAAGCTATCGTCAATCCTCTGAATATATCAAGTGAAACAAGCCTGCCGGAACTTTTTTTCATATCACATTTATGTAAAAAGGCATAAAAATAAGAATATGTGACAAAACCCGTGATTATATTTACCGTAATTTCAGTTCAATTTATCGAATTTATTAAGAACCTGCATTTTATAAACCTGACGCCATGATAAACAAGATTTCAACTTTTTTCAGAATGATTTTGATCATACAGATCTTATTTAATCCGGTAGGATTGCAGGGCCAGGTAGTTGAAACCGGGCTGGAGATGCTTGTAAAAAGCAAATTTGAAGTACTGAAAGGAAAGAGAGTCGGCCTTATAACCAATCCCACAGGTGTTGACAGGAATCTTCGGTCCTGTATAGATATTATTTATAAAGCTCCCGGAGTCAGGCTGACCAGCCTGTACGGGCCGGAGCACGGAGTAAGGGGAGAATATACCGCCGGAGAAATAATCGGTTCCACAATCGATCCGTCGACACATCTGAAAGTTTCCAGCTTATATGGAAATACAAGAAAACCTACTAAAGAAATGCTTGAAGGTATTGATCTTCTGGTTTACGATATTCAGGACATAGGGTCACGATCTTACACATTCATAAGCACGCTTGGACTTGCAATGGAGGCTGCTGCAGAAAACAACATTCCTTTTATTGTTCTCGACAGGCCAAATCCTCTCGGAGGAGTGCGAATGGAGGGACCCCTTGTTGAAAAGGACTTCATCTCTTTTGTAAGTCAGTATCCTGTTCCTTATATCCATGGATTGACTGTCGGAGAACTGGCATTGTTTCTGAATGGTGAAGGATTGCTTAAAAACGGAATGAAATGCGATCTGAAAGTGATCAAAATGAATGGATGGAAAAGAGATATGTGTTTTGAGGAGACAGGATTGCCATGGGTACCATCATCACCTCATATTCCGCAGACAGCAACCAGCTACTTTTATCCTGCCACAGGCATAATCGGAGAACTTTACGTTGCAAGCATAGGTGTAGGTTACACCCTGCCATTTCAAACCTTCGCAACAGAGTGGATCAATGCCGATTCACTGACACAAAACCTTAATGCACTGGGGCTTCCAGGTCTGATTTTCCGACCGGTCCATTACAAACCGTATTACAGTGTCTCTCAGGGAAAAATGGTCCATGGGGTTCAAATCCATCTGATTGATAAATACAGGGCTCCCTTGTCAATGATCCAGTTTTATATTCTCCAGGAAGCTCATAAACTATGGCCTGGAAAAGACCTTTTCGCATTATGTGAAAAATCAAGGCTTGAAATGTTTGATAAGGTGTGCGGGACAGATAAAATAAGAAAAGAGTTCACTAAAAATTTCAGGACAGACTCAATCCTTGAATTATGGAATGGATCCGTTCCGACTTTCCGAAAGAAAGTTCAGAAGTATCTTTTGTACTGAGTTATTAATAACTATCTGACCTCGCCTTCCATGCTCTTTTCAAGCTCATTTGCATGCATGAGAAACTCGTCCAGCTTCATTTCCTTATGAAATATCATTCCATGGGTTGCACGAATCTTAGGGCTTTCGTTTTCATAGAAGTAATCTTTCCCGAGTATAAGCTGAACCCTTTTGAATTGTTCTACCCAGACGTGCTGTGAAAGGTCGCTGAACGGTCCATCCAGTTCATAGCTGGGGAATGAAGCATTTACCTGGCTTATATAACAATCCTTGAACGATTTTTCCAAAACAGCCATTGAGTTAAGCGAGACAGGTGTGAAAACATTTACCTCCGACGGATGAAATCTGAACCAGACATTCCTGTAGCCAATAATTCGCAAATTTGATAGGTCCTCTTCCTGTTTCCAGATACTTAATGCCTTAGCCAGTGCCTTAAGAACTTTATAATGAGTATCGGGTCCCGAGCCTTCCGGATCGTAAGCCATGCTTACAACAGTAGGCCTTACCTCCCTCAGCATTTCCAGGATTGGTTCAACGTCGCGTTTGGTGTTCGGCTGCGGAGTGAATATATCACCAGTATAAAAGCCCAGCCGAAGGTGCTGAATGTCCTGGACTTTAACTCCGTAATGGGCCCAGACAAGTTCCTCTTCAAATTCGCGGATCATACCTTTAAGCTTCTGAATATCGGGTGGATTCTTCTCACCGCTATAGCTTGATTTCAGCAATTCAATATTCTTCTCTATCTGTCCTGTAAGCTCTTCCCTTGATTTCAGATTGTAAACATCGACCATCACTCTTATTATCCTGTGACAGACTCCCCTCAGCTTTCCAGGTTCATCTTTTGCCGCGATTTTATCGAGATAATGGCTTACATCTTTATCAAACTTGTACTTATAGCCCTTCTGAAAGAAATCAGGATATTCAATCATTTTGACCTTATCCTGTTCTATATGATTCAGGGTTTCCTGGAGAAAATTCTGAAGCATATCGTTTGTAACTGCTGTGAATCCTGAAGTGCAAACTGTAAAACGGAACCGGTTCGATGCTTCACGGAGGGTCGGGATAATACATGGGAAAATTCCAAGCATTATATCGTCATGATGCGGGCCGGTATGAAGGAAGGTCTGGTTTTGCTCTTTAGCGTTTCCCTTTACTATTTTTTGTTTTGTAGCTTCAATAACATCCTTGACCCTGTCGAGGCTCAGGCCAGGAATGAGACAACAGTATTTATCATTTTTCAGGTCTTCAATTTCAAGCTTATGGGCATATTTATCGATCTTCTGGCAAAGATCGAATACAGCCTTTTCGGTCTTTTCAAATGTCCAATCTCCTTCTCTGTAATATTTTTCAATGCTGTCATGAAGCCGGACTGCCGCTCCCTCGGTAAGGTAAAAACGTGCATTCTTTTGTCTCTGCAGGACAGTTGCCGGATAGAAGTTATCAGGGGGATTTTCCAATGCATTCCTTACCACCGGGGCCTTGGCTTCGCCGGCAGCAAATATTATCGCCACACCATCCGGGTTGTAAGTAATTGTACCCAGCCCGATTGTGATAACCAGCCTGTTCCTTGAAACTTCTATACCACCCAGATCACCTGCTGATGCAGCCTGGGCTTCGAAATTTGTTGCCGTAAGCCGGGTTGTTGAGTTATGATCGCTTCCACGTGTATTGGAAGCTATTGCACCATCAGGGCCCATCCCTCCTAGGAAAAAACCTATCCCTCCCATATCCCGTATCTGGTTTTCATAATTTGTACACCAGTTGTCAATACGGAAAATGGACTCCTGCTGCAATTTTTCGAATAGTGAACCAGCTTCCCTGTTTCGAAGGGTCAGGTCAATCCGGTTATCCGGAAATATCTCCGTATAATGCTTATTCTGTGATAGTTTTATTTCATCAGCATTTATAAGCAATGCCTTTGCCGGATCAAGATTGAATCCCCTGATATAAAAATTCCTTACATAATCGTAAAAACTGTTATGCTGTTCGGGATCTATAGGATAAAAGTCTTCAACCTGGACGAAATGCAACCCTCTCAGTGTCGGTTTCTTAACAATCGAGAGTCCGTGAGTTTCCATAATGATCCTGTTTTCTTTCTGATCCCATCCCTGCAACAGTCTGTTTGTCCATTTTATAAAATACTCCGGGGTTTTGCCTGTTGGCAGACTTATAACCCCCTCAGGATTTTCATTCACCCATTCAAGGAACCTTAGCGATGTCAGCAATCCAAGATCGGGGAAATTATGAACAACAATGTACGGGATAGCTGTTGAATGGATCCCTCTTCCGGAGCTTGAAAAGAATGACTGCTCGACTTTTGACAGTTCTATTGATTTCATTTTATTTGCATTTCTATGTATTTCTATTTATATCAACTTATTTCTTCTTTATTCCAAAAGCAGGATCTATTTTCAGAAATCTGATGGCTATCAGTCCCGGGATTGAACACAATATTACATAAATAAAGAAATGCTGGTAGCCAAGTGCCTCTTTCACAGTTCCGGAAATCATTCCTGGAAGCATCATTCCCAGTGCCATAAGCGAGGTTCCGATAGCATATTCTGCAGTTTTATATCTGCTTTCTCCCACATAATGAAGCATATAAAGCATGTAGGCAGTAAACCCGAATCCATACCCGAATTGTTCAAGTGCAATTGAAAGATAGATAGTAAGATCGCCGGGCATAGGCTGTACCTGAGAAAGATAGATATAAACACTTATCGGTATGTTCATACATAGTGCCATAATGAAGATAAGCTTTCTCAGCCCGAACCTGGCTGCCGTTATTCCTCCGAGAATTCCTCCGAGAGTAAGGCAAAGCATACCTATTGTTCCATATGCAATGCCGTACTGGGCAGATGTCAGACCGATCCCTCCCGAACTCCTTGAATCTACAAGAAAGGGTGTTGCAACCTTTACAAGCTGGGATTCGCCCAGCCGGTACAAAAGGAAGAAAATAAGCGCAGGGATAACGCCTGGTTTAGTAAAAAATGATACAAAAACCTCTTTGTAAACGCTCCATCCTATTTTTTCACTTGTGCTTTTTTCATCAGGACGTGGCAACATTATCCGGTTGTAGATGGCCAAAAGCAGCAGTAGAATACCGAGGATACCCAGGGAAACCATCCAGCTGAAAGCAATATTCCCGGCGGTGACCAGAAATTCTGATGAAGCCGAACCGGTAAGATTATGATTTACTTTAACAGAAGCAGCAACCGGTTTATTCCAGTTACTGCCTGTGAATTCAAACCTGCCTGTCTGCTTTTTGGAAAGGTCTATATCCTTGCTGCCCGATTTACGCACAACATTGACAACTACTGTTTCACCATTTTCAGGTGGAGCTGAGAGCGCTATATATACAACAGCAGAATCGATGGCTGACTTTCCCTCGTGGAAAACAGGTACTTCAAGATTGCGCGGAAAAATGAGAAGCGCCGGTTCACCTTCCGACTTTACAATTTCTATTCCGGAAGGATCAAATGGAACATATTCTTCCGGAGGCACTGACCGGGTTTGAAACGTTACCGGTTTCAGACCTGTGCTTTTCTGAATTGTTCCGGCAAGCACCGGTATAAGTCCCAGGGCTGTAAGCATTGCAAACCTGTAGAATGTTGACCTTATACCAACAAAGAATGCTTGTTTGTGCTGGTCGAGCGCATACATATAAAAGCCGTCGGCGGCAATATCATGACTTGCCGAAGAAATTGCAATAACCGCAAAAACTCCAAGGCTTAGAGGATAAAAGAAAGAGAGTGGCATCATTAATCCGGCGGCAATAAAAGCACATCCAAGAAGAAGCTGGGTCCATATAACCCAGTTTCTTTTTGTTGAGACAACATCAATATAAGGACTCCAGAGAGGCTTGATTGCCCAGGGGAGGTATAACAAGCTGGTCCAGAAAGCAAATGAGGCAATCGAGATGCCCATGGTCTTGTAAATCAGACCAGATGTTATCATTACAATGCTGTAAGGAATTCCCTGGAAAAAATACAGTGTAGGGATCCATGTCCATGGTGACCGGTCTTTGTTCTGGTTCATTTAAGCCTTTTTAAATATTTTTGATATGATGATCTTATTTATGGTATAACTTTTCAAAGGTAGCCCCTATGAAATAATGCATTAATATCTGACGATATGTATATCCTTTGGAACCCATCATTGCGGCCCCTATCTGGCATAAACCTACGCCATGACCCCATCCTGCCCCATGAAGAATGAATTTTGTTCCGTCAAGGGTAATCGCTTTTTCCACAAAGAAGCATGAACTGTACAGGTGTGACTTTGAGAGCGATTTCCTGATCTCAAGTTCCTTACCTAAAATCATTGTTTTTAAAGTGCCCTCAATCTTCAATCTGGTAATTCGTCCTGAAACGCCTCTCTCAAGAGGAATCAGGTCAGTTATAATTCCAAAATCATTGCCTGTTCGTAATTTTACCAGGTCGCTAAGCTCCTGCTGAGTATAGACCACTTTCCATCTGAAAAAATCATTTGTCTCCTGATCATAATCGTTGAGTACCTGTGAAAGTACTTTCTGATCGGTTGTATTGCAGAAGGCTTCAGGGTTTTCAAGTATCCACTTCTCAGCACCCTCTTTTTTTGTCAGATCTGTGGAAAAGCCTTCCACCGGAGCCGAATTATCAATAATACCCTGAAGGTAGGGATGGCGGACTGGTTCCCAGACATTTTCAAATTGTTCGGTCATACCTCCGCAGCATTTGTAATAGCGGGTGTCACAAATCGAACCTTCGAAAGTCAGAACCTCACCGTATGTTTCCATGATCACCTTTTCTACGGCTGGCGATGATGCCCTGGTGATTCCCTGGTATCTCTGGCAATGATCATCCGCACAAACATCGTAATTCTGATGGTCCTCCCTGTCGTACCATCGGACAATTTCATTGTCATTTATTGTTACGGCATTGTACTTTTTTCCTTCCGACTTTATCTTTTTGCTCTTTTCGATCTGTGCCAGCAACCAGCTACGTGAGATAACTGAATGAGCTTTCAGAAATTCCTCGGATGATGTTGCCCGCATTTCCGAAGATATTACACTAATGAGGTAATCCTCAACCGGCAATATGTTTACAGCTGTGATCATGTTATCGCCGGTAATCAGCCGGAGACTTCCCCTGAAAACCTGATCCTCTTTTCGCTGCCAGTGAAAATCAACTCCGATAGTAACTGCCTGAAGGGTGAATGAGGAGTCACTGTGATCAGCCGGTACAAGATAAACAGGCGCTTCCATCTCATGCTTGATGCTCTCATTCCTCAAAACCACTTTGACACCCGAGAGTCCGGCAACCCATTTTCCTGAAAATAAAGCGCCGCTTTTTTTCTCTATAAAGGAGGAATTAAGAGTAAAACAGATCTCCTTTGCTGAAAAGATTCCGACCTGAATCTCAGGAACCTTGCCTTTTTCAATCATAGCACTCTGTTTAATAAGCCGTTAAGTTCAATTTCTTCGAAGCATATCTGTCTGAATATGTCTTCTATATCGCTTTTTCTTATCCTGTCAAAGTCTTCTTCTCTTGGGGTTATGATAACTCCGCCAAGGTCAACAGCTGCCGGGCTTAAAAGTATCTGACCGCTGCCTTCGGCAAAAAACTGAGCCGGGCGGTGAAGCTTCCTCGGGATTATATGAATGATCCATTCGCCCGATTCAAAACCGGCCAGGATATTAAGCATCGGTTCAGGTCTGTCGGGCTGAATTTCTGATAATCCGTAAAATAAGCGATCAAATATCCTGATAATATTTTCTCTGTCACTCCCTTTAAGTGTAATTATACCTCGTAAAAAATTTCTCCACTTCCATACTTCGATACCTTGTTCAGAATAATGCAATGAAGTGTTTTTCCCATTCCGGAAATCATTTTCGATTGGCATTAATCCGGTGCTGCCAGCCTGAAAATGGAAATGATCGGGAGCAGAGGCACCGCATTGCGGTCCGTTGTAAAATACAGTATATGAGGAAATTGCCTGCGCAAGCAGGAGCATTATGCCAAAGCTATCAGCGATTCTCTGATCAGTATGATCCTCAGAAGGCACTGTCAGATGTCTCCGGAAGATCGGGAACGGATTGACCAGAATTGTAAGATTGTTTTCGAAAGTGATACCTTTCTGCTCCGGCGGCCTGTTCTTCCCGCAAAGGAAGCATGGCCTGTCCCCAATTGATTTAACATCAACCTTTGCAGTTGATGATCTTATCCTCTCAGGGTTGAACTGGACAAGTACTTCAAAAGTACCGAAATCCATGCTTCTGGTCCTGATCTTTTCAAGCTGGCCGTAATTAAGCTTCGCAAGGTCCCAATCCCTGAGCTGGGATGAAAAAAGTTCGTCAATCTGGTTGGTGTAAATCATCAGAAGATTACTTTCTGTTCAGCTGCTTTCTTGCCACCAGTTCAATAGTTCTCAACCTGTCTTTGTAAAGGTTATGGGCGTTGACTCTGCTTATGTCGAGTGCTGCATCAGTATTACCCTCCCACCGCCGGCAAAGGTACAAAGGTTCATATATCCTTCCAATCTGATAATGACGGCTGATCGCCAGACCCACAGCATAATCCTCACCATAGCTCACATTTGGGACCCTTATGCTCCTTATAACAGGGGTATAAAATGCTCTTGGGGCACCTAATCCATTTATCCTCAACGCATTATTTCTGCCGTTTTCAGGTGTCCATTCTTTATGATCAATAAGTCCGGGAGGAAGCTCCTCAAGATTAAAATCCACCATTTTATACGAACCCACCACCATTGCGCATTTCTGTAAGTAAAATTCCTGCACAATCCTGCTGATAACATTATCACTGATATACAGGTCGTCGCTATCGAGCTGGATAGCGAATTTCCCGCATTTCGTGTGAAAGAGACCTTCGTTCCAGCAGCCACCAATACCCAGATCAAGACGTTCGGGAATTATGTGAACAACCCTTTGGTCTGATTGTGCAATTTTACCGATCATTTCTGTTGTACCATCAGATGAATGGTTATCGATTACCATCAGGTTGAATTTAAAAGTCGTCTTCTGGCTTAAAACTGACCTTATTGCATCGCTGATTGTCTTCGCCCGGTTCTTTACCGGAATGATAACTGAGGCTTCATATTCAAATTGCTCTTTTTCAAAGCTTATATCACCAAATTCAGGCCTCAGCCAGCCGTTAATCTCTTTGAGATGATTTGTGCAGGCTTTCTCCATTTCGATCTGAACCTCCCTGTTCCTGGGGTCAACATAGTCAAACTGCTTTTCACCTGATTTGCGTGTATCGTGTTCTATTTCTGTGTACAGCATCTCAGGAAGGTGAACTACCGGATGATCTTTTGATATTTTCAGCCTGAGGTCATACAACCCGGCAAATCTGAATTCTTCAGCCATTGATTTGCATGCTGAAATAAATGCAGATGTCTTATAGAGAACTACTGACCCGAAATTGAAATCATCCCTGAGGCTTCCATCCTGGTAATCAATGAGAGGATGGGGCGAGAGCTGACCATTCCTGTTTTCGAAATAATCTGAATATACAATTCCTGCATTCATGTTTTCACAAACCTGGATCATTCTGTTAATTGCAAATTTTCCCAGGTCAAGTGGAAATGTCTTGGAATAAATGAGAATATATTCAGTGGCAGCCGAATCAGCGATCTTTTTTACAGAAACGGTCGATGAGAATCCTTCCGACCTCAGGTATTTAACTTCAGTATATTGTAACTCAGCAATGCTGTCCGTACCTTTCAGTATAACAATGTCAGCCATTTGACCTGAGTCTTTAAGCGACTTAATAGTGTGGTCCAATGACTCCTTATCAGAAAAGGGTAAAAATGATGCAACTTTTTTCTCCATCGTGTATTTCATTTAGCTAAAAATTTCAGAATCTGACTCATAAGCAGTTCCCTCTGCTTTTCGTCCGAAATAGTTTCAAAAGGAAATCCCAGGGCAACAACATTACTTATTCCTTTAAATGCCACTCCGGCCGAAGTATTGTTTTCCGTATACCTGAAGGAGCACACTGCTCCTTTTCCTGCAGGTTCAATGGCATCAGGAGCCTCAACCTGATAAATTGAATGCGAGTAGCCGGTATTAAAACTGTATGACCCTTTGAATTCAGGTTTCGCATAGTCAGTTGCATATATTTTACCAGTCCTGACAGCATGACCTGTCCGGGGAAGAAAATGAAGCGTCTTTTCAGCAAACCTGATAGCCGTCGAGTCATTCGGGATCAACAGATCTGACCCGATATAGGCTCCCGAAATAAAAATACCGGTTCCGGCATTTGTAACCTCTTCAATCTTTTTCATGAATTCCGGTGTATATATCCGGAAATCGATACGTGAGGTGTCGTTGAAAAACCGGGTTGATTTCTCCTCTCCAAAGATAAGGTCGATGATCTTATAATCCGAAGCAGGTATTGAGTGTGATGTGAAATACTCATCCGATACCGAGAAAAAAGAATGCCCGGCAGCCAATATAGCTTTGCCATGAATACTGGGGTAGTTAAATTCGTTTCCCGGATTTACTATGCCTGCTGCATCAGTATATGAAGCTCCCCATCCTGGCGAATCATCATCGAGCCAGGGGTTTTTCCTGTTAAAGTCGTATTGTTCGCCGATTGTAATAAAATCATAATGAAACGGGACTCCGCGGTCATCCCACCAGGATCTGCCTGCGAAATCTCCCGTATCGATCCAGGAGGGACCTGATATCCTGTCAAACCCGTTTACAACGAGAACGGATTGTGTATTGCCTGTTGTTATTCCGGCCGACAGCTCCTCGGAATCAAAGCTTTCCCCACCGGAGTTAATTGCTGTGACTTTAAATGTATAAATCGAATCAAATGATGGAAGTTCTATTTCGGTAAATGTATCATTTGTTACAAAACTGTTATCATATCCATTGTTGCCTCTCCTTGTGAAAACCTTAAACTTATCTGGTCTTGCAGAAGGTTCATTTTCATCATTTACAGGTATCCATGATAATCTGACCTTTTTGCCTGACAATGGTGTGATAGCGAACCCTGTTACAGGCAGAGGCTGAACTGTATAATCACGGTTTTCAATAAAGGCCAGATATTTCAGAATGCCCTTATATACCGACCTTGAAACGCTGAACCTGAACCTCGGATCGAGGTTGTAACGCATATCTGCCAGGTTCTGATGTGAAAGAAGTTCGAGAAGCATCCCCGGAACATCTGGTCTTCTGGCTTCCGAATATGGTTTATCCCACAATCCTCTCCTGGTCCATTGAGGTTCAAAGTCTCTCGTTATATCATCGACAATCTGAGTCTGTACTATATCAGAAAGATCCCGGCTAGCCATCCTGGAGGTTCCTGAAGAAAATTTTCCATTGTCGGCAGAAGTATGAAATATAGCCAGGGTACCTATTATTGAATCGCCGGGAGTAACACCTGCATCGCTGTGAAATGCAAGCGACAGGTCGATAGGT
Organism: Bacteroidales bacterium; assembly: GCA_003520925.1. GTDB lineage: Bacteria > Bacteroidota > Bacteroidia > Bacteroidales > VadinHA17 > LD21. The sequence continues at coordinate 6,992 of DOTV01000192.1, read as the reverse complement.
AATCCCAGCTCTTCCTTCAGATAGTTAACCCAAAGACCCCTCGACTGATAATCGTCATTGTAATCGTTCCTGGAATTAGTAGGAGTGTAAACAAGCGAATCGGGCATACCAGCATATTGAAGCCAGTACCTGGAAGCTTCTAGAAATCTGGGCATATTACTAAGCTTCCATGTAAACTCAGGGGTAACAGATTTATCGTTTTCGCTACCCTGAGAAATATTCTCATTCAGAGATTGCTGATTTTTAATAATCTCACCTGAAGGTCTTCTTGCAACATTCCCCATACCTCCTCCGAACCTTACGGCATCGATGGCAATGAAACCATTGTCTTTTTCAGCACCCGTAACTGTAACGGAGCCGGTGGCCCTATTTACTCCGGAGCCGAAGTTAAATGTACCGAGGTAAATCCATGTTTCTCCTCCCATTGTCTGATCAACCTTGAATTCTGTTTTTCCTCCTGTATGGGATACAATGTATCTGACCTGCTTACTGTTATCCTTCAGCAAAGGATATGATAGATAAACTGCATAATCTCCATCCTGAGGAATTTCAGGAACAAAAGCAGCAGAATCATTAACAATCCGCAAAGAAGTTCCGCCCTTGAATGGGTTATAGCCCGGAAAGATGGTATCGGTAAGCAGGAAACCCTGTTGAATTTTCTGAATGTTTTTATTTGTTGGAAGAATAAATTCAGAACCATGCGACGACTTGTCGTTATCGACTATTACTTCATTTGTCTGAATATCCCTTTCCCGGGGAAGAAAAACATTTGCTCCTGCGTTCTCGAGCATTCTAGTAAGATATGGAACGACATAACCCATAATCGAAATATCCTCGACGGTGCCGAAGAGCTTTGCCCGCTGCCATTCCCACCTGTCGAGCCCCATCTCAAAATAGTATCCGTGACTGTGCCAGAGGGCTATCGAATTCCCGAAAAGCCCTTTTTGAGGCTCTTCCCCTCCTGTTTTCCTGACCAGTATCTTCTTTTCTGTGTTTTTAGCAGGAAACCTTGACGAATCAACAGGAAAATCTTTCCTGTAATAATTCGGAATCAGCTGATCGAGTGTGTAATTGTTTGTAATAACCTCAATTTTATATTTCCGGAATTTTTTCCCGAGCTTTTTCCGGATTGATTCCATAAAGATCCCGTAGCTATCCTCCCTGAATGGATAATATGATAAACCGGGTGCAAAAAAAAGTGAAATTGTTCCGGGTTCATTATTTATCCTTAAAGAATCAAGTTTTGGTTTTGCTATATGCTGCCATCTGACAAGAGGATTTTCCCACTCTTTTAACCTTTTAATTACTTTTTTGTCAAGGTTTTCATTATTCTGTGCATTAACATAATTTAAACTACTCAGAATAAGACATATAATAAAAATCAGGCCTGACAGAAGAGTTTTTTTCATTAAAAGGGCAATCAGGGTTGAAATATAGTAATATTGATTGAAATTATATAGTTTTTGGATTGTCTTGATTCGCGCAAATTTTTGCTTATTTTTAGTCGATAATCCAAAAATGAGTTTCAAAAATAATGCTAACTAAATCAATCAAATACATTTTTTCAGCTTTCCTACTTATATTGACGCAGGGGCTCTGTGCTCAGGTTAGTGATACTTCTTTAATAAATCAGATTAATCAGGTCCGGTCAGATTCTGTTGTTAATTCAACCTATAGAAAAGAAATGACGGGTAATCTGAGTTTGGATTTTGATAATGGTGCAGCAAAGGCAGTACTTAGGGATCAATATGCAAAATCACTTACAGTTCTCATCAATAAGGATAATATCCTTCCGGTAAAGAACCTGCAGGATATTAAAATAGCTGTTCTTGAATTAAACGGGAACAGGTTCCCGGTATATCAGAATAGATTACTGGATTATTGTCCTGCGGATACCCTCAGTATTTCTACAGACGATGAAGACAAGTTCGCTGAACTGATTGCTTCATTATCAGGATATGACCTGATTATTATGGGAATATCTGATTCGGATCCCGATAAGGAGATAAATTCCAGGATGTTAACCCGCTTATGGTGCATTCTGCATAATCTTCCGGAGTCAGTAAGAACTATAATCACATATTTTGGAAATCCTTCAGGACTTGAGAATTATGATGCACTCAATAAAGCTGATGGACTTGTTTTTGCATTCGCGGATAATGAATATACTGAGGATTTATCGGCACAGCTGATATTCGGTGGTATTGGAGCCAGCGGAAATCTCCCGGTAAGAATTAATAATGACCGGCCGGAAGGTTTTGGTATTTCAACCACAGGCAATATAAGACTTCAGTACGGGTTTCCCGAAAACGCAGGATTATCATCGGCGGGTCTTAACAGGAAAATCGATTCGATAGCCAATATCGGATTAGAAGCCAAAGCCTATCCGGGTTGCGAAATAATGGTTGCAAGGAAAGGGATCGTGGTCTTTCATAAGACTTATGGGTACCATACTTATGATGACATAATTCCGGTAAGAAAAGATGATCTTTTTGACCTGGCATCGGTGACAAAAGTTTCATCAACACTTGCCGGGCTTATGCTGCTTGATTCGGAAGGAAAGTTTTCCGTCGAGAAGAAGCTTGGTGATTACCTTCCTGATTTCAGAAAAACAAACAAGGGTGGTCTTCTGATGAAAGATCTGCTGACCCACCAGGCCGGACTTAAGGACTGGATTCCGTTCTGGAAGGAGACAGTCAGGAAAGATTCTTCTTTTAAAAGGAATATCTTCAGAACAGAATACTCTAAAAAATACCCGCTAAAGGTTGCTAATAACCTGTATATAAATAAGAATTACAGGAAGAAGATTTTCAATGAGATCAAAAAGAGTCCCCTTGGCGAGAAAAAATATGTCTATTCAGATCTTACCTTCATTATCTCGACCGGTATAATCGATAATCTGACTGGCGAAAAATGGTACGATTTTGTTACTAAAAATATATTTCACAAGCTGGGTGCCTATGATATGTGCTTTAATCCGTATAAGAAATACCCTCTGGACAGGATTGTACCAACCGAGTACGACTCGCTTTTCAGACGGCAGCTACTTCATGGGACTGTGCATGATGAGGGGGCGGCAATGCTTGGCGGGATATCAGGTCATGCCGGTCTGTTTGCCACCGCAAACGACCTTATGAAGCTGATGGAACTTTACAGAAGAAAAGGTGAATACGGAGGGGAACAGATTATAAACAGGGATGTACTCGAAGAGTACTCACGGGTGCAGTTCCCTGAAAACAATAACCGGAGAGGACTTGGATTTGATAAACCTTTGCTTAATAATAAGGAACTCGGTCCTGCAGAAGCATATCCCGCAATGAGTGCATCACCGGAGAGTTTCGGTCATTCGGGTTATACGGGAACCTTTGTTTGGATTGACCCCGAGTACGAAATAACCTATGTTTTCTTCTCAAACAGGGTTTATCCGACGAGAAACAACAATTTATTGTCTGATTTGAATATCCGACCATATATTTTACAGGCAATTTATGATTCCATCACAGACTCGCCTCAAACATCACAGGACACATGGCAACATTAAACTATTTGTGCCGTTTGTCGTGAGCCGTGCGTCGTGCATCGTGTGTCGT
>DOTV01000192.1:0-3140 GCA_003520925.1 Bacteroidales bacterium | reverse complement strand
TGTCGTGCGTCGTGCCTCGTACGTCGTAATTGAAGCCTGACAGGAATAAAACATCAACCTATAATGTCTATATAGATATTAAATCCAAAACCAAACCATCAAATTATGAATCAGGAAAACCTCAACAAAAAAGTGCCTGGTAACAAAAAGCTTTCGAGAAGAAGTTTTTTAGGCACCACAGCAACTGCAGCAGCAGCCTTCACCATAATTCCGCGTCACGCTATGGGCGGAAAAGGGTACACTGCACCAAGTGACCTCATTAATGTTGCCGGGATTGGAGTCGGAAGCCAGGGCGGAGGCGACATTCAGCAGATCGCTTCACCTGATGTCCCTATTGTAAGACCTCAGAGAAACATGAACGGGACACCGATGACCAAGGAGCAGATAGCTGCCCAGCAGGCAAGGATGGCTGAAATGATGAAAAGAAACCAGCAGCCGGGAGCTCCGCCTCAGGGAGCACCAGGACAGGGTGGTCAGCGTCCGGCAGGACAAAACAGGCCAGGCACCGATCCAAATGCGATAATGCAGATGGGTGATGCAGCAAACAGGGTAATAAAGCTTGCCAATATTTATGCAATATGTGATGTCGATCCCAATTATTCAGGTCATATAATAAAAGGCTATCCGAAAGCAAAGGTTTATTCCGACTGGCGTGAGATGCTGGAGAAAGAAAAATCGATAGATGCAGTTGTAATAGGCACCCCCGACCATAACCATGCTCCTATTGCCGCAGCATTCCTCCGTGCCAAGAAACACGTGTATATTGAGAAACCGATGGCAAAAACCATCACTGAATGCCGGAAACTTGCACAACTGGCAAAGGAAAACAATGTTGTGACACAGATGGGTAATCAGGGACATGCCACAGAAGGAACACGTAAAACTGTGGAATGGATACAGTCGGGTGTAATCGGGCTCGTCAGGGAAGTTCAGCTGTCAACAAACCGGCCTATGGGTTTCTGGCCGCAGGGTGATATAAAAAGGCCTGCAGGAGTTCCTGTTCCGAAGGAGGTGAATTATGATGTATGGTTAGGACCCGCTCCCGAAAAGCCATATAATCCCGAAGCATTCCATTTTAACTGGAGAGGACTCTGGGATTACGGAACCGGAGCAATGGGTGATATGGGAGCTCATATTTTTGATGCACCCATCTGGGCTCTTAATCTGGGAATGCCGACAAAGATACAGGCAACAAGCTCTCCATACAGCACCGACTATATGCCATTATGTGAAATGGTAACATATGAATTCCCTGCCCGTGGTTATATGCCCCCTGTAAAGGTTTCATGGTGTGACGGCGGATTAAGGCCACCGCGTCCGGAAACACTCGAGGCAGGCCGTGCAATGAAAGATGCAACCTATTACGGCGACAAGGGCATTATTACCCATGGCAGTCATGGCGCAATGCCAGAGCTTATTCCTGCAAATGTCGATTTCAAGGGACCTGATGCATGGCTTCCACGCACCGGAAATATCTTTGAAGACTGGATCGATGCAATCAAGAACGGAAAGAAATCATGCAATGATTTTTCAATTTCATCCAAATTAACTGAGATCATGCTTCTTACAAATATTGCCGTCAAGCATCAGAGGGCAAATATCACGCTCGAGTATGATGCAGCCAATATGAAGATTACAAATCTTCCCGAAGCAAACGAAATGTTCGCCTACGAATACAGAAAAGGCTGGAGTCTGTAACCTGTTTCCGTTCCCCTGTCCCCCTGACGTTTCGGTCAGGGCAGGACAGAAGGGGTTTTGGAAAGAGAGGTGAACAAAAAACAATAGGGACATGTCACGACATGTCCCTATTTCTTTTATCGAAATATACGTATATAATGTATGCGCCCCGGCTATTTGATGTTCAATCCGCTAACCTTCAGTTTCAGCGACTTATTCACTAAATCATCAATATAACAGTATCCCTCTATTTTTCTCTTTTCTCCGGGCAAAAGTGAAAAGTAGTTGTCTTCCAGGTAAACGGGAGCAATAAAATGTCCTGAATCAGCATCAAGAACCATTAGTTCCACTGATAAAGCAAGATGATCGGAAGGATTTTCCAACTCTATCGTCAGATTCATTTTATCATTAGCGGGTGTGAATATAAAATCTGAAACAAGCTTTACATCAGGCAGGTCATTGATCTGTAGCAGATTCTGTTGTTTTTTTGTCGGTGAATAAAACCAGGTGGTCCTGTTCCAGTCAATTTCATCTTTTGTGGCGGACAGCAGATACTGATTTATTGCAAGGGGTTCGGGGTTGCCTGAGGTGATCCTGAGATCGATAAAATAAGCCTTATCAAGTCCGCTGATTTTATCCGGAAGACTTAATACCACCTTTCTGTCATTAATACCGAGCCCGAAAGGAATATCCCGGGAGAGCAACTCCTTCATACCGAGGTTGAATACCCTGACCTTAAGGCTAAGGTTTTCATAGCTTTGCAGCGATGAGTTGTTTACCACAATCTCGTTTTTCCCGTAATCATATATTGCCTGAAGAGGTTCAAGTGCTTTTTTCGTTCCGTAAAATGCACCATTTGGAAGCAGATCGAATCCATAAAGCTGCCATATCAGTTTTGGCCACGAAGAATTAAGCATCCACTGGATAATACCTGTTGCATCATATCGGTTCACCTGGAAAGCCTCAAACATAGGACGTATTGATTCGTAGTTCAGAAGCTGGGCTTTTGTGCAGTATTCATCCAGAGAGGCAGGTGCGCCAAACCTTTCATTCATTGCTTTATTGTAACGATCGAGGGTCTGGAATTCGTTCCTTCCGCAGTGATATTCCCACGTATCGTTTATTGGCCATAGCGATTCGGGAGGGATCATCTCGCGAATAGACTCAACGGGAGGGACCTGGGCTCCCGGGCCTGTTTCAGTATTAAAGCCGTATGCTCCGCCATGCAATGTGTCGGTGTACCAGTAAACAGGAGGAACATATTCATATGGACCTTCCATTTTCATTCCCGACCATCCCGAAATGGTGCTTTTCTTCATTGCTGCAGATGTTATCATTGGCCTGGTGGGATCGTCGGAGGCAAGTATTTCAATATACTTTCTTTCAAGTTCGGGCAATGGCAGCATATCGCTTCCGGTCATCCACATAAAGATGCTGGGATGATTCCGAAGCCATTTTATCAT
>DOTV01000020.1:11798-23556 GCA_003520925.1 Bacteroidales bacterium | reverse complement strand
CCACAAATGGTATTGCAAGCATCCTATTTGCTCTTTTTGTGATACTGGATGTGATTATTTTTAATTGATTGCACTGTCCCATTTTAAAGCCCACATGAGGGTGTTTAAAAGCTTAGGTTTTCCCCCCACCCCTCAAGGGGAGCTTTATATATAATAGGAAATCAATAAGTCCCCCCTGGGGGACTTAGGGGTAAAAAAAACATTGCATATAATGCATTCTTACTGTTTTTTTTTGTTTCTTGGCACCAGAAATGAATGCACCTGATGTCAGAAATCGTTGTTAAAGAGGTTATCACGAAGAAGGAGCTTCGTGATTTTATTTACCTGCCGTCCAGGATTCACAAGGACGAACCCAACTGGCTGCCACCTCTCTATGCTGATGAGTGGCTTCTTTTCAATAAAGAAAAGAACAAATCGTATAAGTATGCCGATGCTGTTTTTTACCTTGCATTCAAGGATGGAAAACCCGTTGGCAGGATAATGGGCCTTGTGAACAACAGGTACAATTCAATCAAGAACGAAAAACATGGAAGATTCTGTTTCATGGAATGCTACAATGACAGGGAGGTATTTCATGCCCTTCTGAGTCAGGTAGAGGAATGGAATATCAGCAAGGGAATGGTTAAAATTGTCGGGCCGCTGGGATTCTCAGACAAGGATCCGCAGGGATTCCAGATTGACGGTTACGAATACCCTTTACTCTTTACTGCTGCTACAAATTCCCCATATATGCCGGCAATGATGGAATCGGAGGGCTATTCAAAGGAAGTCGATCTGGTAAATTACCTGATCCCAATTCCAGACCAGCTTCCTCTTGTATACAATAAGGCTTTTGAAAGATTTTCGAGGAACAGTGACATTAAAATTATTGAATTCACTTCAAAAAAGCAGCTTAAGCCATATATAATTCCGGTACTGGAGCTTATGAACGAGACCTTCAGTGAAATTTACGGGTATGTGCCACTAAATGATGCTGAGAAAGAAGAATTTGCCCAAAGATATCTTCCTATTCTGGACCCTCAGTATGTGAAGGCTGCAAAATCGGGTAATGAACTGGTCGGATTTATCGTGGCTTTACCTGATATGACATCAGGAATCATAGCTGCCGGTGGCAGATTATTTCCATTCGGAATATTCAAAATTCTGAAGGAGATGAAGAAATCGAAGAAGCTGATGCTGATGCTGGGCGGAATAAAGAAAGAGTACAGGGCGAAGGGGATAGATGTTCTGATGGGAATCAGACTACTTGATTCGGCATCAAAGAATAAAAAGGATCTTCTGGACAGCCACCTTATTCTGGAGGAGAATACCAGAATGAGAGCTGAGTGTGAAAGGATGTCGGGAAAGGTAATAAAGAGGTTCAGAATATACCAAAAGAATCTTCCTCCTAAAACCTGAAAATAAACGAAAGCCCCAGCAGCTCCTTGAACTGGACCCTGGCGGTTTTTTTCTGAATTCCATCGTTTCCGATTACCGGATTCTTATTCTTATCAAATACAGGGGTCCTTGTATCATCGTCAAAAATAAGGTGAGTATTAAGTCTTATATCAGTAAACCAGTTCAGGTTTGTCTGGAAGATCATCTCCCAGTCGACATCAATGTTCTGAGGATTGTTCACATAATTTGTAAAAAGCTGTAACCTGTTTGTAATCACCACATTCTTAACCGGTCTGAATTCATTTGTTATCATAAAGCTTGCTCCCGGCTCATGTTTTGATCGTTTGTCGGGCGCTATGCCGTACTTTGTCTGATCGATATCTGAAGTATCGGGAACAAAAGTTGCTTTATATGAAAGAGGAGAGAAATTTATTGAGGTAAACTTGTTTGGTTTATAGTCAAGACCAAAGCCAATTGTTATGATTGCAGGATTCATGAATTTAGAGACAGGGACCTTATCCGGATAATTGTACCCTTTTGTGAGCTGAGTCTTGAAAAGCATGATTCCGCTAAAGTCGAATTTTCCAAAGGCCTTATGGTTTAGCTTGGAATTTGTCTCAAGCAGATCAATATTCTTTCTTACTTCATCCTCACCTGTTTTAATCAATCCATACTTAAGCCTTATAAAATGATTCGATGAGAGGAGCATTGGCTTGTTGCTGTAATCTGCAAACCATGTAATATCAAGAGCAGTGGCAATACTGTTCTCCCCTCCTTTTACCCAGTTCGTCACAACACCCTGGTTAAGAGCAAATGAAGCTTCGGTCCTGAATTTCCAGTATTGGACTTTTGTTATTATCTTTTTGATATCCAGCAGTTTTGTTTTGTCAGTCGGTTCAACATTTATCCGGGCTTCCGACACATTTCCCTGCATGGCCGGCCGTCTGAAGTTCACCCCATGCTCCAGATAAAGTCCGATTGTATTTTTTGAAGGGTTCCCAATCCATACTGTCACTGAATCGTTAAGGTCATTTTTTAACCAGAACCGAACCACTTTTTCTGATTTGGAGTTAAGCCAGAATTGATACTCCTTGTCAGTGATCCCTGTGAAACTTATGTTTATAGAATCACGGTTCTCTAAATTATCAATAAGTACACTTACTGCTGCTTTTATTGAATCGCTAAAGGAATTGTACCTTGATTGCAAGAAGAGAGTGTCTGGTTTAACCATGTAGAAGCCTGAATCACTTTTGATTACAGTATCAGGCTGAACAACTCTGTATGATTGACCCAGGATTTTCTTTTGCAGGAAGATGACAGCCTGGTCACGTGATAATACGATTTCGTGCCTTCTTATGGTATCAACCTGTACAGGATTAATATTTTTTATTGAATCAGTGATACTTACCCCTTTATTTATCTCATTTTCTGCATTTTGAGATAACCCTGGAGGCTGAACAAAAATAAATAATAGTATAGCAGGAAGTAAATGTCTTACTTTCATAAGCGGGTACTTTATAATTATTGATAACGTCATTTAAGACGTTTAACATACACAAAAATAACAAAATCAGTCACCTTAAAAATATTAGCTGTCAGGAAATGCTCTGCATAACCCTCATTATATGACCATTAACAATTCCATCGCAATATTTATTTAACATCTTTTATAAAAACAGGATGAGAATTTGTACCTTTCAGCACTAACCTGACCACAAATGATTAGATCCATGACCGGTTATGGCAAGGCTATAGCTGAAACTCCTCAGAAAAAAATTACTATTGAGATCAAGTCACTGAACTCAAAACAGCTTGATCTGAATGCCAAAGTTCCATGGCTTTATAAGGAGAAAGAACCGGAAATCAGAAACCTTGTCAGCCAAATGCTCGACAGGGGTAAAATCGATATTTCGGTCTATTTCGATATTCTTGAAGACGAGGGAGTCCCTGTGATCAACAAATCAATAGTAAAGAATTACTATAAACAGCTTAAGGAGATAGCCGGTGAGCTTGAAATAAACATTGATGACCAGATTTTGCCGATTATAATGAGGCTTCCTGACTCTCTTAAGACTGAAAAACCCGAACTGCCTGAAGATGAGTGGAATATTGTAAAGAAGCAAATCATAGAATCAATTAATGTTCTTGACCTTTACAGGATCGAAGAGGGAAAATCGATCGAGGCTGATCTGAGAAAAAGAGTATCAGGAATACTTGATTCACTTTTAACGGTCGAAACTTTTGAGCCGGGAAGAATTGAAAAAGTAAGGGAAAAGCTTATTAATATCCTCAAAGACAACACTGGCACGGAGAATCTTGATAAAAACAGGTTCGAGCAGGAACTTATTTTCTACCTTGAGAAATTTGACATAAATGAAGAAAAGGTCAGGCTGAAAAAAAACTGCGAATATTTCCTGGAAACAATTGATTCACCATCGCCGAATGGGAAAATACTCAGCTTTATAGCACAGGAAATTGGACGTGAAATAAATACAATGGGTTCAAAAGCAAATGATGCCTCAATTCAGAAGCTCGTTGTAATGATGAAGGATGAGTTGGAAAAAATCAAGGAACAAACAAATAATATTCTGTGACTTTGCGTCTTAGCGCCTTCGTGGCAATAAAGATATGGAAGGAAAGCTTGTAATAATTTCAGCTCCCTCCGGAGCGGGAAAAACAACAATTGTGAATCATCTCCTGAGTAAGAATCTGGGATTGGAATTCTCTGTTTCAGCCACTACGAGAGCACCAAGGGGAACAGAGAAGAACGGCAAAGAATATTATTTCATTTCTCCTGAAGAATTCAGGGAGAAGATCAGGAAAAATGAATTTGTTGAATGGCAGGAGGTTTACATGGATCAGTATTATGGCACCCTTAAAAGCGAGATAGAAAGGATATGGGCTGATAACAGGCATGTGATCTTTGATGTTGATGTAAAAGGCGGTGTAAACCTGAAAAAGATCTATGGGAACCAGGCAATATCCGTTTTTATAATGCCTCCATCAGTAAAAGAACTTGAAAAGAGGCTGCTGGCAAGGGCAACTGACGACAGTTCAAAGATCAAGATGAGGGTTGGGAAAGCAATTGAGGAGATGAAACTGGCCATCAATTTTGATCATATAGCAATAAATGACAGTCTTGAGCGGGCGCAGAACGAAGTATATGAGATGGTGAAGAGTTTTTTAACAAATGTTACCGAATGAAAGGTATTCCATGCAAAAGATAGGTCTTTTTTTCGGTTCATTCAACCCGATTCATATCGGGCATATTGCGATTGCAGGCTATATGAAAGAATTCTCAGATCTCGATCAGGTGTGGTTTGTTGTAAGTCCGCAGAATCCTCTCAAAAAGAAAGATAATCTCCTTAATGACCGTGACAGGCTTTATCTTGCAGGACTTGCAACGGCAGGCAACGATGGACTCAAGGCCTCAGACATTGAGTTTGGACGTCCTGCTCCTTCGTATACTATCGATACTATGGCACTTCTTAAAGAGAAGTACCCAAAGAATAAATTTGTCCTTGTAATGGGTGAGGACAACCTTTATACGCTCCATAAATGGAAGAATGCAGTTGAACTGGTGAGCCAGTTCCCTGTTTATGTGTACCCGAGGCCTGATGCTGTTAAAACGACAAATGAACTGCTTGAAGAGATACTTAAAAAAGCATCGGTAAAATGGGTTAAAGCACCTCTGATGGAAATTTCCGGAACTTTTATAAGGAACGGCATCAAACGGGGGAAAAACATGTCGTACTACCTCCATCCGGCAGTATGGAAATACATAGTGGAGATGCATTTCTATGAGTAATACTTAAAATTTAAACACGGAGTTGCACAGAGTTTTATGGAGTATCACGGAGTCCAGAACAGTGAAACTCCATTGTAACTCCGTGAAACTCCGTGGTAAAAAAAGATTCCTGAACTAAAACTTTTGTATCTCTTTAATAATCTCCTCACCCCGGAGCAGGGACTTTTCATTTTCCGGTATAAGCTTATGATATCTTTCAGGCAGGGACTTTTTCAACCCCTTAATAACATTCTCCATAGTCAGCACCGGTTTCACCTTCAGGAATCCGCCAAGTACTATCATGTTAAAGGTCTTCGGACTGTTCATCTTTGAAGCCTCTTCAGCAGCGTCGACCCTGTAAATTGATATATCCTTTCTCTCGGGATGCCTTGTAATTCCATTACCGTCATAAATTAGGACACCTCCTGGTTTTACCGATTGTTCAAATTTGTCGAGCGACTGCTGGTTAAGGATTATCGCTGTGTCAAAATGCCTGATAATTGGGGAGCTAATCCTTTCACTGCTCAGGATCACAATTACATTGGCAGTACCTCCGCGCATCTCTGGCCCGTACGAAGGCATCCAGCTTACTTCCATATCCTGAATCACCCCTGAATATGCCATTATCTTTCCCATCGACAGAACACCCTGTCCGCCGAATCCGGCTATTAATATTTCTTCAGTCATTTTTACTCAGATTTAGGTTGTTGTACCGGCTGTTCCTCCGGAACTTTAAGGTCACCAAGCGGATAAAATGGGAACATATTCTCTTCCATCCACTTGTTCGACTGCACCGGGGTCATCTTCCATCCCGACGGGCAATTGGATACTATTTCAATGAAGCAAGTACCTTTATTGAGCTTCTGGTACTGAAAAGCTTTCCTCATTGCTCTTTTCGTTTTTTTGACATTTGAAGGGTTATGAACACTTTGACGGGTTACATAATAAGTTCCGGGGAGGGTGGCAACAATATCGGTCATCTTTAGCGGATTACCCATTGTCCGCACATCTCTTCCAAATGGTGATGTTGAAGATTTCATACCGGGAAGAGTTGTCGGAGCCATCTGTCCGCCAGTCATTCCGTAAATTCCGTTATTGACAAATATTATGAGGAAGTTTTCTCCGCGGTTACACGCATGGATTGTTTCGGCTGTACCGATGGCTGCCAGGTCACCGTCGCCCTGATATGTAAAGACGAACTTTTCGGGCAACAGCCTCTTTATAGCAGTAGCAACAGCCGGGGCACGCCCATGTGCAGCCTCCTGCCAGTCGATATTGAGGTAGTTGTAAAGGAAAACAGAACAACCCACCGGTGACACTCCTATTGTATCCTGCTGAATCCCTTCTTCCTCAATTATTTCTGCCAGTATCCGGTGAGCTGTGCTGTGACCGCAGCCCGGACAATAATGCATTATCTCATCAGTCAGAATTTCTGACTTTTTGTAAGCCAGGTTTTCAGGACTAATTATTTCCTTTATGCCAGTCATATCTTTCATCTATCGGCCTCCTTTTATTCTTTCTTTTAGATTTTCAACAACTTCATCGGGAGTCGGAATCATCCCTCCCATTCTTCCGTAATGATAAACCGGAACTTTCCCGTTTACCGAAAGCATAACATCTTCTACCATCTGGCCTGCACTCATTTCCACCGACAGCATTAGCCTGACCTGATCAGCAAGCTTATTTAACTGTTTTGAAGGGTACGGGAAAAGTGTGATCGGCCTCAGCAAACCAGCTTTAATTCCCTGATTACGTGCAAGTTCTACTGCCTTCTGACAAACCCTTGCACTTGTTCCGTAAGCTACAAAAAGGTATTCGGCATCAGCACATTGAAATTCCTCAAACCGGACCTCTTTTTCCTTTATCTCATTGTATTTGACTACCAGTTTCTCGTTGAAGATCTCCTGCCGGTTCGGATCGAGTTCGAGTGATGTGATTATATTTCTTTCCCTTGTCGGAGGTTTCCCTGTTGTAGCCCAGTCGGGTACCGTTCTTGATCTCTCTTTCGGAGGGCTGAGCCAGACCTTTTCCATCATCTGACCTATGGCCCCGTCGGAAAGCATCATTACCGGATTCCTGTATCTGAAGGCAAGTTCAAATCCAAGGTCGACAAAGTCAGCCATCTCCTGAACAGATGCCGGAGCAAGAACAATAAGATGATAATCGCCATGGCCGCCTCCCTTGACTGCCTGGAAATAATCTGACTGGGCCGGCTGGATTGTACCAAGTCCGGGACCGCCCCTTACCACATTAACTATCAGGCATGGCAGTTCAGCGCCTGCTATATATGTAATTCCCTCCTGTTTGAGGCTTATTCCCGGTGAGGATGAAGTAGTCATTACTTTCTTACCGCATCCGGCACCGCCGTAAACCATATTAATGGCTGCGACCTCACTTTCTGCCTGAAGTACCACCATCCCGGTCGTTTCATAAGGGTTGGCTTCCATGAGATATTCAATAATCTCACTCTGGGGAGTGATCGGGTAACCAAAATAACCATCAGCTCCTGCCCTGATCGCTGCTTCAGCAACAGCTTCATTCCCTTTCATCAATCGTAATTCTTTTTCCATTGGCCGGTTATATTTTTGTCTTATACACAGTTATTACTCCATCGGGACAAACGATTGCGCAGTTGGCGCATCCTATGCAAAGCTCCGGATGTGCAGGATATGCATAGTTATACCCCTTGCCATTTACCTCCTTTGCCATCTCAATGGTGCCGGTCGGACACGAAACCAGACATACACCACACCCTTTGCACCTTTCAATATTCACCACAATACTTCCTTTGACCTTTGCCATAATGTTATATTATTTAATTTCGCTCGAAAATCAATTTATTTACCCCATCTCCAAGGGGAGTAAATTGATTTTCTTCGCTCCCCTTGGGGCCGGGGTAAACGAAGAAAATCAATGATCTAATCTACCAAATTAATGTAAACCATTTGAATCACTATTTACAGGATGATCATTATTAAACTGTTTCAGACGATATTCCAGGTCGTTGAACAGACTTCTCGGAACCTGCGAAACACATGCTCTGAGTGCATCATTTCTTTCACTTCCTGTCGTGTCGAGCGTAATCGCACTTATTCCATACCGAAGAAGCAGATTAAGAAGATATGCTGCCGTCATACCCGGATATGATATCGTAAAGTAGAATCCGTCAGCTATAGGTTCATCAAGATCCCTGTCGTACGTTATCTCAAAACCATTTTCAGTGAACAACTTCTTCATGATCCGGGCTTTCTCTCCATATTCGATGATATCTTCACGATACCTGTACTCCCCTTCATTGACTGCCTTAAGCAATGCTGCAAGGCCATACTGGACCGAATGGGTCACACCTGCCGATATTCCATACAATGCGCCGAAGATTGCAGAGTGGCCGAATTTATCGGTGGAATAATATCTTTTCAGATCAGGATACGACCTGTTGAACAGGTGGTCGGAAATTGCCATCACTCCTATTCTCTGCCCTGCATAGCTGAATATCTTGGAACTTGAAATAAGCAGAATATAATCCTCAGCATAATGTGCAACCGATGGTTGAAATGGAGGCTTTCCGGGATTGCAGTAATCTTTTCTGAAATCCATTCCAAAATATGCAAGGTCCTCAATAACAATAACATCATATTTATGACAGAGCTCACCTATAATAGAAAGCTCTTCTTCATTCAAACAAATCCAAGTCGGGTTATTTGGATTTGAGAATATAAGCGAAGACACTTTTCCTGTCCGGAGATATGACTCAAGCTTAGCCTTCAGCTTCTTCCCCCTGTAATTATATACATCGAATGAGAAATAATCGTGACCAAGCATTTTCACCTGCTGTTTCTGAACAGGAAATCCGGGATCAATGAAAAGAGAGCCTGCCTTTGTCCTATCGTTGCGGTTTGCAACGAGGAAGCAAATCATTGATCCCATCATTGATCCTACTGTCGGAATGCATCCTGCCGGATTAATATCAATATCAAGAAAAAGCTTGATGAACCTTGAAACCTCTTTCTTGAGAATTCCCAGACCAGCTATTTCGGGATACAGTGATGCAACACCATTCTTAAGTGCTTCAATTTCGGCATCAGTGCCAATCGACGGAGCGGGAAGACCGGGAACTCCCATTTCCATTCTGACAAATTGAATACCTGTCGTTTTTTCTATCCGGTTAACCAGCTGAACTATCTCCCGGATGGAGGCTGAACCTGGTGATGTCACACCGGTGGCTTCCTTAAGAGACTCTATTACATTTTCGGATATTGGAATACTATTCATAAAAAATACTAATACTTTCTTTTATCAATAACACGTTTCGATTTACCTTCGCTTCTTTCGATCATTTTTGGTTCTACCAGTGTCACTTTTATCCCCAGTCCAAGGGAGCTTTCGAGGTTATCCTGGATCTTTTTCCGAAGAGTTTCCAACTGGCTGATCTTATCGAGAAAGAAGGCTTCATCCACCTCAACTTTAAGCTCAAGAGTATCGAGGTTATTTATCCTGTCAACAATAAGCAGGTAATGGGGCTTTATTTCGCTCATCTCCAGGAGAACGCTTTCCACCTGTGACGGGAAAAGGTTGACACCACGGATAATCAGCATGTCATCGCTCCGTCCCAGGCATTTTTCCATCCTTACCATTGTGCGTCCGCATCTGCATTTTTCGCGCGTAAGTCGTGTAAGATCGCGTGTCCGGTACCTGATCAGCGGCAATCCCTCTTTTGTAAGAGTAGTAAATACAAGTTCCCCAACTGATCCTTCAGGAAGGACCAGAAGTGTTTCAGGGTCAATAATCTCAGGATAGAAATGGTCCTCATTGATATGAAGTCCCTCCTGGAAAATACACTCACTTGCAACGCCGGGACCAATTACTTCACTTAGCCCGTAAATATCTATCGCTTTGATTTTCAATTTACTTTCTATCTCCCGTCTCATGTTTTCAGTCCAGGGTTCTGCACCAAAAACACCGGCTCTCAGTTTTAGTTCTTCACGGCTTATGCCGCTTTCCTGGATCGCTTCGGCAAGATACAATGCGTAGGATGGAGTACAAGCAAGCATCGTACTTCCGAAATCGTGCATGATCTGTATCTGCCGCATTGTATTACCACCGGAAATTGGAATCACCGAAGCTCCAATTTTTTCACCTCCATAATGAAGACCCAGACCTCCGGTAAATAATCCGTAGCCATAGGCAATCTGGATAAAATCATTTCTGTTTGCCCCTGCGCTTGTAAGAGTCCGGGCCATAACCTCCGACCATGTTGAGATATCATTTCTTGTATACCCGACCACAGTTGATTTGCCTGTTGTACCGGAAGATGCATGGATCCTTACTATCTCGCTCATCGGCACAGCAAAGAGGCCAAAGGGATAATTATCCCGGAGATCCTGCTTGGTGGTATATGGTAATCGTCCCAGATCATCGATTGTATGGATGCTTTCAGGACCGAGACCTGCTTCCTGCATCTTATGACGGTAGTAAGGCACATTGAAATATACCCTTTCGACAGTTTCAATAAGACGCTCACTCTGAAGCTTTCTCAGTTCAGAGCGATCCATACACTCAAAATGCCTGTTCCAGATTTCCATAAAAAAGTCCGCATTATTTCAAATTAACCCACCCCCACCCCTCTCAGGAGGGGATCTGTCTTGTATCCATCTTCATTGCTATCCGCCAGCTGGCGGAGAAGCAATCCATTTCAATTTTTACCTAAATTTTATATAATTCACTTGCATTCAGCAATTCCATCTCATGATCCTTCAGTGCACCGATCGCCTGTTCATTATTACTGCACCTTAGTATAATAATCGACTTTGAACCATGCGAAAATGCATAAGTATATTCGACGCTTATATCAAGGTCCGATAGTATCTTCAGTACTTTCGCATAATATTTTGCCTCATTTGGCGCAGAAACTGAAATTACCTCCGAAATATTCACAGTGAAATGCTGTACTTTGAGGAGTTTTTTTGCTTTTTCCGCATCCGGGACTATCAGCCTCAATATTCCAAATTCTGAGGTATCGGCAATACTCAGGGCTGTTATCCTGATGTTCTCGCTGCCAAGAACCTCAAGCACTTCAGTGAGCCGCCCTGATTTATTTTCAAGGAAAACAGAAAGCTGTGGAATTATCATCTTATTATTAATTTCATAATTAAAAACGGGTTGCGTGTTGCTTATTGCTGACTGCTTTCAATGCCAATTTTCCGTTTTTTCGTAAAAATGTGCTAACTTAAATAAAATTCATCAAGCATTTCAGAAAAACCATTAATATCATTTCCCAATCCTGATCCGCGCATCAACAACTGTAATACCTTTCTGACTTCCTATGAGCGGATTAAGGTCCAGTTCCTTTATCTCGGTTGCAAATCTGAGCAGGCTTGAAAGTCTTACAATGATCTCTGAGAATTTTGATTCATTGATACCTGGTTTTCCGCGTGTTCCTTTAATTATTTTATAAGCTCTCAGGCTTCTGATCATTGAATCAGCCTCATTCGAAGTAAGCGGTGCCAGACCGGAGGATATATCTCCCAGAACCTCCACGAATATGCCTCCGAGACCAACGAGTATAATATGGCCAAACTTTGGTTCATACTTGGC
>DOTV01000020.1:8462-11422 GCA_003520925.1 Bacteroidales bacterium | reverse complement strand
GTTACACCACCTACATCTGATTTATGAACAGGACCCACAACCTTAAGAGCAAGAGGATAACCAAATTTGTCGGCAAGTGCGATTATCTCTCTTCTGGAAGTTGCCACTGCTTCTTTAACAAGAGGGATATGTGCTGCACTCAGAAGTTGTTGTATTACATCTGGATTAAGGTATCCGTTTTCAGAACTGTCTATTATTTTTCTGATTTTCGGAACATCCACTTTATCCAGGAAAATCTTTTCTTCTGCCGGGTTAGGAGTGTTGAATATTCTTGTCAGTGCCCTTCCAAGAACAACCTCATCGGGGAAGTTGACATGTCCTTTGTTCATAAAATCTTCAAGCTCCCCGGAAGAGCTTGAAATCGAAGGAAGAATAGGATAAAGCGGTTTATTGCACCCCTCTATTTTTCTATGAAGAAGTGTGTATATTTCACTCATATCGGTAAGTCCGTTGTTACCGAATATAACACTCATACCATCGATATTTTCAAGCTTTTTATCCACATATTCTATAACACTGTCGAGCTGATCAATTGTTGCTGTGGCAATCATGTCGATGGGGTTTACAGCTGAAGCTCCCGGGTTCATCATTGAAAGAATGTTGTTCTGATCGGCGGGTTCAAGTTTAGGAATATTCAATCCTCCGGCCGAAAGGGCGTCGGTCAGCATTACAGCCGGACCACCGGCATGAGTTACAATTGCTATATTCCTTCCTTTCAGAGGTTTATGCATAAATACCGAGGCAACGGTTGTGAGCTCCTCACGACCAGAACAGCGGACAATGCCGGCTTTCCTGAACAGTGCTTCGACTGCTGAGTCGGATGAAGCCATGGCACCCGTGTGTGACGATGCTGCACGGCTCCCGGCCTCTGTTGTACCGGCTTTTATTGCAGCAATCCGGCATCCTTTGCGGATCAGTGAAGAAGCATGATGCAGGAGCTTATCGGGATTTGGTATTGTCTCGACGTAAATCAACTTGATAGGAGAACTTTTTCCAGGATCATAATTAATATCCCAGTACTCCAGAACCTCTTCAACTCCTGTCTGGGCACTGTTGCCGACAGAAAATACACTTGAAAAGCTCAGTCCCTTGGGAAGAGCCGATTCAATGATGAAAAGTGCAGTTGCTCCGGAGCCTGATACAAAATCGCATCCCTGAAGGCTCAGCTTTGGAACAGGGGTTGTAAAGACACCGTGGTAGGTCCGGGTAACAACACCAATGCAGTTGGGACCGATAAGACATCCACCGGCATTTCCGATAAGCTCTGCGATCTCCTTCTCAAGCTTCCGGCCATCTTCACCGGCTTCGCTGAATCCCGCCGAGATGATTATGAATGCTTTCGTATTCTTCTCCCTTACAAGTACTTCAACAACCCCGAAACAGTATTTTGAAGCGATTGCAAGAATAGCCAGATCGACAGGCGGAATATCTTTAATATCCCTGTACGATTTGACACCCTGGATACAATCCTGTTTAGGATTTACAGCGAAAATATCGCCGGAATAACCACCGTCAATTATGTTTTTCAGGATTTTACCTCCCGGTTTCAAAAGATCATCTGAACCTCCAACAACCACGATGCTGGAAGGATTTATAAGTTTGTCATTTATCATAACTAGCTTTCAGCCTTTGGTTTGATTAAAAAAATACGTCATACCGATTCTGAATGAATCAGAGACCTCCAAACCGTTTCAGAAAACCGACGTTGCTGGCAACGGTGAATAAATAGGTTTCCGAAATATAACAAACTGCAATCACCCTTTTTCTCAAAATAATGTAAGCAATATACTAAAAATTAACACTACAAAACAAAAGTGTGATCATGTTAATTGAAGTGGCATCTCAAATGATTAATAAAGTTATTTTTGCATTTGATGAGCGTAAAAGAAATACTGCAACACGATGATTTCTCAAGGGAAGAAATTATTGCTCTTCTTTCGTGCAAGGGAGAAGAGAGGACACTTTTGTTTAAAGAATCGGCTGCAGTCAAAGAAAAATACATAGGTAAGAAAGTATGGTTCAGAGGATTGATAGAATTTTCAAATATCTGCGGCAAGGATTGCCTTTATTGTGGAATCAGAAAAGGAAACAAAAACCTTAAACGATATAATCTTACTGATGAAGAGATACTTGCTGCTGCAAAATTCGCATACGGGAACAGGTATGGTTCAATAGCACTTCAGTCGGGTGAACTGGAAAGCCCCCATGTCACTGAAAGAATTGAAAACCTTTTGTACAAAATAAAGGAACTTTCAAATGGTGAACTTGGCATTACTCTTTCCGTGGGTGAGCAGGAAAAGGAAGTATATAAAAGATGGTACGATGCAGGTGCTCACAGGTATCTTCTAAGAATTGAAGCCACCAATGAAGAACTTTACCGTAAGATCCATCCGGGAAACAAACAACACGACTTTAAAAGGAGACTGAATTGCCTGAAAAGCCTGCAGGATACAGGATACCAGACAGGGACCGGAGTAATGATCGGATTACCTTTTCAGACACCCGAAGATCTTGCCGGGGATCTGATCTTCATGAGGGATTTTGATATTGATATGTGCGGCATGGGACCATATATTGAACATGCGGATACGCCACTTATCGAATACGCCGGAGCCCTTCTACCACTTCCGGAGAGGTTTGAACTGACACTTAAAATGATTGCCATCCTCAGGATAATGATGAAGGATATCAATATTGTTGCAGCGACGGCCTTGCAGGCTATCGATCCGATCGGAAGGGAAAAAGCAATTAAGATTGGGGCTAACATAATTATGCCTAATATAACTCCGGGAAAATACCGCGACAGTTACAGGCTTTATGACAACAAACCCTGTACCGATGATTCGGCAGAGGATTGCCAGAGCTGTCTGGAAGCCAGGGTAAGTTTGGCTGACACAGAGATTGTTTACGGTGAATGGGGTGATTCGAAGCATTATGATAATCGGCGCAGGGCTCAGGGC
>DOTV01000020.1:1601-8206 GCA_003520925.1 Bacteroidales bacterium | reverse complement strand
AGGGCTCAGGGCTAAATCCGGAGATGGTTCAGTTTAACTCTGTGAAACTCTGTGAAAACCCCGTGAAACTCTGTGGTTAATAATTAGAATACCAATAACATAACAAATCATTATCCTGATTCAAATGAAAAAAACCATTTTATCTTTTATTCTGCTGTTCTCATTTTCATTAATGACAAATTCTCAGGAAACACTCGATTATTACCTTCCAAAAGCAATTACTTACAACCAATCTGTTCCGGCCCCGAAACAGTTTTTCGGTCATGAGATCGGAGAATGGCATCTGACTCATGACAAACTCTATTATTACATGCTTGAGCTTGCAAAGGTTTCCGACAAGGCAGTATGGGAAGAGTATGGCAGGAGCTATGAAAACCGTCCGCTCGGACAACTGATCATAAGTTCTCCCGAAAATATAACTAACCTTGAGAAACTGAGGCTGGAACACATTGCACTTTGTGACCCTTCAGTATCAGGCAAGGCAGATATAAGCAATATGCCTCTCTTTATTAAACTCGGTTATGGCGTCCATGGCAATGAATCGAGTTCCCAGAACGCCTCAGCACTGGTGGCATACTACCTTCTGGCCGGAGAAGGTAAAGAGATCGATGAACTCCTGAAGAATACAATTATCCTCATCGATCCGGCCCTCAATCCCGATGGAATGCAGAGGCACTCAACCTGGGTCAATTTTACAAGGAGCCTCAACAATAATCCCGATCCTGCCTCCTGGGAATTCAGTGAACCATGGCCCGGAGGAAGGAGCAACCACTACTGGTTCGATCTGAACCGTGATTACCTTGCCCTTCAACATCCCGAATCGCAGGGACGTGTCTCTGCCTTTCATAAGTGGAAACCGAATATAAACTCCGATCATCACGAAACGGGAGCCAACGAGACATTTTTCTTTCAGCCGGGAATACAAAGCCGGAATAATCCTCTTACCCCTGAGGATAACCAGGAGCTGACAGCTGAAATCGGCAAATACCATGAGAAGTATTTAAATTCAATAGGCAGCCTCTATTTTACCGAGGAGAGTTTTGATGATTTCTATATCGGCAAGGGATCTTCTTATCCGGATATTCATGGCTCAGTAGGTATCCTTTTTGAACAGGCAGGAGTAAAAGGGCACCTCAGGGAAACGCTGGGAGGTCTGTTATCCTTCCCTTTTGCCATCAGGAATCATTTCACGGTTTCACTTTCAACTCTTGAAGCCGGTTTAAAAATGAAGAACAAGCTGCTGGAGAGTCAGAGGAATTTTTACAGGGATGCTATTATTCTGGCAGACAAGTATCCTATTAAAGCGTATATTTTCAATGAGCCTTCGGACCATGCCAGGGTATCAGAATTCATTAAAATACTCCTGCAGCATCAGATAAAGGTTTTTCATACCGGCCGTGATATTTCGAAGAACGGGATTACATTCAGGGCAGAGGACAGTTACATTGTTCCGCTTAAGCAGACAGAATATCGTTTTATAAGAAGTCTGTTTGAACCTGTTACCCTTTTTTCCGACAGCATCTTTTATGATACTTCCACATGGGTGCTGCCATTCTCTTTTAACCTGAACTGTTCCCCATTGAGTGTTCTGAAAGAGATGGAAGGTATGGTTGGCTCAGAAGTAACTTCACAACCTGTTACAAATGGAAAACTCGATTCACCTGAAAATCCCTATGCTTATATGTTTGAATGGAATGAATACTATTCACCGGCAGCTTTATATTCTCTTCAGAATAAGGGCCTTAAAACTCGGGTCGCAACAGAAAATTTTGCATTTGATGACGGCCGCATCAAAAGAACATTTCATGCAGGAACAATTATACTACCGGTTTCAGGACAGCCGATAACAGGGAATGAGCTTCATCTCTTAATGCTGAATCTTGCGAAAGATTATGGGATTCCGGTTTACGGCGTTGCAACCGGTCTGACCAAAGAAGGGATCGACCTGGGAAGCAACAGGATCCTGATATTGGAAAAACCATCCGTAGCTATGATTGTTGGTGATGGCACAAACAGCAGCGATGCCGGAGAAATATGGCATATGCTTGATAAAAAATTTAATATTCCGGTAACTATGATTACGGCCTCCAGAATCGGAATAGCAGATCTTAACAGATATAATGTTCTGATAGTAACCGGTTCCCCTGATTTAGGTCCTTCGGCAATTGAAACCATAAGGGTCTGGAACAGGAACAAAGGGACAATTATCGGCTATGAAAGCGGAAACAGCTGGCTGGCAAAAAACAAATTTGCCGATATAGAATTTATTCCGGCCGTACCTGATAAAAAGAAAGCTGGAATTTACCTGAACAAATCAGCTGACAGCCAGGTTCAGCAGATCCCGGGTTCAATTTTCCAGACAAAACTTGACCTGACACATCCGCTTTGCTATGGTTACACAAGGGATATTTTGCCCGTTTTCAAATCAACGGCAACGGCTGCAAAGAATGACACCAACATTTATAATAATCCTATCCGGTACACCGATGCTCCCTTACTAAGCGGATATTGTACAAAAGAGAACATCGAAAGGATTAAGGAAACGCCATTTGCCAGTGTTCACGGAACCAGGGTGATTTCCCTTTACGATAACACAAATTTCAGGGCATACTGGTACGGAACCAGCAGGGTATTTATGAATGCTATATTCTTCGGACAGATAATCAGATAGGAAAGGCGTAAGGGCGTAAAGGCATTATGGCTTTAAGGCTTTATGGCATACCGGCAAAGAGTTTCGGATCTTATGAGGTCAAAATCTGCGAAAATCTGCGAGAATAAAAAGAAACTAAAGAAATTTCTCGCAGAGGTACGCAAAGTAATTCGCAGAGGTACGCAGAAAAGAGTGTTAAATCTTCCTAAAAAATCAATTAATTCAGTTTGTCTTTTGTTTGCTGAATAAATTTAAGTTAGATTTGGCAAACGCTTAACAGAATTAAATGAATATTGATCATTATCGTCATTATTACTATTATTGCCGGCTTACAGATGTAAGTCTTGATTTAGTATAGTGACTGTTCCACAATATCTTATTAAGGCTTACCGGAGAATGGCAAGCCTTTTTTTTTATAAACATTAACATTAAAACAGTATGGAGAAGACTTCAACAAACGGGACAGTAAAATTTTTTAACGGGAAACAGATCCCTCTTGAAATGCACAAAGCAAAGGTTGTTCAGGCTCTGAACCTTGTACCTGTCGAACGGCGTCTTGCTGCTATCGCTGAGGCTGGCTACAACTCCTTCCTTCTAAAAACAAGCGATGTTTTCCTCGACATGCTTACCGACAGCGGGACCAATGCACAGAGTGATGCCCAGATCTCTAAAATGTTCATTGCCGATGAGGCTTATGCCGGCTCTCAAAGCTTTACCCGATTCGAGCAGAGCATTTTACAGGTATTCGGGAAGAAACTGGTATTGCCGGTGCACCAGGGTCGTGCTGCAGAAAACATTCTTGGTAAATCATATGTTAAGGAAGGTTCGGTTGTACCAACCAATTATCATTTCACAACAACACTTGCTCATATAATGCTAAATGGCGGCAAAGTTCTGGAACTTTATGCCGCAGAGGCGATGAAGGTAAAAAGCTCACATCCTTTCAAAGGCAATATGGATATAACTAAACTGGAGGATGCTATTAAAACTAACGGACCTGAGAACGTCCCATTTATAAGGATGGAAGCATCGACAAATCTTCTTGGCGGTCAGCCATTTTCGATGGAGAATTTAAAAGAGGTCAGAAAAGTTGCTGACAAATATGGATTAAAAATTGTGCTCGACGCCAGTCTTGTCGGTGAAAACGCATATTTTATTAAAGTAAGGGAGAAAGGTTATGAAAATCGTTCGCTCGGCTCTATTCTGTTGGAGATGAGCGATATGTGCGACATAATATACTTTTCAGGACGCAAGGTCAGTTCTTCACGGGGAGGAGCAATCTGCACCAACAACCCTGAAGTTTTTAATAGTCTGAAATTCCTTTTGCCCGTTTATGAAGGTTTTCTTACATACGGCGGAATCCCGATAAAGGAAATTGAATCAATGGCTGAAGGGCTGAAAGAGACTATTGATGAGAATGTAGTGAGCCAGTCACCAACCTTTATAAATTATATGGTCCAGGAGCTGGAAAAACTCGGGATCCCTGTTATTACACCTGGCGGAGCCCTTGGCTGTCATATTGATGCTGGTCAGTTCCTGGATCATTTACCACAGACAGAATATCCGGCCGGGGCTTTGATTTCAGCCTTTTACATTATCTCCGGGATCAGGGGTATGGAACGCGGAACAATGAGCAATAACAGGGACGAGAAAGGGAATGACATACTGGCTGACCTTGAGCTTATGCGCCTGGCAGTACCCAGAAGAGTATTTACATTGTCGCAGATAGAATATGTTATTGACCGGCTGAACTGGCTTTATAAGAACAGGAAACTTGTAGGAGGGCTCAGGTTCATTGAGGAACCGGTGTTACTCAGGTTCTTTATCGGACGGCTTGAACCTTTGAGCGACTGGCCTCAGAAACTTGCAGCAAAATTCAGAAATGATATAGGGGAAAGTTTATAATAAGCTGAGATTAAAACACCATTTTTCTCAGGATAACCTTTGGTATTTTCTGAAGATCCTGTTCAAGAAGATCCATCTGGATTTCATCACCGAGGAGCTCGATTATTATCAGACCTGCAGGTTCGCCGAAGAATTCTTCATTCACGCCAAGGCGGGTTCGAATGACGCATCCGTATGCTGTAAGGGTTTTCTGGATAGAAACGATTGTTTCATGTTCCTTTTTCTCAACCATGATACCCATTATTCTCAGTGCTCCTTCCTCAGAGCTGAAATTGACGAATGGCTTGCTGTCATCAAATGTCATCTCCCGGACATCAATCCCTCCAAGATCTTTCAGTTCGGAAAGAAGTCTGCCAGTTTCGTTTGCGCTTCCTTTAAGATGAAGAAGTATATATGCCTCGCGGCTGCATAGTTCCGTTGACAGCTCATGAAATCCCAGACGGGTGGTTATAAGGCTTGCATACTTAGACAGGATACCCTGGGTAAGTCCGGCTTCCTTGATCCTGTCGATGATTTTAATCCCAAGAATCTTAATCATAGTGAGTCGATATTATTGTTAATTATCGGAAAGGCGTCGGGCGTCGGGCGTCAGGCGTCGGGAAAAAATAATTCTTGCCTGATGCCTGTTGCCTGTCGCCTGTCGCCTTAGAAATACAGATCCCTCTCCCCTTTTCTGATCCTTTCGATCTTTTCCCTTGTATTCTTTGCAACGCCGGGTTCCAGTTTTGCAATGTTTTTATCGATTGCTTTCCATCCTTTTTCAGCGACCTCTTCAGTTGCATAATCGCATATATATTCCGACAGGGTAAGAAGAGCATTGGGCGTACAGAATCTTTTAATAAATCCGGGTACCGAAAACTCCATGAAATGTTCTCCTGTCCTGCCCATCCTGTAACAGGACGTACAGAATGAAGGAATATAATCGGTGGACAGAAGTTCATCAATAACATCTGAAAGCGACCTGTCATCACTTATCTTAAACTGCTCGCGGTTAAGATTCTGAACCTCATTCTTTGAACCTGAGTATGATCCCAGTTCAAGTTTGGTACCACCGTCGATCTGTGAAACCCCGTATTGCATTACATCTTTGCGGACTTCCGGGGCTTCCCTTGCGGTCAGGATCATTCCGGTGTAGGGTACTGCCAGACGAAGGATAGGAACAAGCTTTTTAAAATCCTCATCGCCGGTCTGGTACTTATTGCTGATATTAAGGCTCAGTGCATCCTTTATGCGCGGGAAGGATATAGTATGGGGACCCACATCATAACATGCCTCCAGATGGTTTGTATGCCGGACAAGGGCAAGGACTTCAAAGCGCCAGTCATAAAGACCGAAGAGGGCGCCGATGCCAACATCATCAATACCTGCTTCCTGTGCCCTGTCGAGTGCGGTCAATCTCCATTCATAATCTCTTTTCTTTCCTCCAAGATGATACCATGAATAGGCTTCCTTGTCATACGTCTCCTGGAATATCTGGTAAGTACCGATACCTGCTTCACTAACTTTTCTGAAGCCTGCAATATCCAGAGGAGCTGCATTTATGTTAACTCTTCTGATTTCACCATGTCCTTTTTTTACACCATAGACTATTTTTACAGTGTGGGCAATATAATCAGCTGAATAATCAGGATGTTCCCCATAAACAAGAATTAGCCTTTTCTGGCCATTATCTTCAAGGGCTTCCACTTCCTTAACGATTTCTTCATCAGTAAGGGTTTTACGGATGGCATCACTGTTTGAAGTTCTGAAGCCGCAATACTGGCAATTATTTGTGCATTTATTACCGACGTATAGCGGTGCAAAAAGCACTATCCTGTTGCCATAAACTTTTTCTTTCAGCTCCCGCGCCCCTGCTCTGATCTCTTCAAACAGATCGGTGCCAACAGAGTTTATGAGGACTGCAGTCTCTTCAAGGGTAAGCCTGTGCTTACCGAGCGATTTGGCAATTACTTCCCTCACCCTGACTTTATCAGGCTTCACATTATTTATCAGATCCCATATCTCATCAGGATCGATGAATGGCTTCATCCGCTGATCGGGGATACTCAAT
>DOTV01000020.1:0-1222 GCA_003520925.1 Bacteroidales bacterium | reverse complement strand
TTAGTAAAGAGGGGGAATATATTGCCATTCAGAGAATTAAGCCCCCTCGTTGCAAAGCAGAGAGGGGGTTTGGGAGTGGGTATATGTTGTCCCGTCAGTATATCAGCTCCCCTATTTCAGTTTTAGCTGCCTTAAGCCAGCGGGCAGACTCGGGCTGGTTCGACAGATCGATTGATCCGTGGATTCTTTTATGAAAGAAAATAATCAGTTCCCGGCCATAACTGGCGGGATCTCCTTCAAAAAGATTCAGGAGAACCTCTTTCTCTCCTTCTGATGTTTCATTAATAATTACCATGCCCCTGGAATTGCCGGTAACTGTTTTTAAAGATACCGCATAAATACCGGGAGCCGGTAGAAGCTTGCATTCTTCAGTCAGAGGGATTTTTGCCAGGTTGATCTCATAAAAATTATTCCGGTAAGCATATCTCTCCGATTTACCCATAACAATGTAATAATGATCAAGATATGCATTTGCCTTCTGAATATATCCCTCACTTATCGCCTGCCGGATCTTCGTAGAACTGACTGTTTCGTGCATTACCTCCTGTTCGGGGATCTCCTCGGCTTCAAAACTGTACTTTTCGCGCAAAGCCCAGAGCTGCTTATAGTCGCCTTCCTGATTGAATCCGAAATGATGGTTGAACCCGGCAACCACGACTTTTGCATGCAGAATTCCATGAAGGTAATCCCTGACAAACTCTTCGCTGGTGGTCCTGGCAAAATCCCTTGTAAATTCGATAATAATTATATTGTCAAGTCCGGCTTCGCTGAGCAGCTCAAGTTTTTCTTCCTGCGAATTTATGAGCTTAAGATTTTTCCCTGCGGTTTCGGGATAGAGTACTTTCCTCGGATGAGGATCAAAAGTAATGAGCACAGACTCGCCATCATATTTTGCAGAGAGCATTTTAAGCCTTTGAAGGATGGTTTTGTGTCCTATATGCACACCATCGAATGAACCCGTAGTTACTACCGGGTTTCTTATTCCGCAGGCCTCCTCAAAGCTTCTGAAGATATTCATGATGCGCACATCTTATAGCTATATTTTGTTCTCCTTGACAAAATATGCAACCTTTTCAATTGAGGTGATCATATCGTATTCCTCCAGGAAAACACCTGAGGGGACATTTAGCGGGATCGTAGTGAAATTAAGGATCCCCTTGATTCCAAAACGGATTGCTTCCTCAGCTATCTCCCTTGCAAAATCAGCAGGAACTGTCAGAAT
>DOTV01000186.1:10196-20941 GCA_003520925.1 Bacteroidales bacterium | reverse complement strand
TAGTAGTACAAAAAGTAGTACAAAAGTCTTTCTTAGGTTTCAATTACGAAAACCAGTCGCTTATGATCCATTTAAACTTTGGATGTCAGTAAATGAGAAAAAGAGCACAGATTTTGTTTTTATTTCCGTAATGCATTATATCTGCTGCATAATAGAAATAAAATGAATTTCATTGAGTTCCGAAACAGGTTTCTATCCCTGGCATGCTTTACCACAAACCAGGTGTATGCATCATACCCGGAGTTTAACAGGAACAATCTGGTACACTGGGTGAGGAAGGGTTACCTGATCAGGCTTCGACAGGGTTTTTATGCCTTCCCTGAATACAAGGAATCGACAGACTTTACACTCTATTTTGCTAACATTATATACAAGCCCTCTTACATATCCTTACAAACTGCTTTGTCATTTTACGGGATTATCCCTGAAACCGTACCTCAGATAACCAGTGTAACAACTTTGAAGACAATGAGATTCAGCAACGATTTTGGTGAGTATTCATATAAAAACATCAAACCTGATATGATGTTCGGATATGATCTGAGGGAGATGGGAGATGACAGGCGGATAATGTTCGCTACACCAGAAAAGGCATTGATAGACTTGCTCTATCTATATCCATTTTATAATACAGAACGTGACCTTGAAGAGCTACGTCTCGATGAATCTTATATGGAAATTGACTTTAATGCAGGAAAATTAATGGAATACTCAGACCGTATTGCAAGCAAAGCACTCAAGAATCGCATTATGATGTTGAGAAAAGTACACAACTTTTAACAAGAACTATATGCTAAACCTGGACCTAATAAAGAACTATTTCCCGGAGCAAATCAGGAATAATACACTTCTGGGCAAGAGCATGATAAAGGAATATATTCAGTTGTCAATTCTCGACTACCTGTCCACGACACAATACATTCGTAAGCTCATATTCATAGGCGATACCAACCTTCGCCTGGTTAAGGGGATAGACAGATTCTCAGAAGATCTGGACTTTGATTGTAAGGAGATGAATAAAGAGGAGTTCCTGAAAATGAGTGATGATGTCATGCATTTTCTTAAGAGATACGGATATAAAGTAGAATCTAAAGACAAAGAAAGTCCAAAGCTGACGGCATTCAGAAGAAATATTTACTTTCCTGCGTTCCTTTTTGATATTGGGCTTTCCGGACACAGGGATGAAAGATTCCTTATAAAAATAGAGGCTCAGGATCAGGGGGTAACCTATATTCACGAAATAAAAAATATCAAAGGCTGTGGTTTTTACTTTCCATTCCCTGTACCTTCTGATGCTGTTTTATGTGCAATGAAAACAACGGCCCTTTTAGAAAGGGGAAAGGGTCGTGATTTCTACGACGTGATGTTTCTTCTGGGTCAAACTAAGCCTGATTATGGCTTCCTTGCAAAGAGAATCGGGATTACGAATGCAGCAGAGTTAAAGGGCGAAGTTAAAAAGTACCTAAAGAATATTGACCTGAAAACTAAAACAAATGATTTTGAGCATTTCCTGTTCAATAAGGAAAACAAAAAACGTATACTCAGATTTGAAGAATTTTTTGAAGAGGCCATATAATAAGAAGTGATATGATGCAAATAGTACCGATTTTCGGCTTTTTTCAAAGTCATTCCATGGAAGTCCGGAAAAAACCACCTGGTGGATCGCAATTTTCTTATCTTCCCCATTTTGCAGCAGAAAAACATATAAATAGGGTGTATTAAAAAGAGAATTAATTTTCTAAAATCAGTGAAGAAGACAATTATTTGAAAGTGTTAATCGTTTTTTAACAAATTTTACATTTAAAGAAAACTGTTATGTCTATAATCGGAATCTCAAGAAGTACAATTCTTAAAATCCTTGTTTCTGTTGTTATCATGAATACGTCCACTGTTATCAATGCACAGAGTCAGGACACTTTTACAGGAACATGGGAAATTGATCATTCAAAAAGTGATGCCGAATTCAAGGATTACAAGATAACCTGCACTATTGATCAATCATCCTCGGAAATAACCGTGAAGCAGGAATTTGTAATGAAGGACGGGCAGAAGTCATCCATGCCACCGATCACTTACAATCTCGATAACAGTGAGATTGTAAAGAAGGAGCAAGGTGACTCCGGTAATATTTCTGCGGTACTTTCGTCTGACAGGAAAACCCTTTCCACGAAATTTGTCAGGACCATGAACGGGAGCGATTATGGCAGTATGACAATTTATTCACTGTCGAGCGATAGTAAAACACTTACAATTAAATCATCCGACCTGAGTGGCGAATCTCCTATGATTCAGGTATATACCAGAAAATAAAGAGGCAGCGGGAGCCAGTTTCGATGTGGTCATCTCGCCGGCAAAATAACGTTGTCTGCGAATGCTGTTGCTTATTAAAGCATTATCGTTTTCCAAATTATAATCCTTTTCTGTAGTAGAGAATCTTTGCAACCTGAAGAAACTGATGGCATTGATAATACGTTCTGCAAAACCTAAGCTGGTGTTCAGGAATTCAGACCTCATCACCCGGTTTCAGGTAAAATCCGATTGCATTAAGAGATTCACTCTTACGGTAATATTCAGGGTCAGCCAGTTTTGCGTTCTCCAGCCGTTTGACTTTTATCATTGAGCTGGCTTTCTTCGGTTTCATGACCTGGACGCCTTTTGTGGACCTGCTTCCCACAGCATTGATCAGGGAGGTGTTGAACACAACAACCTTACTGATGCTGCTCATTGCAACCAGATCAATATCATGTTCAGTAAGTTCAATAAAAACAAGACGGGATTCTTTATTGAAGGCATTCCTGAGCTTTTTCCTTGCGTATTCTGTCTGATAGCTGTCCATGGAAATCTTTCCAATTTTGCCATTTTCAAATGCCACGATCAGAAAACCTTTATATTTCTTTTCACCTGTCAGATAGATCGGTTTTTCTCCTGGCTCAAGATCAATTTTCTGAAGTGCCTGGAACTTATCCAAAAGTTCCCTTTTCTGAACTTTATAAACATTACACAGGGAAGTAAACACAAGGATCTCACTTGAATTGGAATCGTCAGCTATTTTAATTGTTGCGGATCCCGATGGAGATTCTCTTTTCAGATCATTTCTTTCTTCCATTTCTATCCTCTTTTTCAGACTTTCTGCACTTTGCATTGTTACATGATTTTGATTAAATGCCAAATGTGGAAAATATTCTTTTTCCTGCTTATATATAACTGTATTTTTTTCATACACTTATTCCTTTTCTTTAGCTTTGTTCAGGTAAAAAATATTTAACTATGAAGAAGTTAAAGTATTTATTATTCACTGCTGTGACTTTTCTTCTGTTCAGCCCGTTAAATGGTCAGAAGATAACAGGCAATCTCGACATAGTTTATATTGGCAACAGCATTACGCAGGGAGTACAGCTTGAGAATCCGGATGAAGTTGCTCCTCCTGCCTTTGCAACCAGACATATACGGTCGTTGCAGGGGGTGGAGTCCGCAAGATTCCTTAACCGGGGTAAGAGTGGATTTACGACAGTCAATTTTCTGCCGACACCCGACGGTGAGCTGTCAAAGGCTATTATAGCAGTAAAGGATTTTCATACTGATCAGAATCGCCAGCTTGTTTTTTCAATAATGCTTGGAACAAACGACAGTGCTGAGGAGGGACCAAGGGGTTCGCCTCTTTATCCCGAAGAGTATTATTTCAATATTAAAGCTATTACTGACAAGCTTCTTTCTGAATTCCAGGGCTGCTTAATCATATATCAGCAGCCTGTATGGTATAGTTCCACAACTTACAACAGATCCAGGTATCTCAAAGCCGGACTTGAGAGGCTTCAGACATACTTCCCGGAGCTGAAATCCCTGGTTGCAGATTATTCAGCTGCCGGATCAGGTCAGGTTTTTTTGGGTGATACAAAAGCTTTCGACTATTTCAAAGAAAATTATCTTACTGATCTGATACCTGAACAGGGTAATGCAGGCACGTTCTATCTCCATCCAAATACAAAAGGAGCTGAAGCCCTTGGAAAGTTCTGGGGTGATGCAATATATGAGGTAATATTTAAGAAGTAATCAGTCTTTATGTTATACCTGGTATTTTGGACAAATTACAGCTGACAAATCAATATTCCTGTTCTAATTAATTTTCAATTATGTTTCATTTTAAATCGGCATTGAAAAGGATTTTTACAGTTCTATTCTTTTCGACTCTGGTCTTATTGCCTTCATGGAGTGCAAATAGACCCAGATTTAAAGTGATAGCATTTTTCACTGCAAAAAATGACAGGGCACATATCAGTTTTGTCGATGAAGCGAACCGCTGGTTTTCGGAACAGGCATCAGCATATAATTTCATATATGATACTACGGTTAACTGGAACAATCTGAACCATGATTTTCTGAAGAACTACCAGGTAGTTATTTTCCTTGATACACGTCCTGAAACGACCGATCAGAGATCAGCCTTCCGTGAATACATGGAGAAAGGTGGTGCCTGGATGGGATTCCATTTTGCTGCCTTTTCACTAAATAACTCTGCAATCCCCCAGAACTGGGACTGGTATCATAACACATTCCTGGGGTCGGGAGAATACAAAGGTAATACGTGGCGGCCAACCTCAGCTATTCTGAGGATTGAAGACAGAAAGCACCCTGTAACCAGAGGTCTCCGGGAAACATTTATTTCATCACCAAATGAATGGTATAGCTGGAAAAACGACCTCAGGAATAACCCCGATATCCGGATATTATTATCGATCGATTCAACGAGCTTCCCGCTTGGAACCGGTCCCAAACAAAATGAAATCTGGCACAATGGCTTTTACCCTGTCGCATGGACCAATACAAAATTCAGGATGGTCTATTTTAATTTAGGGCACAATGATATAGAATACGAGAACAAAACAAACCGGGAACTCTCTTTCACATTTACAAGTGAGACCTGGAATAAACTGGTACTTAAAAGCCTGTTCTGGCTGGCCGGTACTAAATTCCGGGGGTCGTAAATACTGGTGACAATATATACCGGAAAAGCAACAGGTTCAGATAAAAGAAATTATGAAATTAACCTGTGGCAACTTTCTTTAATCCTCTGACAGAAACCCTAGCATTTCCGAGGCATTCTTATTCTCCGGATCAAGTTCAAGAGCCTGTTTAAAATAAACTTTTGCCTTATCGTAATTGTAGTTTTTCATATATGTCCTGCCCAGGTGATAAAGGGCAGAAACATGCTTGTTGGTTTTATTCAGCAGCTTTTCGAAATAGACAATAGCTTCATCATATTTGCCTGATGCCTTTAATGCAATACCCATGTAATAGTTAGCCATCAGAGTTTCAGGACAAGATTCTATAAGCTTTCTGTAAGCAGCTATGCTTTTATCTTCTTTGCCCAGATGGTAATAGGCCAGTCCCAGCCAGAGATATGTCATGGGCAAGTGCTTCCCTGATTCAATTATTTTATTGAAAGTATTGACTGCTGCTGAAAAATTAGTTGATCTGTAATGGGCAACCCCGAGCCTGTACATAACATATGGACTGTCGGGTTTTATTCTAAGAACCTTCTCATAGTAGCAGATCGATTTTGATAATTCACCAAGAATGTAGTACACATTCGATAATTCAAGCAGAATATGGATATTTTCAGGATTTTCCCTCTCGGCACATTCGAAATATTCTGCAGCCTCCTTCATATCTCCTTCAAGAAGTTTCATAAAGGCATCATCAATACATTTGTGGACCAGTTGAGTCATTGTATAAGTATTTTTAATTTAGTAGTCTAAGTGCGTTCGGCAATTGGTATATACTCCTGTACTCCGAAAACATTCCTGAATGCAGGACGAATGATTCTTTTTGCAGAAAATGTAAGTTCCTCTATCCTGTGTGTACACCAGCCCGATACTCTTCCGATAGCAAACAGTGGAGTATAAAGCTCTTTTGATATATCAAGCATCGAATATACAAAACCGGAATAGAAATCCACATTGATACAAACAACCTTTGTGGATTTTTCTCCCTTAAATACCCTGAAAACTTCAGGGGTGAGTGATTCCACAAGTGAATAGAGTTCAAATTCATCAAGACGACCTTTTTCGATTGCCAGATCTCTGGCTTTCGCCTTCAGAATTGCTGCTCTCGGGTCAGAGATTGTATAAACAGCGTGACCTATCCCATAGATCTTTCCGGAAAAGTCATTTGCCTTTTTATTCAGGATCTTAAGAAGATGAGCTTTTACTTCCTCTTCATCCTTCCAATTCTTTACATTAACCTTCATATCTTCCATCATCTCGAGGACCCTGACATTTGCACCGCCATGGAGAGGTCCTTTTAAAGATCCGATTGCAGAAGTTATTGCTGAATAAATATCAGTTTCGGAAGAGCTGGTCACTCTCATTGTAAAGGTTGAATTATTTCCACCGCCATGTTCGGCATGAAGAACCAGAAGCAGGTCAAGCAGATCAGCCTCAAGTTTTGAGAACCCGTTACAGTCCCCTTTAATCAGATAGAGGAAATTCTCAGCTGTTGTCAATCCTGGCTGCGGGTGACGGATCGAAAGCGTCTTACCTTTATAGAGGTGTCGTAATGCCTGATATGAATAAGCGACTATTGTAGGAAATTTTGCAATAAGGTTTAAAGATTGTTTTATCATATTATCCAGGGCGATACTATCAGGTTTCTCATCAAGTGTATATAATCCCAGTACAGATCGGGCAAGTATATTCAGCACATCTTTGCCTTTCATCGAGAGTATCATGTCTTTTGTAAAATCATCAGGCAGAGCACGCAGTGAAGCCAGATGATCCGAGAATTCCTTAAGCTCTTTCTTGTCCGGAAGATGTCCGGTCAGCAGAAGAAAAACAGTTTCATCAAATCCGTGTCTCTTGTCTTTCTGGAATCCGGCAACAATATCTTCAATTTCGATACCCCTGTACAATAATCTCCCCGGAACAGCAATAACCTTATCGCCTTCCTTCTTATAGCCAACCACGTCGCCGACTTTTGTCAGTCCAACCAGGACACCTGATCCGTCTGCATTACGCAGGCCTCGTTTTACATCAAATTTCTCAAATAATTGACTATCAATTTGGCATGATTCCCTGACTGATTGCTCCATCTGTGAAAAGAAACTTTTGTCTTCCATTTGCATATCTTTTATTGGTTGGTTTTAATGTTTGATATTATTTCATCAGCAAATTCTGAAGTCTTGAGAAGTTTTGCATTCTCTGTCAGTCTGTGAAAATCGTAAGTAACCATTTTACTCTGAATAGTCTTTTCGAGCCCGCTATAAATATTATTTGCCGCTTCATCCCATCCTATATATTCAAACAACAATGCTCCCGAAAGAATTACAGAACCCGGATTGACCTTATCCTGACCGGCGTATTTCGGTGCCGTGCCATGAGTAGCTTCAAAAATCGCATGGCCGGTCTCGTAGTTTATATTTGCCCCCGGAGCAATTCCAATTCCTCCTACAATTGCAGCGAGAGCATCTGAAATATAGTCACCGTTAAGGTTCAGTGTGGCAATGACAGAGTATTCTGCCGGTCGGGTCAGTATCTGCTGGAGAAATGCATCAGCAATTACATCTTTAATAATCAGTTTCCCTTCCATCTCAGCTCTTTTCAGTTCCTCATTTGCCACAGCTTCTCCCTTCTCACCTGCAATCTTCTTATGCTGATTCCAAGTGAATACTTTATCGCCGAACTCCCTTTCAGCAAGAGCATAACCCCATTTCATAAATGCCCCCTCAGTGAATTTCATAATGTTTCCCTTATGAACCAGGGTAACAGAGGGAAGATTCCTCTTAATTGCAAAAATAATAGCCTGTCTTATAAGTCTTTCTGATCCTTCCTGAGATACAGGCTTGATACCTATTGAAGATGTCTCAGGAAATCTTATAGATTTTACTCCCATCTCACCGATTAGGAATTTTTTGATTTTACCGGCATCAGCGGTGCCGTTCATGAATTCAATACCGGCATATATATCCTCGGTGTTTTCCCTGAAGATATGCATATTGACATCCTCAGGTTTTTTTACCGGACTCGGGACCCCGCTAAAGTATTTTACCGGTCGGTAACAAGTATAGAGGTCAAGTATTTGACGGAGAGCAACATTGAGCGATCTCATACCTTCTCCCACAGGAGTTGTCAGAGGTCCCTTGATTCCGACAAGAAAGTCCCTGAAAGCATCAAGAGTTTCTTCAGGAAGCCAGTTTCCGGTAAGATTAAACGCCTTTTCACCTGCAAGTGCTTCTTTCCATGCAACTTTTCTCCTGCCGTTGTAAGCTTTCTCAACTGCAGCATCAAATACTCTCACCGAAGCTTTCCATATATCATTACCCGTACCATCACCTTCAATGTAAACAATAACAGGTACATCAGGTACTATCAGTCTGCCATCAACAATTCTAATCTTGTCAGCCATATAATCTCGTTCTTGGTTCAATTGGTGCTTTTACATTTTCGTCGCTATTCTTTTTTTGTCCTGATCAGATTCAGTGCGCTTCCTGCCCTGAACCATTCAATCTGTGATTCATTGAAGGAATGATTTGCAAAGATTGTTTCGCTTTCTCCGTTTGAATGGTGAATAATTATTCTGATCTTCTTTCCCTCTAAAAATTCATTAAGTCCCGTAATGTCAAATTTATCATTTTCCCTGATTCTGTCATAGTCATTTTTATCCGAAAATGTAAGGGCAAGAAGGCCCTGTTTTTTTAGGTTAGTCTCATGAATCCGGGCAAATGATTTTGCAAGTACTGCTTTCACATTAAGGAACCGGGGTTCCATTGCAGCATGTTCCCTCGAAGAACCTTCTCCGAAATTTTCCTCACCTACTACAATGGAGCCGATTCCCAATGATTTGTAAAGTCTTGCAACCTGCGGAACAGGTTCATATTCACCTGTAACCTGGTTCAGGATTTTATTTGTCTGATCATTAAAACTGTTTACAGCACCAATCATGTAGTTATTCGATATATTATCAAGGTGTCCGCGAAACTTCAGCCAGAATCCGGCCATTGAGATATGGTCGGTTGTGCATTTACCTTTAACCCTTATAAGAAGGTTTAATCCGGTAAAATCACTGCCATCCCATTCAGGAAATGGTTCAAGAGCCTGAAGCCTCTCGGAGGAAGGTTCTATTTTTACAGATACTGCCCTTTTATCTTTTGAAAGCTTCTGAAAGCCGTCCCCGACATTAACGAATCCGCCAGGGGGAAGGTCAAATCCTGAGGGTTCGGCCAGCTTTACTTTTTCCCCTTTGCTGTTTGTAAGAAAATCAGTTAACGGATTAAATGTAAGGTCTCCGGCAATGGCAAGTGCAGTCACTATTTCAGGTGATGCGACAAAGGCGTTTGTATTTGGGTTACCGTCATTTCTTTTTGAAAAATTCCTGTTGAATGAATGTATAACAGTGTTTACTTCCAGCTTATCAGTATCCTCACGATCCCATTGTCCGATGCAGGGTCCGCAGGCATTTGCAAAAACAGTTCCTCCGATTTTCTCAAAGGTTTCAAGAAATCCATCCCTTTCAGCTAATATCCGTATCTGTTCCGAACCGGGAGTTATTGTGAACCTGGATTTTACCACAAGGTTTTTCTGCAATGCATCTGTAGCAATTGATGCAGCTCTTGAAATATCCTCATAGGAGGAGTTGGTGCATGACCCTATGAGGCCAACCTTAATTTTAAGAGGCCAGCTGTTCTGAACTGCAACCCTTTTCATCTCCGATATGGGTGTGGCAAGATCAGGAGTGAAAGGCCCGTTTATGTAGGGTTCAAGTTCTGAAAGGTTTATTTCAATAAGCTGGTCGAAAAATTTTCCGGGATCTGAATAGACTTCAGGATCAGCTGTGAGATGTTCCTTTATTTCCTCGGCAAGCTTTGATATTTCGGACCTGTCAGTCGAACCGAGATAGCGCGACATAGCCTGGTCATATCCGAAGACTGAACATGTTGCACCGACTTCAGCACCCATATTACAGATGGTGGCTTTGCCTGTGCATGAAAGGAACTCGGCTCCCTCACCGAAGTATTCAATGATGCAGCCTGTTCCGCCTTTAACTGTGAGCAGGCCTGATACTTTTAGTATTATATCTTTTGCTGAGGTCCATCCGTTAAGTTTACCAGTAAGTCTGACACCTATCATTTTCGGTAACTTAAGTTCCCAGGCCATTCCTGACATTACATCAACTGCATCTGCTCCACCCACACCTATTGCGATCATTCCAAGACCTCCTGCATTCACGGTGTGGGAATCAGTGCCAATCATCATTCCTCCCGGAAAAGCATAGTTTTCAAGAATTATCTGGTGGATAATACCTGCACCTGGTTTCCAGAAATCGATGTCATATTTATCGCAAATCGAACTCAGGAAATCATATACCTCCCTGTTGTTAACATTTGCAGTTTTCAAATCAACCGCCGACCCTTCTTTAGCCATTATCAGGTGATCGCAGTGTACCGAAACCGGAACTGCCGAAGTTTCCTTACCGGCTAAAATAAACTGAAGAAGTGCCATCTGGGCAGTTGCATCCTGCATGGCAACCCGGTCAGGTGCAAAATCCACATAATCGATCCCTCTTTTATAGGATTTCAGACCTGTCTTATTGAACAAATGCGCATATAGTACTTTCTCGCTGAATGTGAGCGGTTTTCCAAGAGTTTTCCGGATCTCCTCTATGAGTTGAGGTAGCTTTTCGTAATAAGATTTTATGAGTTCGGTATTGATAATCATTTAAGGAAGTATTTTCATTTTTTTACTGCGACAACA
>DOTV01000186.1:2169-9826 GCA_003520925.1 Bacteroidales bacterium | reverse complement strand
GCTCCCGGAGATGGTGTAATATTGAATATTATATTTTCGCCAAGTATCTTTGCTTCTCCAAGTTCCAGCTTTTTTGTATCATTATTAATGATCTGTGGTCTTGTTCCTCCTACCTTCCTTGCGAATTTTATCTCACCGGGCTTTACCCCGGGGACAATCTTCCTGATCTCTTTCATAAATGATCTTTTTCCTATCCACGGGAAGTCATAAACAACGTTTTTGAGAAGGTAGTTAAAAATTACCCTGTCGGAAGATATTTTGATTATGCTTAAAATTGGCTTTATGCTGAAGCCAAATGTTTTCCAGTATTCCCAGAAGGTCGAGTAGTTGTATCTTTCAAGAAAAAATATTGGCTTTGCTGTAGGGCCGAACCTTGTAATATTTTCATTATGCACTTCGGGATCGCCATGAACCGCAGCAAAGGGAAGCTTCGGCACCTGCATTGTATAAACCTTGCCATTGAGGACTTTAGGACCGGTATAGAAGCTGCCTGACATCGAAAGTATTGAATAGGTTTTTCCATATCCGAGCGATTTGGCAAACAGCAGACTATGGCTTCCTGCTGCAACAACGACGGCTCCTGCCTCAAATTCGCCTTTATCTGTTTTAATGATGTAATTATTGTTATTACGGACTATCTTCTCAACCTTTGTCGACAAATAAACAGTCATTCCAGGATTAAGGGCTCTGGCATTATCTGCAAAAGAGTGGGATAGTTTCCTGAAATCAACTGTATAGCCATCTTCCGTGACAAGTGCAAGAAGTTCCTGTTCCGGATCACGTCCTTCCAGGATTCTCGGTTCTATTTTGCCAATCTCGGCCCTTCCTATCATCTTCAGTTTGGGAAACAGCTGACCAAAAGAAGGATACCGGTCGCTTAGTGTTTTTACCTGGTCTCTGCCAACTGCAAGGACCATTTTCGGGACTTTTAAAAAAATTCCCTGGTCACCTTTTAATGCCTTTTCATTTTCAAGGTAATTCATAACCATATCGGCATAAAGTTTTACCTTCTTTGCCTTTTCAAGGGTATAATTGGTTTCTATATCGCCGAAATGAAGTGTCTGGCTGTTCATCCTGGGAGATGAATTTACCAGTCCGAAGTCAGAGTACTTTTCAATCAGACCAATGCTTTTCACATTTGTGTATTTGCAAAGTGAATACAGCAATGCTGTACCACTTACGCCGCCTCCGATAATTATGACATCGTGCTTCATTTTCAGACAGGGTTAAAAAAAAGTATATAGAAAATAATAAGAAGCTATCCCCGAAAACATGTCACAAGAAAATCTTTTTTTCGGAATTAAACCATAAATGTTGTAAATATCAGGTTTCGAATTATTTGGCCTGTTATTCATATAACACTGGTTTACATTCCTGTTAATTAACAATAAACGGCGGATTTTGTTTAACGTCGGTAAACAATATAGCAAATAATTTTGTTGAAAGCAAGATTTACAAAAAGCCCAGCAGCTTGATTCCTGCCGGGCCTTAAGGAAATGATTTCCCGATATATGTTAACTGCAAATTACCCACTGACTATCCGGTTCAGAAATTCTTTTACAATGGTTTCTGAAGAGCCCCGGGATTAAATGATATTTGTCGTACCTGGCTTTGCTGATCGGTTTCCCCTCAAGGACAGCCATTATAATATTTCCCGAATCGAAATCAATCTGGTATTCGTCGCGGCCAAAATGTTTTGCAAAATATTTTGAAGGCTTTCCGATTTCGCTGTGGATGCACTTAAATGCAATTTCTTCCAAAGGATTTTCAAAGTAGACTATGTTGCCTGATCCGATTTTATTCAGGATTTTATCAGATCTGATCCTTTTAAGCAATTTGTTAAGTAATGATCTTATCATTTTTATCCCTGATTAATTCATAAGCGTTGTTCTCAATTTTGTGTAATGAACACTTATATGTCAGCGATAAAGGTCAGATTAATTGGTGGAAAGAGTCTTACATAATTGTAATTTCCTTTTACATAATTTACATATTCAAAATGAAATTAGAAAGTTATAGTACAATACTATTTTAAAAAGGGGGATTCTGTTGATCAACAGAACCTTCCAGACAGTGATATAGACGGGTTAACTTAACTGAACTTACCTGGGCGTTTGTTAAATTGTTTTGTCTTCAGCTTTGCTTTCTTTTTCCCTCAGGATTCTCCGCGCAATTGCCTCGTTTTCTTCTTTTGCTCTTAAGTCCCTGACAAGTAAATAGTCTTCTCTCCGCTTTGCAGCAGCTTTTAAATCTTTCTCTCTGGCTTCAGGGAAATGATCTTCAATTTCTAATACGTCTTTCATACTGCAAATATACTAAAAAACATTGATTTACCAGGCTGTTGAGGGATAGCTTTTCTTCTCACGTTTTCTGCCCGTCCATTTTGAAGGTTTTTTTCCCTGATATCCGCTGTGGTTATCTGGTTTACCATTCTTGGGCTGTGCAATTTCCACAGCGACCTTCTGGTTCATGAAGTTTGAATTGTTCAAAGCTTTGATAAGGTCGTCGGCATACCCGGTCTCCACTTCGAAAAAAGAGAAGGACTTCAGGAGATCGATCTTTCCGATTGGTACCTTTCTTCCTTTTGTGTTGGTGTTGACAAGCTGAATAAGCTGTTCGGGATAAAAGCCATCAGATTTTCCAAGGTTTATAAACAGTCTCGTATAATTGCCTGAATATTTTTCGCGCGATCCTCTTTTACCAGGTCTTTCGTAACTGGTATCATTTTCAGGAATGATATCAGAAATATCTTCCCCATTGCGGTAATCATCCAGGAACCGGTCAAATTCCAGTGAAACCACTCTTCTTATAAACTCTTCCCTGTCCATGCCGGCAAGTTTCACCTTTATTTCGGGTAAGAATTTTTCAATCTCCTGGTGATCGGTAGAAACGGTTTCAAGTTTATTTATCCAGTTGAAAAGCTGCTTTCCGCAGATTTCACTTCCAGTAGGAATCGGCATTGATTTGAAAGATTTTTTTACTAGTCTTTCAATCCTCTGCAGATTTTGTTTCTCCCGCATGTGAACAAGTGAAATGGATATTCCTGTCTTTCCTGCTCTTCCTGTCCTGCCGCACCGGTGAGTATAAATCTCCGCATCATCGGGCAGGCTGAAATTAATCACATGAGTAAGGTCATCCACATCAAGCCCTCGTGCTGCCACATCAGTTGCAACGAGCATATGCAGGTTTCTCAGCCTGAATTTCTGCATAACTGCATCGCGCTGTGCCTGCGACAGATCACCATGGAGTGCATCGGCATTATAGCCGTCATTTATCAGTTTTGAGGCGACCTCCTGGGTTTCCTTGCGTGTACGGCAAAATACAATTGCATAAATATCAGGTTCAAAGTCAGCAATCCGTTTCAGCACTTTGTATTTATCCCTTGCATGTACTATGTAATATGCATGGCTTACATTTTCAGCTGAGGAGTTTTTTGTTCCGATTGTAATCTCCACAGGCTCGTTCATATACTTCCTGGCAATTGAAGCTATCTCAGACGACATTGTTGCCGAGAATAAAAGAGTTCTTCTTCCCCTGGGAACCTCTTCCAGGATCTCATTTATACTGTCCAGAAATCCCATGTTCAGCATCTCGTCAGCTTCATCAAGGATTACCGTTTTTACATTATTCAGCCTTGCGGCTCCCCGTCCGATAAGATCGATAAGCCTTCCGGGTGTTGCAACAATTATGTGTGCACCTCTCTTCAGTCCCTTAATCTGGTTGTCTATACTTGCACCTCCGTATACGGAAAGGATTCTTAAACTGCCGGTATATTTGGAGTAATCCGTAAGGTCACCTGTTATCTGAATGCATAGCTCACGTGTCGGGCAAAGAATAAGTGCCTGTGTGCTGTTTATTGCGGTATCAGTTGCCTGGACAAGCGGCAGACCGAAGGCTGCTGTCTTTCCTGTTCCTGTCTGTGCAAGGGCGATTATATCACTTTCACCCCCAAGCATATGCGGTATCACTTTTGATTGTACCGGCAGGGGCTGTTCAAATCCAAGTTCCTGAATTGCTTTCAGAATACCGGGAGTGAATCCCATTTCTTCAAAATTTATCATTTAAATGTTTTATGATGTGGTTCCGGGGAGCGATGGATTTGTTATCCCGGCTGAAATGAACTCAAATACAGACTGGGCAAAATGTCTGACAACGCTTTGTGGAAATCACTTTGTTATTCGGGGGGCAAATGTAATCAAATAATTCTGATTATCTTATTCTTCTTTAAATAGTTTGACATTAAGTGCTGATGGTCCTTTAGGTCCTTTGCCTATTTCAAAAACCACGATATTATTTTCCTTTATATTTTCCAGAAGGTTATTCGCATGGACAAAAATGCTCTGATTTGATACAAGGTCACGTATAAAACCAAATCCTTTCGAGTCATTAAAGAAAGTAACAACACCTTTTCGCACAAAGTCAGGTGCACTTTCAGGATTGTTCCTGGTTATTTTAAGTTCAATATTCTCTGCAACAACAACAGTTTTCTTATCAGGGTCGGGGGGAGTAGAGGTGATCTTTCCAAATTCATCAACGTAAGCAATCATGTCATCAAAACTTGTCCTTTTTCCGTCACTTTTTTTCTTTGCCCGTTTTTGTTCCTTTTCTTTCCTCTTTTTTTCATTCTTGCTTCTTACTTCCTTCTTGCCGAATGTTTCCTGCGATCTTCCCATATGTTTAGTTTAGTCTGGCAAAGGTAAATAAATTCATGGGAATATCATTCTTTTTATTTCGGGTAGTTATGTAATCAATTTTAATTATAATTTTGATAATATGTTCTGAAGTTTTCTCATTACTATAACATACTAAAAAACTACCCGATGAAAAAGAGTTTTACAATTTTAGCAGCATTAATGGTTTCAGCCGCCGCTTTCGCCCAGGGATTGAAT
The DNA here is from genome assembly GCA_003520925.1 of Bacteroidales bacterium. Taxonomy (GTDB): domain Bacteria; phylum Bacteroidota; class Bacteroidia; order Bacteroidales; family VadinHA17; genus LD21. Next base: position 4,937 of record DOTV01000186.1, on the reverse strand, counting down.
TTCAGCGGATCGTGGAAGCTGAACGGTGAAAAGAGCAAGCTGAATGCTGAATTCTCATTTGCTCCAAAAGAGATTATTATTACCCAGTCAGGGAATGATATGTCTGTCGAAAAACACTCAAGCTTTCAGGATCAGGACTTCGTGACTACTGATAAACTTACACTTGATGGTAAGGAATGCCTGAATACCGGATTCCAGGATACCCAGAAAAAATCAACCTGTACATGGTCGGAGGATAAAGCCTCTCTTAAAATCATATCCAAAATGTCAATTGGTGATGGTGATATGACAATCACAGAGGTTTATAAAATGGATGGAAGCAATATGGTTCTTGAATCTTCAGCCTCATCATCTTATGGTGACCTGAATGAGACCATAGTGTACGACAAGAAATAGTAACCAGAAACCGGCGACTCAGGTAGTTTACCCCAGCAGTTGTTTTACTTTTGCCGATATCTCCTTCCCGTCAGCTTTTCCTGAAAGCTCTTTCACGGCAGCTCCCATAACTTTGCCGAGATCGGAAGGCGCTTTTGCCCCGACACGGTCAATGATTGTCCTGATGATTTTTGTAAGCTCATCATCACTCATCTTTGCCGGCAGGTATTTTTCAAGTACATCTGCTTCAATAGTCTCCTTTTCATACAGTTCAGGTCTGTTATTCTGCCTGTAAATCTCTGCCGATTCCCTTCTCTGTTTTACAAGCTTCTGGATGATTTTAATCTCTTCTTCAGCAGACAGAACGCTGTCGGGTCCTTTTTCGGAATGTGCGAGGAGGAATGCAGTCTTAGCCGCTCTTATTGCCTCGAGCGTTACTTTATCCTTAGCTTTCATTGCAGTAATAAGATCGCTGGCAATTTTCTCTGTTAGTGACATGGTCTTTTAATTTAAAGTTTATGTTGAAAACTGTAGTTCGGTAAGTGTTTTGTAAAGGCCGTTCTCATTGGAAATCAGTTCAGAATGTGTACCCTGTTCGACAATAGTGCCACTTTCGAGCACAATTATCTTATCAGCATTGCGGACAGTAGCAAGCCGGTGGGCAATTACCACTGATGTGCGTCCCTGCATAAGTTTTTCAAGGGCTTCCTGAACGAGCCTTTCCGATTCCGAATCAAGTGATGAGGTGGCTTCGTCAAGAATCAATATCGTGGGGTTTTTAAGTACGGCCCTGGCTATTGCTATACGCTGGCGCTGGCCTCCTGAGAGCTGAACACCGCGTTCACCTACAACGGTTTCGAGTTTATCAGGAAATGACCGGATGAAATCCCAGGCGTTTGCCTGGATAGCGGCATCAATAATCTCCTGTTCACCTGCACCAGGTTTCCCGTAAGCTATATTTTCCCTTATAGTACCTCCAAACAGGAAAACATCCTGCATTACAATTGCCATCTGCCTTCGTATTGACGAAATCGGGAAGCTTCGGCTGTCGCGACCGTCATAAAGGATCGTTCCGCCTGTTGGCTCATAGAACTTCAGAAGCAGTGACACCAGGGTTGATTTTCCGGCACCGCTGGGTCCGACGAGCGCAACTTCCTGCCCGGGCTCGATTCTGATAGTTACATTTTTAAGTACCCCAACTTCGGAGCGTGAAGGATAGCTGAAATCCACATGATCAAAGGTAATCTGACCGTGAAGCTGGCTGGAGGGATCAGGCACAAAAATCTCATCAATATTTTCAGTTTGCTCATCAAGGATCAGCAGGAGTTTTTCGGCGGCACCGATTGTTCTTTGCAGCCTTGTGTAAACACTGGCCATTCCGGCTATGTTTCCAGCTATGAAACCTGAATAAATAACGAATGAAAAAAGTTGTCCGGCCTCCATCTGACCCTTTGCAATAAGTATTGCACCGCGCCAGATAACCAGTCCCATTGCGACGAAAAACCCAAGAACAATGAAAGAAAGTGCTGCCTGGTATTTTCCACCCTTGATCCCCACTTTGGCCACCTCATTTGTTTTTTCGCGATACCGGTTTATTTCAAACAGTTCATTTGTAAAGGCTTTAACATTCTGAATCCCCTGGAGAGTCTCTTCCACTATTGTATTTGATTCGGCAACAAACGACTGGGCTTTCTTTGAATACCTCCTTACAGCGCGGCCTGCAAAAAATGCAGCGAGTGCCATTGGCGGGACAACCGCGAGCATGAACAAAGTTAGCTGGAACGAGCTTATCATCATCAGGGTTATTGCTCCTGAGATTATCAGGATCTGAGAGAGAAGATCAGCAAGGGTTTCAGTAAGTGAGTGCTGAAGTATTGAAATATCAGCAGAGATCCTGCTGTTAAGCTCACCCACTCTTCTTTCAGAAAAAAATGACATCGGCAGTTTGATAAGGTGACTGTAAATGTGCTGCCTGATGGAAGCCAGAGTTCTTTCAGTCACCATTACAAAAATTCTCGTCCGTAAGTAAGAAAACAGTGCCTGAACGACGACTATTGCAAGAAGTAATAAACCGGTATGGCTGATTTCGCTGATTAATTTACCCTTGTTCGCAATATCCACCATGTTACCCAGGTATTTCGGGAACATAAGGCTCGCTCCGCTCGATATCAGCAAGAAAAACATGCCAAGTGCAAATTTCCAACGGTAAGGTTTTAGAAACCTGTATAATTTTAACAGCTCCTTAAAACCGCTTCCTGCTTTTATCTTTTCTTCATCCGGCATTCCGACACAGTTAGATTAGAAGCAAATATCCTGATATTGGTGATTGGTTATTCTTTTCAACAAGTATTTTTTTACCATGGAGTCCAAAAAAGTGTAACCTTTTAAACTCA
>DOTV01000186.1:0-1778 GCA_003520925.1 Bacteroidales bacterium | reverse complement strand
AGGTTCAGTTCAGCAGTATTTATTTCTGCAGTATTCCTTCTTGGAGTAAACGCCAATATCTCTCTCCCTGAAATTTTTTCGGACAACATGGTGCTTCAGCAGAAATCAGAAGTGCTTTTCTGGGGATGGGCAAAAACAGGTGAACCGGTCACAATAAAAGCTGACTGGATGGATTGGGAAGTTAAAGTAAGCGTCGGAAACCAGGGGACATGGAAAGTCATGCTTAAAACCCCTGGTGCAGGCGGTCCTCATAATATTCTAATTAAAGGTTACAATGAGCTGATATTAAAAAATGTACTGATAGGAGAGGTCTGGCTCTGCTCAGGGCAGTCAAATATGGAATGGTCGGCCCAGAGTGGTATTAATAATGGTGAGGAGGAAATAAAGAACGCTAACTACCCTGAGATAAGACTGTTTACGGTTTATCATGCCACCTCACTATATCCCCAGGATCATCTTACTGGTGAATGGTCGGAATGCACCTCTGAAACAATGCGCAGCTTCAGTGCAATCGCTTATCTTTTTGCAAAGAAACTCTTTAATGAGCTCCGTGTTCCCATAGGATTGATTAATTCGAGCTGGGGAGGAACGCCAGCTGAAGCATGGATGCCCGCAGAGGTAATCGGAAACGACAATTTTCTTAAGGAGGCTGCCGCTAAACAAAAACCTGTGCCATGGGGCCCTGTTGAACCTGGAAGAATATTCAATTCGATGATTTCACCTCTTATCCCTTACCGGATTGCTGGTGGATTATGGTATCAGGGTGAGGCAAATACAATTAATGCCTATGCTTACAAAGAAATGCTTTCAGGCCTGATTGGGAGCTGGAGAACAAAATGGGGGTATGATTTCCCGTTTTATTATGCCCAGATTGCACCTTACAGGTATGGTAATGCTTATGAAGGTGTTATGGTAAGAGAAGCTCAGCGGAAGGCTCTTGAGGTGCCAAATACAGGGATGGTAGTATTAAGCGATATTGGTGACACATTGAATATCCATCCACGGAATAAAACAGACGTGGCGCTGCGTCTGGCAAACCTTGCACTGAACCGGCATTATAAAGTACTTCAGATAGAGGATTCAGGGCCTCTTTTTAAACAGATGATTATTGAAAAGAACAGAGCTATCATTTCATTTGATCGCAGTGAAGGACTTCATTTTGCAGGAGATAAACTCACATGCTTTGAAATCGCAGGTGATGACAAGATTTTTTATCCTGGTGAGGCAAAAATAAAGGGAGAGCAGGTGTTTGTTACTTCCAAAAAAGTAAAATTACCAGTCGCGGTCCGGTTTGCATGGAGCAATACTGCTACGCCTAATCTGTTTAATGGATCCAATTTGCCTGCTTCGTGTTTTACAACAGAGTAGTTTTCTCTTGCATCACTATACCATTTTAATGGTTTAAGGAGGTGAAATGGTTTATAATTTTATGATTAATCAAAAACCTATCTGTATAATTGTATAATCCTTAAAAAACTGAATATCCTGACTTTTATGAAAAAACAGAGTACAATATTTCAACAGATGGAATTTGAACATCGCAAACAAAAAGTTATATCGATGCCTCAATTCCTGAAAAGGATGGGACGTTACGGATTAGTTGCCGCATTGTTGATTTTCTTTTCGGTGGGGATCGGGACTATTGGATATCATTTTTTTGGACAGTTGAAATGGCTTGATAGTTTCTATATGACTTGTATGATTCTGACAGGAATGGGGCCGGTTACGGAAATGCAAACTGACGGGGCAAAAATATTTTCTTCATTCTTTGCATTGTA
>DOTV01000114.1:40246-44036 GCA_003520925.1 Bacteroidales bacterium | reverse complement strand
TCTGATTCGGCTTCAGCAAGTTTCAGGTAAGATTTATCACTTATGCAGCTGGCTAATCCCGATCCTATCCCGGGTATTTTTACCAGATTGCGGTAGGGCTCATTGAAGATTGCTTCAACACTTCCGAAATATGAAACAAGTTTACGGGCATTGATATCCCCGATGCGTGGGATTAAGCTTAAAGCAATTTTATGCTTCAGCGAAACTTCAGACATAGCACATGGAAATTGAGACAATCAAATATACAAAAAACCCCCCGATCCGTCAGAAAGGAGGGTTATTTTTTTATGAATTGTTGATATCTAAAGAGGGTGTTGAAAAAGTCCTTTTCTTTCTTTTTACCCCTAAATCCCCCAGGGGGGCTCTTCATCGTGGGCAGAGGGATTATATCACCCCCATATCAAGCATCGAATTTGCTACCTTCAGAAATCCTGCAATATTAGCCCCTTTTACATAATCCACGCTGCCATCGGCTCTCTGACCATGCTTAAGGCACTGGCTGTGAATATTGCACATTATTTCATGGAGGCGGTGATCAACCTCTTCACTGTTCCATCGCATCTTCATCGAATTCTGAGTCATTTCCAGTCCGGATGTTGCAACTCCGCCGGCATTAACTGCTTTACCTGGTGCAAACATGATATTGTGCTTGTTAAATTCTTCAACAGCATCAGGTGTACATCCCATATTTGATAATTCAGCCACCAGCTTAACGCCATTTGCAATTAAGATCCTGGCTTCATCACCATTCAGCTCATTCTGTGTTGCGCAGGGTAAAGCAATATCAACTTTTACCTCCCATGGCCTTTTCCCTTCATGGAATTCAACACCTTCAAAAACATAGGAGTATGGCTTGACAACATCCTGGTTTGATGCCCTCAGCTCAAGCATATAGTCTATCTTCTTACCGGAAATTCCTTCAGGATCGTAAACATAACCATCGGGACCTGAGATTGTGACCACTTTACCTCCAAGCTCTGTTGCTTTAAGAGCTGCACCCCATGCTACATTTCCGAATCCCGAGATCGAAATTCTCTTGCCTGCCAGGGTATCATTTTTAGCTGCCAGCATCTCCTTGGCAAAATAGATCCCTCCGAAACCTGTTGCTTCAGGTCTTATCAGAGAACCACCCCAATTGCTTCCCTTTCCGGTAAGTACTCCGGTATGATCACCTTTAAGTCTTTTATACATTCCATACAGGTATCCAATTTCACGACCCCCTACACCTATATCACCTGCCGGAACATCAGTTTCAGGTCCGATATATTTCCAGAGTTCGAGCATAAAGGACTGACAAAACCTCATAACCTCGGCATTCGATTTACCCTTTGGATCAAAATCCGATCCGCCTTTACCGCCTCCCATCGGGAGCGTTGTAAGTGCATTTTTAAAGATCTGTTCAAAGCCAAGGAATTTAAGAATTGAAAGATTAACACTTGGGTGAAAACGCAATCCGCCTTTATAAGGGCCAATTGCATTATTGAATTGCACCCTGTAGCCCAGATTGACTTTTACATTGCCCTCATCATCAACCCATGGCACCTTAAAGGTCAATGCCCTATCGGGTTCGACAATCCGCTCGATAATATTAGCTGATTCAAACTGAGGATTCTCATTGTAAACCTCTTCTATTGACTCAAGCACTTCCCTTACTGCCTGCAAATACTCAACCTCACCCGGATGTTTCTTTTCGAGATTGTTCATTATTTTATCAACATTCATATTAACATGTATTTATGATTAGTACTTAAAATATTTTAATATTATCAAACCCCCGTTAGAGCCTGTCCCGATCCATCGGGAGGGAAAGAGACAAGGTCACAAAGTTGGTCTCTACATTATTCATTAAAAATGATTTAACTCATGTTAAACTGACTTTTTCCCCCTGACTCTCGGAGCATATGAATTCAATGATTTGAGGATGCTATCCCTGTCCTGACGATTTATTGCGCTAATATAAATAGGCGGATATTTTGCAATACCCTCCTTCATCCTCTGATATAAGGTAATACTCTGTACCAGTCCAAAGAATTTTTTATCAAAAGTAAAACCCGAAAAGCTCTTTTTCCCTATTTCAACAGAATTCTTTTTTCCTTCAATTAGTCCTGTAGAATAATATCTGAAGATTATTGCCTCCCCTTCATCTGAAAAAAACATATACTGGTAACTAAACAAAACAGGGAGAAGTATAATCATCAGAAATATTACTGAAAGAATTATTGTCCAGACAGCCCTGCTCATTCCCAGAAGGGGAAATTTAATTATCATAGCAGCAAAAGCCAGCGCCAGAAATATGAGATAGACAATTATTGAGGTCCGTTGCAATATTTTTAAATTAATGACTGATTTGCTGTTGTTAATTGTCATGACTTTTGTTTTAAACTTAATCTTTTTAGTATCTGCTTTAATTTGCCCCCAACCCCTTCATTGAACTTAAAATAATTTAATATCTTCTGAACCCCCTTCAGGGGGGACAGGGGGCATATCTGACCCCCCTTTTGTGGGAACGGGGGGCGTAATCTTACGTTTTGATTTGAAGAATTTTGTCAGCAGACCACCACATTCACGTGCCAGTACTCCTGATTTAACGACAGTCTTAGGATGAAGTAATGAGCCATTAATAAGTGTATATCCCTTTTTTATATCACCTGCACCATAGACAAGTCTTCCTGCCTGGCTCCACCCCAGTGCCCCGGCACACATGGCGCATGGTTCAATGGTTACATATACGGTGCAATCTATAAGGTACTTTCCGCCGAGCCAGCCTGTGGCGGCTGTTATTGCCTGCATTTCGGCATGAGCCGTAGGATCGTTTAATGTTTCAGTCAGATTATGAGCCCTGCCAATTATGATATCGTTGCAAACCACAACAGCGCCTATCGGAACCTCCTGCTTGTCAACAGCTTTCATAGCTTCCTCAAGAGCGGCTCGCATGAAATGTTCATCTTTGTTCTCAGGCATCAGGTGGGAGAATATTGTCTAAAATTAAGAAGAATTCCTGAATTTTCCTGCCCTTTCCGGGAAAAGAAAAAACTCCTTCCACTCTGGGGGAAGGCTGGGTATGGGGTATATCATTTTTTCTTATTTTTGCTGAAATCCAAAAAAAAATGTACAGGACAAATACTTGCGGGGACCTTAAGCTCGATGATGAAGGAAAAAGAGTTACCCTTTGTGGTTGGGTACAGAAATCGAGGGATCTGGGAGGAATGACTTTCGTGGATATTCGCGACAGGTACGGTATTACCCAGCTTGTGTTCAACCTCGAAACAAATCAGGAGCTCTGCGAAAAAGCAAGAAAGCTAGGTCGTGAATTTGTCATTCAGGCCAAAGGTAAAGTTAAGGAACGAAGCAACAAGAATCCAAAAATGGCTACGGGTGATATTGAAATTGAAGTAGACGAACTTAATATTCTTAACCGCAGTGAGATTCCTCCTTTTACAATTGAAGAGGATACCGACGGGGGCGAGGAGCTGAGGATGAAATACCGTTATCTAGATCTCAGACGGAACAGTATTAAGAGCAATATTATTCTCCGTCACAAGGTTGCACAGGAGGTCCGCACCTACATGGACTCAATTGGTTTTGTGGAGGTTGAAACTCCGGTTCTTATAAAATCAACTCCCGAAGGTGCCCGTGACTTTGTAGTCCCTTCAAGGATGCAGCCAGGTACATTCTATGCATTGCCTCAATCACCACAGACACTTAAGCAGCTGCTAATGGTGGCCGGGTTTGACAGATATTTTCAGATTGTCAAATGCTTCAGGGACGAAGACCTCAGGGCTGACCGGCA
>DOTV01000114.1:38869-39937 GCA_003520925.1 Bacteroidales bacterium | reverse complement strand
ATACTTGATACTTTCGAGGGACTTGCGAAATACCTGTTCAGGAAGGTCAGGGGAATAGAATTCACTGAACCATTCATCAGACTTCCTTACAATGAAGCCATGGAATTTTATGGCAGCGATAAGCCCGACCTTCGTTTTAGGATGAAGATTACTGATCTGACCGAAACAGTTAAAGGTCATGGTTTTGGAGTCTTTGATTCTGCAGAATACATTGGCGGAATATGTGCTTCAGGCTGCTCGGAATATTCAAGAAAACAGATCGATGAACTTACTGAATTTGTCAGGAAACCTCAGATCGGAGCCAAAGGCCTGGTTTATTTAAGATATGCTGCTGACGGATCGCTGAAATCTTCCGCCGATAAGTTTTATTCACCGGAGCAGCTTAAGAAATGGGCTGAACGGATGGGAGCCTGCCCTGGCGATCTTCTTCTCATTCTGGCAGGCGACAGGAGAAAAACACTTCCGGCCCTTTCGGAATTGCGCCTAGAAATGGGGAACAGGCTTAACCTGAGAACTAAAGATGTGTTTGTTCCTCTCTGGGTTGTCGATTTCCCTCTTCTTGAATGGGACGAGGAGACATCACGTTATTATGCTATGCACCATCCGTTCACTTCACCCAAACCTGAGGATATTACACTCATGGAAAATGATCCGGGCAAAGTCAGAGCCAATGCATACGACCTGGTGATTAATGGTGTTGAAATAGGTGGAGGTTCAGTAAGGATCCATGATTCAGATATTCAGAAGCTAATGTTTAAAGTACTGGGTTTTACCGATGAAGAGGCATATGAACAGTTCGGATTTCTTCTTAATGCATTTAAATACGGTGCCCCGCCTCACGGAGGGATAGCCTTCGGTTTTGACCGGTGGGTTGCTATGTTTGGTGGTCAGGATTCAATCCGCGATTTTATTGCATTCCCGAAAAATAATTCCGGACGCGATGTGATGCTTGATACCCCGTCGGAAATTTCAGGAAAGCAGCTCGGGGAGCTCAATCTGGTGATAAAGGGTAAGGGATTGGAGAAATAGGGAAAAAGAAGGAGTATAAGGAAATAAATAGATATAAGG
>DOTV01000114.1:8885-38602 GCA_003520925.1 Bacteroidales bacterium | reverse complement strand
AGATATAAGGAAATATAAGAAATAGAAGAAATAATTGAAACAGTGAAATTGCGGGTATTTTGATTTATGAAGTTCTGAGATAAGCTTTAGTTATCATTTCCCCCGACGAGCTTGATCAAGATCACCCCGTTAGCTCCCCTTGATCCGTAAATGGAGGCTGATGATCCTTTCAGAATCTCAATCGACTTTACTGTATACGGCTGAATATCGGCTATAGAATTTACAACCATTCCATCGACAACAAAAAGTGGTTCTGTGCTAAGCATGAGTGAAGAGGCACCCTGAATTCTTATGCTTGTTCCGGAAACCTGCACACCTGGTACTTCCCCCCTTAACATATCATAGATATTCCTGTAGGATGCATATTTTGGATTTGTTCCGTCAATTTTACTGACACTGCCTGTCATACTCTTTTTCCTGACTGACCCGTAACCAATATCAACTGTCTCATCGCCCGGATCAGCCTTACCAGGCTGAGGTGCAACAGATCCCTGAAATGTGAAGTTGATTGTGTTCCTTCCATCGAGAGGTTCCTCAACACTTCCGTTAGTGGTGGTTAATATTCCGATAGTTTTATTACCTGGTGTTACTTTAATCTTATAATAACCTTTGGCATTTGTGAACTTGTCTGTCTTTTTGCCGTCAATCATCACCATGGCATTTGCAACATAGGCCTGTGTTCCATCGACCACATGACCTGTAATTGTTACTTTTTTGCCCGGTTTCTGGGCCGATGAAAAACTAAAAGAGATCATTATAAGTATCAGACAAAAGAGTATCCTGGTTCTCATTTTCGGTAGTTTAATTTAAGTGCAATTTAGAAGTTGTTTCCTTTATAAAGAATTAATTTATGTTAAATGATCGGGTTATTTGTCACTGCCGTGTAAAAGATTTATAATTATTACCCCGTTGGAACCTCTCGAACCATATACAGCTGCTGAAGATCCTTTAAGAATTGATATTGACCGGACATCAATTGGCTGTATATTGTCGATTGTGGTAACCGGCACCCCGTCAACAACAAACATGGGTTCGGTGCTGCCATTAACTGTAGTTGTGCTCCTTATCATGATGCTTGTTCCATTTACAATAACCCCGGGAACCTCCCCTCTTATCATATCATAAATGTTATTGTAAGAAGCATACTTTGATTTATTTCCTTTTATTTCACCCACAGGACTGGTGATAGTTTTCTTTTTAGCATTTCTGTATCCGACATCAACTACCTCATTATCAATGTCGGGTTTCTCATTATACTGTACAGGCACTGAACCTGTGAATCTGAAATTTATTACTGCCCTTCCGTTTAAAAGCTCTTCAATCAATCCGTTTGGGGATATGAAAACACCTATCTTAGTATTCTCCCTGCTGACTTTTATTTTATAGAATCCTTCCCTGTCTGTTAAGTAACCGGTTTTCTCTCCATCAAGCATTATAATTGCATTGGCCACGGGTGAATCAGTTCCATCAATAACTTTACCTGAAATTGTTATCTTCCTGCCGCTATTTTGTCCCAGCGTTATGCTGAATGAACCCATTATTATTATCAGGAAAAGAAAAATTCTGGTTTTCATATCCATTGATTCAGATTAAATGCAAGTTACTGTAATTGATAAAACAAAAATAAAAATGTTAAATGATCTTTCCCAGAAGTGTCGCAGAAGTGCTGCTTTCTATCTTCACACTTACATATTCCCCTCTTATCTTGCCCTCACCAGGGAATACGACAACCTTGTTCTGCGAAGTACGCCCGGATAAATGATCTTGAGACCTTTTTGAGAAATCCTCTATCAGTACCTCAAAAATCCTGCCAACGTCATGCTTCTTTGATCTGATCGACAATTTGTTCTGAAGAGCGATTATTTCATTCAGCCTTCTGGTTTTAATCTCTTCGGGAACATCATCACTGTATTTCCTTGCCGCCCTGGTGCCAGGTCTTTCACTATATTTGAACATGTAAGCGAAATCATACCCGGCCCACTCCATCAGGGAAAGCGTTTCCCTGTGATCATCTTCAGTTTCGGTGCAGAACCCGGTGATTATGTCGGTGGAGATAGCACATTCTGGCATGATTGACTTTATTGCACTTATCCTTTCCATATACCAATCACGGGTATATTCGCGGTTCATAAGCTTCAGTATCCTGCTGCTTCCGCTTTGTGCAGGAAGATGAATATGCCTGCAGATATTAGGGTATACCGACATCATGTGCAGAAGTTCATCAGAAATATCCTTTGGATGGGAAGTTGAGAAACGGATTCTCATAAGAGGATTTACGATTGCTGCCCTTTCAAGAAGTTCAGGGAAAGCAATGATATGTTCACCCGATTTCCAATTGTAAGAATCCACATTCTGCCCGAGAAGTGTCACTTCCCTGTATCCTTTTTTCCAGAGATCCCTTACTTCATTAATAACCGACTCAGCATCCCTGCTTCTTTCAGCCCCTCTGACATACGGAACCACACAATACGCGCACATGTTATTGCATCCCCTCATAATGGAAACAAAGGAGGTCACTCCATTCTTATCCATTCTTACGGGTGATATATCTCCATAAGTCTCTTCGCGCGAAAGCAATACGTTTACTGCCTTATGTCCCGATTCGACTTCCGCAATAAGCAGGGGCAGCTCTCGATAAGCATCCGGACCTACAATCATATCAACAAGATGCTCCTTCTCAATGGCTTCTTCCTTAAGCCTTTCAGCCATGCATCCTATCATACCGATCACGATGCCGGGATTCTTTCTTTTGAGATGACCTATGGCCTTAAGCCTTCCCCAGACTCGCTGCTCAGCATTTTCCCGTATCGAGCAGGTGTTGATGAGTATGAGTCCGGCTTCCTTTATTTCGTCAGTGTGTTCATACCCATGATCTGTGAGAATGGAAACAACAACCTCGCTGTCAGCTACATTCATCTGACAACCATATGTTTCAATATATACTTTCTTTACCACTTTAAATTGAAAATATTATTAAGATCCAAAATGTAAGCTAAAAGGCTTCAGGCGACAGGCTTCAGGCAGCAGGTATTCTATCTTTAGGGACCTGACACCTGACGCCCGATGCCTGACGCCATTATTTTAGAGCACAAAAATACATAAGTAGAAAGAAATATATAATTTTGCACTCATAACATTTAAAATAAGTATATGTCAGGTCACAGTAAATGGTCAACCATAAAGAGGAAGAAAGGGGCTAATGACGCCAGACGAGGAAAGATCTTTACCAAGATCATAAAGGAAATAATTATTGCAGCCAAGGACGGTGGTGGTGATCCTGAGACTAATTCGAGGCTGAGACTTGCTATCCAGAATGCAAAAGGAGCCAATATGCCAAAGGATAACATCGACAGGGCTATAAAAAAAGCTGTTGGTGCTGATGCCACAACTTATATTGAAACATCTTTTGAAGGATACGCTCCCGGCGGAGTGGCAATCTTCGCCGAATGTCTGACAGATAATAATAACCGTACTGTTGCATCCATCCGGTCGGCTTTTAACAAGCACGGAGGGAAGCTTGGTACAAACGGTTCCCTGAGCTCCCTCTTTGAGAGAAAAGGGATTTTTACCATGAAGAAAAAAGGATTCTCACAGGATGATATTGAACTTGAGCTTATTGATGCGGGCGCTCAGGATTTCGAGGATTATGATGATACACTTACTGTTACATGCGCAAAAGAGGATTTCGGCAATGTTAACAGGAAACTGAATGAGCTTGGGATCGAAACAGAGGAAGCTGGTCTCAAGAGGGTTCCAAACACTACCAAAGCTCTTGATATTGAATCGGCCAAAAAGGTTTTAAGGTTTATCGAGACCCTGGAGGATGATGACGACATTCAGAACGTCTATCATAACCTTGAAATAACTGACGAGCTTGCAAATGAGCTCGGATAATTCTTAGCTGCATGATAAGGAAGATTTTTTTTCTTTTGATTCTTACAATTATCGCAGTTCATATTTGTCTGGCTCAGAACCGGAATTCGACAGCTGATTTAATGAGCAGGCGAAATGCCGGACTTAATACGGGAGAATTGAAAATCTATCAGGATCCGGGTATTGATTCACTTATCGGGAGGTATATTCTGTATAACAGGAAGCTAAACGGACTTGAGGGTTTCAGAATTCAGATATACAACAGTTCAAATAAAAATGCCAGGGAAGAATCGGGTAAGGTAAGAGCCGAGTTCATAAGCAAATTTCCTGATATTGTTTCATATGCATCTTTCGACAAACCGAGTTATTATAAAATTCGTGCCGGAAATTACAGAAGCAGGATTGAAGGTACCAGATATCTTCTTATGATACGAAAGGTATTTCCGGATGCTATCCTGGTACCAGCCATTATTAATTTTCCGGACAAGAATACAAATTAACCATGAGTGACAATGTCAAGCACGAATGCGGCATCGCTTTGATAAGATTGCGAAAGCCGTTGGAATACTATTTTGATAAATACGGTACCTGGGACTGGGGTCTCCAGAAAATGTACCTGATGATGGAAAAGCAGCATAACAGGGGGCAGGATGGGGCAGGAATTGCTGGTATCAAAATGAACGTTCAGCCGGGGAACAGGTATATCTTCCGGCAGAGATCAAATAAACCGGATCCGATAAAGGAGGTTTTCGACCTTATTTATGAGGACATAAGCAGGTTAAGCAGGAAGCATAAGAAGGATTTTGGAGATCCGGCATTCATCAGGTCAAATGTGCCTTTTGCTTGCGATATCTATCTGGGCCACGTGCGCTATGGCACCTTCGGAAATTATAATATTGATTATGTTCATCCTGTCAGCCGCGAGAACAACTGGAAATCAAAAAACCTGGTCATGGCCGGTAACTTTAACCTGACCAATGTAGGTGAACTTTTCAGCAGTCTGGTTGAGCTTGGTCAAACCCCGGTGGATTTTTCTGACACTGTAACAATTCTCGAAAATGTCGGACACAGGCTCGATGAAGAAAATGAACGGGTCTTCAGGTTCTTCAAGGAAAAGGGACATTCAAAAAGGGAGATCACCCCGCTTATCGAAATGAATCTCGATATAGGAACTGTACTGAGAAAGGCAAGCCGGAACTGGGATGGCGGTTATGTTATGGCAGGTATGGTAGGTCATGGCGATGCATTTGTTATGAGAGATCCTGCCGGTATCCGGCCTGCATTTTATTACACCGATGACGAAGTTGTTGTCGCAGCATCAGAACGGCCTGTAATACAGACTGTTTTCAATATCCGTACTGACGATGTTATTGAACTCCCTCCAGCCGGTGCACTAATTGTCAAAGCCTCGGGCGAAACTGCAGTCGAACAGGTCAGGGATAAGACTGAACTGAGAAAATGCTCATTCGAGAGAATTTACTTCTCCAGAGGCACTGATAAAACTATCTACAGAGAGAGGAAAAAACTGGGGGAACTTCTTACCCGTCCAGTATTGAAAGCTGTCAATTATGATATTGATCATACTGTGTTTTCTTATATCCCGAATACAGCCGAAAGTGCGTTCTATGGGATGATAAAAGGAGTCGAAGATTATATTAATAAATCAAAACTTGAAAGCATAATTGAAAAGGGAAGAGACATTTCAAGGGAAGATCTGCAGAGAATAATAAACCAACGACCAAGAGTCGAAAAAATTGCTGTTAAGGATGCAAAGCTAAGGACCTTCATAACTGAAGATATCAGCAGGGACGACCTGGTCGGTCATGTTTATGATGTAACATACGGTGTAATCAAAAGAGGAGTCGACAACCTTGTTATTATCGATGACTCAATTGTAAGGGGAACCACTCTGAAGAAAAGTATAATTAGAATACTTGACAGGCTCGATCCAAAAAAAATAGTTATAGTCTCATCATCTCCCCAGCTGAGATATCCCGACTGCTATGGGATTGATATGGCAAAACTTGGCGATCTGATAGCGTTTAAGGCGGCAGTTGAACTGCTGAAAGATAACGGGAAAGAAAAGTTTCTGCGGGAATTGTATGATGAGGCAAAATCGGAAATACTGAAACCCGTTGATCAAATCAGAAACCTTGTAAAGGAGATTTATAAACCTTTCTGTACTGATTTGATTTCACAAAAGATTTCATCGCTTCTCAAATCGGAGGATATCAGGGCAGAGGTTGAGATAGTTTTTCAGTCAATTGAAGGTTTGCACGAAGCTTGTCCGGGACATACGGGAGACTGGTATTTTACAGGAAATTACCCTACGCCTGGCGGGAACAAAGTGTCGAACCAGTCATTCATAAATTACATTGAGGGCCGGAATGAAAGGGCTTACTGATTTCCGTGTGAAAACCATGTGATGAGAAAATCCTTTTTGTATGATGCCAGATGCCTGTTGATCTTCTCAACATAAATATCCCTCAGGGTGATCATTATCCCGGTCTCCTCAACATCTCCGAACTTGTGGTTTATAAAGGTCCCGAATGTTCTCATTGTCGGCGACAGACCCATGTATGCGTTTATAAGAGGCGGAATATTCTCACCAAGGTTCCTGACCTCCCTTGAAAGGATTTTATAATTATCCTTGTATCTCCATCCTCTGAAAATTTTGCGCATCTCTTCCTGGTTAATATCAATCCGGGCAGGATCGAGAGGCATTACAAGATTATCAGGATCATCAAAGTGCCTTTTCAGAAAATAGAGTATCATATTCCTTGCCTTCCGGTTGAAATGGGGGTACATTGTTACCTTACCAAAGAGGAATTTCAGATGGTGGTTATCCAGGATTATCGCTCCAAGTCCGTCCCAGAGATTATCAAGAGCAAAAAGGCTTTTGCGGCCCATGGCACGTGATTGATAGTCGGGATGCACGAACGAGCGGCCAAGCTCCATCATGTGAGGATAATATTTTTTCAGGAATTTTTCAGAGAATTTGAAATATGACGAAGAAGCAAGCTTTGTGACATCGCATGTGATGCATCCCTTCGGAGGAAAATATAACCGGTAACCGCCTATTATTTCCCTGTTTTCCGGATCCCAGACGATAAGCTGCTTCTGAGGATCTTCAGGATCAGTGTCAAATTCATCAAGATCAATGTCCTTGCCAGTCCCGCCTCCGGCGTGCCGGAAAGTAATCTCCCTGATCCTTCCAATCTCATGCATCAGTGCAGGTGAGCTCCTGTGATCAAAAAGGTAAACTTCATTATTGCCGTTGTTCGTCTTGCGAAGGAGTTTCTCCGGTGTAAGTTCTGCAATGATCTGATCCTTTGGAAGCTGTTCAGCTACTGGTTTCATAATTTCTGTATTGGTAACGACGATTTAAGTTCATAAGACCTGTCTCTGACCCAATCCGCCCATTCAGGTGCAGTTTTTGATTTGTCAAAGGTCTGCCAGGGTATACTCTTTCCGAAAACAATATCTATTGCCTTTCCTCTCTGTTTGAAAAGTTCATCAACAAGATACAGCATTTCGAGGTTTGCTTTTATGCCAAGAAAATTTCTTATGTTGGAGAGGTTATAGAAGAAATCCGAGTTCCGGCCCGAAAAAAATGCGGGGATGATATCTCTCTTGTACTGTACTGATTTGGAGATGAAACTTTTATGCCATCGCAGATCACTTATCACCCCTTTCTTCTTCCTTGAACATAGTCCGGCAGGGTAATAGAGGATCTGGTTCCCAGAAGCATAAGCTTCTTCTATCTTCCTTACAGATTCCCTCTCCTGCGATCCATGCTTATTTATCGGCAGAAAGATACCTGAGAGGTTTCTGATATTCATAAGAATATCATTTACAGGGAATTTCAGATCCCTGTAATACATCGACAACTCATTTATGAAGACCAGTCCGTCAAGGCCACCCAGCGGATGATTCGAAACAAAAATATATCTTCCCGACCCGGGGATGTTTTCACTGCCGTAAACCCTGTAGGTGATGTTGAAAAAATCAAGTCCGGCTTTTATGAATTCAGCATCCTTCAGGTGTCCTGCACTTTTCAGGAATTCATTCAGTTCATCCTGATGCACAATCCTCTTTAAATATCTGACAATGAATCCCGGAACAATCTTTCTCAGAGCCGGATTTTTGGAATAGAGTATCTGCCCGACATCGATCAGGAGGATATCGTTCTTTTCAGGAGATTCAGTCATACCGGCAATGTTATTTTTTATACCGGTGTAAAAATACCATTTTTTTTTTATTTACGTAACCATCGATCAGATGGCCTTATCATGAGGGTTGGAAGTAAAAGTTATTAACAACCCTAAAAAATATTGTGGAGTAAAGTGGGGGAAAGTGGATATTTTTTTCATATTTTAGCGTTTTAATTGTCAGAATCAAAGTATGGCCACATTCATAGGCGATTACCCGTGCAAAGTGGATGCCAAGGGGAGGATCATCCTTCCGGTGGCATTCAAAAAGCAGATGCCGTCTGCTGCACAGGATCATTTTGTGGTCAGGAAGGATATTTTCGAAAACTGCCTTGTGCTTTATGCTATCGACGACTGGAACAGACAGATTGAAAAGATCAGGAAGAAAATAAATCCTTACAACCGTGAGCATAACATGTTCCTGCGGAACTTCTTCAAGGGAACTGCAGAGCTCACTCTCGACAATAATAACCGGATGCTTGTACCGAAAAGACTGATGGAGCTTATCGGAGCTGAAAGGGATGTCGTTCTTGCCGGACAGGATGGAAGAATAGAGATTTGGCCGGCATCGGTTTATGAGACAATCGGAATGCCTTCTGAAGATTTTGCAAACCTGGCTGAAAAGCTAATGGGTGGCAGCATAAATGAGCCTCAGGAATAATGTTTTACCATGTGCCTGCATTGCTTGATGAGAGTGTCAGGGGTCTTAATATCCGGCCTGACGGAATCTATGTTGACGTCACTTTTGGTGGTGGTGGACACTCGATGGAGATTCTCAAAAGGCTCAGGAAAGGAAAGCTTATTGCCTTTGACCAGGATGAGGATGCAATGCTTAATGTTCCGGATGACAAAAGGCTCATTTTTTTGAATCAGAATTTCAGATTCCTTAAAAACAATCTGAAATTCAATGGGATAGATTCAATCGACGGGCTTATTGCCGATCTGGGGGTATCATTCCACCAGTTTGATGAGCCGGAAAGAGGATTTACTTTTCGCCAGGATGTGCAGCTTGATATGAGGATGAATAAAAAGGGTTCAGTCACTGCCGCAAGCCTCCTTAAGACTCTTGACGAGGCTTCACTCGCAAAAATCTTCTATGATTTTGGCGAGCTTGTCAATTCCAGACGAATTGCTAAAGAGATTGCTTCGGCAAGGATTGTCAGACCTCTGGCAACAGTAAGTGATATGATCAACGCAATCGGAAAGCTGGCACCTCCCCGCCAGGAACATAAATTCTATGCCCGCGTATTTCAGGCGCTCCGGATTGCGGTTAACCATGAGATAGATTACCTGAAAGAGATGCTTGAGCAGTCGCTGGAGCTTCTGAAAAAGGATGGCAGGCTGGTTGTCATAACCTATCATTCGCTCGAGGACAGGGTTGTTAAGAACTTCATGAGAACGGGAAACTTCGAAGGGGAGGAAAAGAAAGATTTCTATGGGAACCTGATCACCCCTTTCAGGATCATAAACAAAAAGGGTACAGTGCCTGATGACGTTGAAATTGAGGATAATAAAAGAGCCAGAAGCGCAAGGCTGAGAATTGCAGAAAAGATCTGAAAATGGCAGAACAGAAGGAAACAAAACCAAAACAGGGGAAACCCGGCAGTTTCATGAAGGAGCTGATGAGCGGTATCATATTTTCCGATGTGATAGTCCTCAAGAACCTGTGGTACATTATTTTCCTTACTATTCTTGGGGCATTCTATATAGGCAACAGGTTTCATGCAGAAAAAATCACCCGTGAAAGCGCAAGGCTTACAAGGGAAGTGAAGGACCTGAAAGCTGAATCACTTTCAACCTCTGCAAACCTGATGGATGTAAGCAAGCAGTCGGAAGTGTACAGGATGGTCCGTGAGAAAGGTCTAGGGCTTGAGGAGCTCAAAACACCACCTTACAGGCTCATTGTGGATAAATAGTAAAAAAGTATGGCAGTAAGGGAAGAAATAGTATGGAGGAGCGCGGTCGTATACTTTGTATTGACAGTTCTTGCCATTGCTCTGATTGTCCAGATACTTATCCTGCAATATGTACAGAGGGGCAAATGGTCGGCAATGAGCGAGAAGTATGTCTTCAAGACCGCAGAAATGCCTGCAAACAGGGGAGATATACTTTCCTGGGACGGCCGGCTGCTTGCCAGCTCAGTTCCATACTATTCTATTTATATGGATACAAGGAGCAGCGGCATGACCGCCGAAACATGGTCGTCAGGAATCAGCGGGTTATCCGAAGGTCTCTCGAGGCTTATTGGAGTAAGATCTGCCGCTGGCTGGAGATCAGTCATAACCGAAGCAAGAAAAAGAGGGGACCGCTATTTTCTGATTAGTAAGAAAGTAGATTACGCTACTCTGAAAAAACTCAGGGAGCTCCCCATTTTCAGGGAAGGACAATTTAAGGGAGGTCTCGTCGCACAACCTGAAAGCAAAAGGATCCTTCCCCATAATGAGTTAGCAGCCAGGACTATCGGCTATCTGAACCAGAGCACTGAAGGCACCCAGGTCGGACTTGAGGGTTCTTTCAATAAAGAGCTTGCAGGAAAGAACGGACTGGTTGTCAAGCAGCGGCTTACAGGAGGAGACTGGATTATAGTCAACGATGGTGAAAGTGTTGAATCGAAAGACGGAAATGATATAGTGACGACAATCGATGTTGAACTTCAGGATGTGGCATCGAGTGCACTCGAAACCCAGCTGAGAAAACATAATGCCCATCATGGCTGTGCCGTGCTTATGGAAGTCGAGACCGGCGACATAAGAGCTATTGCCAACCTTGAGAGCAGGGGTGACGGGAGTTTTCATGAGACATATAACTATGCGATTGCTGAAAGCACAGAACCCGGCTCAACTTTTAAACTTGCATCACTCATGGCGGCTATTGAAGACGGGGTGATAGATACCGGCGATATTGTTGACACCGGCAACGGCAAAGTAAAGTTCTATGACAAGATAATCCGCGATACGAAGGAAGAAGGTTATGGCAAAATCTCTGTAAAGCAGGTATTTGAAAAATCTTCAAACGTCGGCACATCAATAATCATAAACAAATATTACAAGGATAATCCAAAGGATTTTGTAAACAGACTCTATGCAATGAAGCTTAACCAGCAGCTCGATATTCAGATAAAGGGTGAAGGAGTGCCGCTTATAAGATACCCAGGCGATAAATACTGGTCAGGACTATCTCTTCCGATGATGTCGCATGGCTATGAGGTTCAGATGACTCCCCTGCAGATACTTACCTTCTATAATGCTGTTGCAAACGACGGAAAAATGATACGTCCGAGATTTGTTACCTCAATTCTCAGAAACGGATCGGTGGTTAAGAACTTTGGAACAGAAGTCATTATAAATTCAATTGCATCAAGAAATACAATACGAAAGGCAAAAGCTATGATGGAAGGCGTTGTGGAACATGGCACCGCAACAAATCTGAAAAACTCAAATTACAAAATTGCCGGGAAGACCGGAACTGCCCAGATAGCTCTCAATAATAAGGGTTATCGTCAGAGAGTCTCCTACCAGGCTTCGTTCGTGGGTTACTTCCCTGCGGAGAATCCTCTTTATTCATGCATAGTCGTCGTAAACGCACCTTCAAACGGAGTGTACTACGGAAATATAGTTGCAGGTTCTGTTTTCAAGGAGATATCCGACAAGGTCTATGCGACCAGGTTCTTCAGGGATTACAGGGCTGAAAGCAAAGAGGATAAGGATATGAAACCAACTGCACCCGAAGCGGGAAACGGTTTAAGATCCGATATAAACGAAGTGCTTGGCGAGCTTGATGTCAGGTACAAAAAAACCTCTAAAGAGGAGTGGGTTGCTACCCGCGAAAGCGGAGATACTATACGGCTTGTGGGTGTCAGCCTGAAAGAAGGCCTGGTACCGGATGTAAGGGGAATGAGCCTGAGAGATGCCGTTTACCTGCTTGAAAATTCCGGCCTCAGGGTAAGATACAGCGGAAAGGGAAGGGTTTTAAGGCAATCACCCGAACATGGCGCAAGGGTTTATGAAGGGAGTGTAGTTTCACTTGATATGAATATGTGATTTATGAAGGCAGGGATAAGAAATCTGATTAAGAACATAGATGTGGTCTCAGTTACGGGAGAAGAAAATCCGGTGATTGACAGTATAGAATTTGATTCACGAAAGGTGACTCCCGGTACTTTGTTCGTTGCGTTGAAGGGAACAAAAACTGACGGGCATGATTTTATCGTGAAAGCAGTTGAATCGGGCGCAACTGCTGTTATATGTGAAATTCTTCCTGAAAAAGCTGATAAGAAAATCTGCTGGATAAAAACAAATGATTCAGCTAAAGCACTCGGGATTGCAGCTTCAGAGTTTTTCGGGAATCCATCTTCTTCGCTGAAGCTTACAGGAGTCACAGGCACAAACGGTAAAACAACTATTGCCACACTGCTTTACAGGATGTTCACCAGACTTGGATACAAGTGCGGACTATTTTCGACAGTATGTAATTACATTGTAATTACAGAGCTTCCGGCTACTCATACAACTCCCGATCCGATTGAACTAAACAGGCTCCTTGCCGACATGGTGAGGGAAGGCTGCGATTATGCTTTTATGGAGGTAAGTTCGCACGCTATTGACCAGAAAAGGATTGCAGGATTGAAATTTGCTGGAGGGATCTTTACAAATCTCACACACGACCATCTTGACTACCATCTAACATTCAGCAATTACCTGAATGCCAAGAAGAGTTTCTTTGATTCACTCCCTTCCGATGCATTTGCTCTTGCGAATATCGATGACAAAAATGGAAAAATTATGCTCCAGAATTGCGGAGCGAAAAAATACACATTTTCGGCCAAAGGCATTGCAGATTTCCGTTGCAATGTCATTGAGCAGGACTTTAGGGGGATGGATCTGAGGATTCAGGGAGAGGAATTATGGACAAGGTTCATCGGTGATTACAATGCTTCAAACCTGCTGGCAGTTTTTGCAGCATCAGAACTTCTTGGAGGAAACCGGAAAGAGATTCTTGCAATTCTCAGCGATCTCCGGTCAGTTCCCGGCCGGCTTGAATCGGTTGAGGGTACGGGCGGAATAACTGGTCTTGTCGATTATGCTCACACACCCGATGCACTGCTTAATGTAATATCGACTATCAATAAGATCAGGGAAGGGAACCATCAGCTTATCACGGTTGTGGGCGCAGGTGGGGACCGGGACCGCACAAAGCGTCCTAAAATGGCCGCTATAACTGCAGAAGGCAGCTCAAAGGCAATTCTTACCTCCGACAATCCAAGGACCGAGGATCCGGAAAAGATTCTTGATGATATGGAAGCAGGAATAACGGCCGATCTGAAACGGAGGGTTCTCAGAATATGCGACAGGAGAGAGGCAATAAAGACCGCGGTCATGCTAGCCGGTCAGGGTGATGTGATACTTGTCGCTGGCAAAGGACATGAAAACTATCAGGAGATAAACGGTATAAAACACCATTTCGACGACAGGGAGGAACTTAAGGCTGCCCTGCAGCTGAAAAATAACAAATAGGAGATGCTTTATTATCTTTTTCAATATCTCAATGAACTTAATGTCCCCGGGGCCGGGATGTTCACCTATATAACATTCAGATCGGCAATGGCTGTGATCACTTCGCTTATAATATCAATGATTATAGGTAAGCGTATTATAACATTCCTTCAGGTAAAACAGGTTGGCGAAGTTGTCAGGGATCTCGGTCTTGAAGGCCAGTATCAAAAAAAGGGGACCCCGTCAATGGGTGGAATAATAATCCTGGCTTCAATAGTGATACCCGTTCTGCTTTTTGCGAAGCTCGGTAATATTTATGTAATTCTCATGCTTCTGACAACTCTCTGGCTGGGCTTCATAGGATTTATGGATGATTATATCAAGGTTTTTAAGAAGAACAAGGAGGGCCTGGCGGCAAGGTCAAAGGTAGCAGGCCAGATCATTCTGGGAATCATTGTGGGACTGACACTGTACTTCAGCAAGGATGTCATTATTATGGAGAAAGTTTCAGTCTCCGACCTTACGGCCCGAGAGAGGACTGAGCTTCTTGATCCTCAGAAACCTTACTTCCCTGAAGGTCAGGTGTCGATGGAGCGCAAATCTCTTAAAACCACGATCCCCTTTGTAAAGAATAATGAGTTTAACTACTCATGGCTTGTGTCATTTATTCCTGAAAAGATCCGGCCAATGTTCACATGGATGGTCTTTGTGCTGATTGTTATCTTCATCGTCATTTCAGTCTCAAATGGTGCAAATCTGACCGACGGGCTCGATGGCCTGGCGACAGGTACCTCTGCTATTATAGGTACCGCGCTCGCAATACTGGCATATGTTTCCAGCAACGTAATTTATGCCAGTTACCTGAACATAATGTACATTCCGAACAGCGGTGAGCTTGTTATATATGCAAGTGCCATGATCGGTGCCACAATCGGTTTTCTGTGGTACAATTCCTATCCTGCTCAGGTTTTCATGGGCGATACCGGAAGTCTTGCCCTTGGCGGGATCATTGCAGTATTCGCTATAATTATACGAAAGGAGCTTCTTATCCCCATACTGTGCGGAATTTTCCTGGTCGAGAACCTCTCGGTTGTCCTTCAGGTGTCGAATTTTAAAAGAACAAAAAGAAAATATGGCGTCGGGCGAAGGATTTTCCTGATGGCCCCTCTGCACCATCATTTTCAGAAAAAGGGATTTCCGGAACCTAAAATTGTCACAAGGTTTTGGATAGTGGCTATAATACTTGCTGTAATAAGCATTGTGACTTTAAAGATCAGATAACAGGATGAAGAAGATTGTCATACTCGGAGCGGGTGAGAGCGGTGCAGGTTCAGCAATACTTGCAAAGAAGAAGGGATTTGAGGTTTTTGTATCTGACAAAGGTGAGGTAAAGCAGAAATACAGGGATATTCTTGATAAAAACAAAATCAGGTGGGAGGAAGGAAAGCATACTGAGGAGGAGGTTTTATCTGCCGACGAAGTAATTAAGAGCCCAGGAGTCCGTGAAGATGTTCCAATTGTAACAAAGCTTCATGAAAGGGGTATTCCCGTGATATCTGAAATTGAATTTGCAGGCAGGTACGCAACAGGCACAAAGATTTGTGTAACAGGAAGCAATGGAAAAACAACTGTGACAAATCTCATCTATCATATCCTTAAAAAAGCAGGAAAAAATGCGGCAATGACCGGTAATGTCGGTAACAGTTTCGCCATGGCAGTTGCTGAGGGAGGATATGATTATTATGTAATTGAGCTGAGCAGTTTCCAGCTCGACGGGATGTTCTCTTTCAGGGCCGATATCGCTGTTCTGATGAATATTACACCAGATCATCTCGACAGATATGACCATAACCTTCAGAACTATATAGACTCAAAATTCAGGATAACCCAAAACCTTTCAAAATCGGAGTTTCTGATATACTGGGCTGACGATCCGATAATCAAAAGCGAGCTGGCAAAGAAGGAATACGGGATGACAATTCTTCCTTTTTCTGCCGACTCAAAGGAAGGTATGGCTGCCTATATCGAAAACAATGAAATAGTAATTGATTATCATACTAAAACCAACCTTATGACCATTCATGATCTGGCATTAAAAGGCCGTCACAACATTTTCAATTCGATGGCAGCAGCGATTGCAGGCAAAGTACTGACAATAAGGAAAGATATTATCAGGGAGAGTCTTTCTGATTTTCAGGGAGTGGAACACCGGTTGGAACCGGTAATCACGGTCTGTGGAATAAACTTCATAAATGATTCGAAGGGGACCAATGTAAATTCGACCTGGTATGCCCTTGAATGCATGGAAACCGATGTTGTATGGATAGCAGGAGGCGTGGACAAAGGAAATGATTATTCCGAGCTTTTTCCTGTTGTGAGACAAAAAGTAAAAGCGATCGTTTGTCTTGGCAAAGATAACAAGAAAATTGTCGATTCATTTAAGGATATTGTTCCCACAATTGTTGAGACATCATCGATGGATGAAGCTGTCAAATCATCCTATTACCTTGCAAAAAAGGGACAGACAGTTCTCTTATCGCCTGCATGTGCAAGCTTTGACCTTTTCAACAACTATGAGGACAGGGGTCGTCAGTTTAAGCAATCTGTCAGAAATCTGTAACTTATTAAAAAATGCAGCAGGGCTGGCTTACAAAAACCTTCAAGGGCGACAGGGTAATATGGGCGCTGGTAGTAGTCTTCATGATATACTCCCTGCTTGCCGTTTACAGTTCATCGGTGAGTGTTGCCTACCTCAAGCACGGAGGCAATACGACCTTCTTCCTCAGAAGTCAGCTTATAATACTTGCGCTAAGTCTCATTATAATAGTACTTGTCCACTACCTGCCCTACAGGATATACTACAGGCTTGCGGGGCTGATTCTTTTATTTTCAATAGGATTGCTGGCCCTGACATTTGTTTTTGGAGTCAGGGTAAATGATGCTGTAAGAGCAATTAACATTCCCGGGGTAGGGAGGCTTCAATCGTCCGATGTAGCCAAGCTGGCGCTGGTTATTTATCTGGCAAGGGTACTGGGTCAGTTTAAGGATAAGTTGAACGACTTCATGGTGGTGACAAAATTCATGATGGTCCCTGTTGTAATTGTCTGCGGACTAATAATGCCTGAAAATCTTTCAACGGCGGTTATGGTTTTCGGCATAAGTATGACGATAATGTTTATCGGACGGGTTCCTATGAAGTTCCTGCTGGCTTATGTCGGAATTGCTGTAGTCGGCATACTTATATTTGCATCTGTACTTGTGATGGTTTCAGATGACAACAGGGTTGCAACATGGGAAAGGAGGATCAAAGCCCATTTTTCAAGCAAGGTAGATGACGATTCAAATTACCAGTCGAACCAGGCAAAAATAGCCATCTCCACTGGTGGCCTTTTCGGAAAGGCACCGGGGAAGAGCACACAGAGAAACATGCTTCCTCAGTCGAATTCCGATTTTATTTTCGCAATAATAATTGAAGAATACGGACTGCTATTCGGCGCATTACCTCTTATTCTTGCCTACATGGTCCTGCTGTTCAGGGGCATAACCATAGTGAAAAAGTGCGACGCTGCTTTCCCTGCCTATATGGTTATGGGCCTTATTGTTATGATAACAATGCAGGCCATGATCAATATGCTTGTGGCAGTCGGGCTTTTCCCGGTAACGGGACAGACCCTGCCAATGGTAAGCTGGGGAAGAACCTCTGCACTTGTCATGAGCGTTTCGATAGGAGCGATTCTGAGTGTAAGCAGGGTTGTCAATGCCAGGATTATGAAGGAAGAACTTCCTGAAGAGGAAAAAACGGATGAGGGAGAAAAAATTTATGAACCAGCAAAGGCATAAGCGGGTCATTATAACCGGAGGAGGTACAGGGGGACATGTTTTCCCTGCTATCTCCATTGCCAATGCTCTGAGGAAGATCGATAAGGATATTGAAATTCTCTTTGTGGGTGCTGAAGGAAAGATGGAGATGGAAAAGGTCCCGGCAGCAGGTTACAGAATAGTGGGACTTCCGGTGGCAGGGATCAGCCGGAAAAATATTCTTAAGAATTTTTCGGTATTGATAAAGCTCTTGAAAAGCCTGAGCCTGGCAAAAAAAACACTTAGGGAATTTAAACCTGATGTTGCTGTTGGAGTAGGGGGGTATGCAAGCGGACCGGTATTGAACCAGGCCGGGAAAATGGGGATACCGGTTCTTATTCAGGAACAGAACGGCTATGCCGGGGTAACCAACAAGCTGCTTGCAAAAAAAGCATCAGCTATATGCGTTGCCTACGACGGAATGGAAAAATATTTTCCTGCAGAAAAAATAATAAAAACGGGTAATCCGGTACGTCAGAACTTTGATAATCTGGGAAGTCTGAAGGAGGATGCTTTCAGGTTTTTTGGCCTTAACGATTCCTTGCCGGTTATTCTGATTCTTGGAGGATCACTAGGTGCCAAGACTATAAACAAATGTCTGTCAAACAATCTGGAAGCTTTGAGGAATTCAGATTGCCAGTGGCTGTGGCAGACAGGGAAATATTATTATGATGACGTCATGAAACTTTTTCCGGTCAAAGCTGCAGGCAATATCTCAGTTCATTCATTTATCGACAGGATGGACTTTGCTTTTGCCGCAGCAGGAATAATTATTTCAAGAGCCGGAGCCGGTACCATTTCCGAATTGTGTCTTGTTGGGAAACCGGTAATTCTTGTTCCGTCACCAAATGTTGCGGAGGATCACCAGACAAGGAATGCCATGGCACTTGCCAGGAAGAATGCTGCCATTGTTATACCTGATGGAATGGCTGAGAAATCTCTTGTTAATGAAGCAATTAATCTTGTTTCGGATAATCAAAAGAAAAAAACATTGTCGCAGAACATTGCAGGGATGGCCGAAAGGGATGCTGATATGAGAATTGCCAGAGAAGTGCTTAAACTGATTAAAGAATGATCGACCTTAAAAATATTGACGGGATATATTTTGTCGGTATAGGAGGTATCGGAATGAGCGCCCTTGCCCTTTATTTTGAACAGGGAGGATATCTTATTGCCGGCTATGACAGGTCAGAATCAGAAATCACAAGGTCACTGGCAGAAAAGGGCTGTATTATTTCTTATGAGGATACGTTAAAAAGTATTCCCCCGTTGTTTGGCGAGCTATCCAAAAAGGAGAAAGTTATAGTTGTCTTTACTCCGGCAATTCCACCTGAAAATCATATAATTTCATTTTTCAGAAAGAACGGATACCGGATATACAAAAGATCAGAGATTCTTGGTGAAATTTCATCGGCAGCCGACACACTTGCTGTCGCCGGTACTCACGGGAAGACAACTGTATCAACAATGACAGCACATCTGCTTAAGCAGTCGCATGTTGATTGTTCTGCATTTTTAGGTGGTATATCGAAGAATTATAATACAAACCTTCTGACAGGGGAAGGCCCTTATATTGTTATGGAGGCCGATGAATTCGACAGGTCGTTCCACAGGCTTAAACCATTAATGGCAGTGGTTACCTCTGTCGATGCCGATCATCTTGATATTTATGGTGATCATGAGACTATGATTAGGGCTTACAATGAATTCTGCTCCAGGATCAGGGCGGACGGCAAGCTGTTTATTAATTTCAACATCAGGGAGAAGATCTCCGTACCCGCAGGAATTACAGGATTTACATACGGGTCAGTTCCTGGTTCTGATTACCGCTACTTTGAAGTGAAGAATTACTCTGATTACTACAGTTTCAATCTTCAGACTCCTGAGGGGTTGATCCGCGACCTTCATTTTCCGTTTCCGGGGGTAATAAACATTGAAAACCTTACGGCTGCAATTGCGGTTGCACTGAATTGCGGTGTGACAGAACAGGAAATCCGCAAAGCTGTTATGCTTTTCCAGGGCGTCAGGAGGAGGTTTGATATCAGGGTCAATCTGCCCGGACTTGCATACATCGATGACTATGCACATCATCCTGAAGAGATAAGGGCATGCATAACGTCAGTCAGGGAGTTTTTTACTGGCAGGAAAATTACGGGAATATTCCAGCCTCATCTTTTTTCAAGAACGCGTGATCATGCTGATGGTTTCGCAGCAATTCTGGATGAACTTGATGAGATTGTGCTGCTTCCAGTCTATCCGGCACGTGAAAAACCGATACCCGGTGTAAATTCTGAAATGATTCTGAACAGGATGAAATCGACGAAAAAGAAGATAATGGATGCTGCCCGGGTAACTGAATACATTGATGCTGAAAAAATTGATGTTCTTCTTACAATCGGAGCCGGTGATATAGACAAGTTGGCAGCTCCGATTGAGGAAAAGCTTAAAAGCAGCAGGGGATTATGAGCAGAATACTTAGGATACTATTACTTATACCGGCTTTATACCTTGTGATAATGCCTGTTTATTATTCAAAATGGTATAATTCAAAATTGTGCAGGAAGATTGAGATCACTATTAAAGATTCATCGGACTATCATTTTGTGACAAAAAGAGATATTCTGAACACAATTTTAAGAAGCAACGGAAATTTAATCGGCAAACCGGTAAGGGATATCCGTATGGATGAGATAGAAAACACCATGAGTGCTTACAAGGAGTTGAAAACTGCCGAAGTCTTTATGTCGATCGATGGCACTCTTCACATTATTGGTGATCAGCGTACTCCGATAATGAGAGTGATCCCTAACGGCGGCGGTGATTATTATGTTGATGAGGATGGAGTTGTTATCAGGAGAAGAAATCTCTATACCCCGAGGCTGCATATTATCGGTGGTAATATAAATATCAGCCAGGCTATGCTGAACGGAATCAGTGTTCTGGACACAAGCATTAAATACTCAATCCTGAAGGATATTTTTCCGCTGGTGAAGTATATTAACAGAGATGAATTCTGGTCGGCCCAGATTGACCAGATCTTTGTTGACGGCAATGATGAAATTGACCTTATCCCCAGAGTCGGAAACCACACAATTCATCTTGGAAGTACCGGAGATTTTGAAAATAAGTTAAAGAACCTTGAAGTATTCTACGACAGAGTTCTTCCCGAGGTGGGGTGGAATAAATATTCAAACATA
Source organism: Bacteroidales bacterium (assembly GCA_003520925.1). Lineage (GTDB taxonomy): Bacteria > Bacteroidota > Bacteroidia > Bacteroidales > VadinHA17 > LD21. The sequence continues at coordinate 17,971 of DOTV01000114.1, read as the reverse complement.
AATCTGGCTTTCAAAGGCCAGATCGTTTGCAGGCGGAGATAAAAGAAAAAACCATATTTCAGACTATGAGCAAAAAGGAACAGTATGTAGCAGCAATCGACATTGGAACCACAAAAATTGTGGCTATTGTCGGCAAAAAAAACGAGAATGGTAAAATTGAAATTCTCGGGATCAGCAAGGCTCCTTCAACAGGTGTCAGAAGAGGAGTTGTTCAGAACATTGAGGAAACAGTAAATGCAATTCAGGCAACAGTTGATGATGTCCAGAAACTTTCAGGCATTGTGTTTTCTGATGTCTTTGTTGGTATTGCGGGTCAGCACATCAGAAGCATCAAGACCCGAGGATCAAAGATGCGCGACAATTTTGATGATGAAATAAAAAAGGATGAGGTCTTCCGGCTTATTGAGGATATGTACAAGATACATGTTGAAATGGGCGAGGAGATAATCCATGTTATCCCGCAGGTATTTATCATCGACAATGAGCCGGGGATCAAGAACCCGATCGGAATATGCGGACATCAGCTTGAAGCAAACTTTCACATTGTTATCGGTCGTGTTGCTGCGGCAAAGAATATTGAAAGGTGCATTCAGCGCGCCGACCTGAATCTCAAGGATCTGGTCCTCGAACCTCTTGCATCATCTGATGCTGTTCTCACCGAAGATGAAAAAGAGGCAGGTGTGGTGCTCGTCGATATTGGAGGGGGAACAACCGACCTGGCTGTATATTACGACAATATTATCAGACACACTGCAGTAATCCCTTTCGGAGGGAATGTGATCACAAAAGATATAAAGGAAGGTTGCGCGATACTCGAACGTCATGCAGAGCAGCTTAAGATCCAGTATGGTTCGGCTCTCCGGGATATAGCTCCTGAAGATAAGGTTGTTGCTATTCCAGGCATCAGCGGCCGGAATCCCAAGGAGATCTCTTTCAGAAGTCTGGCAGGCATCATCCAGTGGAGAATGGAGGAGATAATAGATATAGTGAATTTTGAGATTCAGAATTCAGGATACGCCGACAAACTTGCAGCAGGCATGGTGATTACAGGTGGAGGAGCAATGCTGAAACACTTAACCCAGCTTATGAATTTCAAAACTGCAATGGACGTAAGGATCGGTTATCCGAACGAGCACCTGGCAGGCAACGGGAGGGATGAGATAAAACAGCCTATGTATGCTACTGCTGTTGGTCTTATAATCCGGGGGTTTGAACATCTTGAAACTTATAAAAAATCATTTGAGGCCGGAACGAAAGAAGATTATATCAAAGTAAAGAAACCTGTAGTCCAGAAGGTTGAAAACCCTGTCGCCGAGGAACAGGAAGTTGAACCGGATAACCTGCCCAATGACAAAGTGCCAATAACAGAGAAAATCAAACTTATGATCTCAAAAATGTTTGAAGTGGAGGAACAGAAAATAAACTAGTTGCAAATATGGTATCTGCATGAAAAATACTGTTCAAAAACAATTAAATAATAATACAATGACAGATGATATAATGAGTTTTGACCTGCCGGTCGAAAGATCATCAATTATAAAAGTTGTCGGAATTGGCGGGGGCGGCAACAATGCTGTGAATCATATGTATGAAAAGGGCATAAAGGATGTGAACTTTGTGGTCTGCAATACCGATCATCAGGCCCTCACCCGGAGCCCTGTACCTGTAAAGGTGCAGCTGGGAGCATCGATTACAGAAGGACGGGGTGCCGGAAGCAAGCCGGAGGTTGGGCGACAGGCTGCCATCGAGAATATAAAGGAAGTGATGGATGCCATTTCAGGCAACACAAAGATGGTATTCCTGACTACCGGAATGGGAGGCGGTACAGGCACAGGCGCAATTCCAGTGATAGCAAAAGCGTGCAAGGATGCAGGGTTGCTTACTATTGCCGTAGTGACGATTCCGTTCAAGTCGGAAGGTAAAGTCAGGATCAGTTATGCTATTGAAGGAATTACCCGGCTGAGCGAATTTGTTGATTCACTTCTTGTAATAAATAATGAAAAGCTAAGGGAGATCCATGGCGATCAGGGCGTCTCAACTGCATTTGCAAAAGCTGATGATATTCTCACTACTGCTGTAAAGGGAATTGCTGAAATTATTACTGTAACCGGGTATATTAATGTTGATTTTGCTGATGTTGAGACTGTGATGAAAGATTCGGGAGTGGCTATCATGGGTATGGGATCGGCTTCGGGAGAAGAGAGGGCTCTGAAAGCGATTGAAAATGCACTTTCATCGCCGCTTCTGAATTCAAATGATATCACCGGAGCAAAAAGTATTCTTGTAAACATCTCCTCAGGTGCCGGGGCAAACGAACTTACAATGGATGAACTGGGTCAGATAACTGATTACATGTACGAAAAATCGTCGGAAGACGCTCTTATAATCAGAGGTTTATCCCAGGATACAAACCTCGGGGAAAATATAAGTGTAACAGTCATTGCAACCGGATTTCCTTCAAACAGCATCCTGACTCCATACAGGAAACCAAAGCCTAAAAAGGTTGAATTGCTTACAAGCGAAAACCCGGTACCCTCACATGTCTTACAGGATAAAAATGATGATTCTTTTTCAGTTCACCAGAGATCATCAAAGACTTTGATATCTGATTTAGAAGAAGAGAAACAGGGTCAGCTCGACTTTGATCTTGAAAGTCTGGGGGAAGTTACAGAACTCAGAGGATTGAATGACCGGAATGATATGGATGGAAAGGAAAATCCAAAAACGACACTTCAGAAAGTGAAACATATGCAGGGTTTCTTTAAAAAGGAGGGTCTGTCGAACAAGATCATAAAAGAGAATATTGAGGCATTCGAGGATGTTCCGGCATATGTCAGGAGGAATATGTCAATCGGGCCGAATGAGAAGGAAAATAACAGCAAAGTCTCAAAATTCACATTGTCCACCGGTGATGATGAGGAGCCTGTCCTGAGGGAGAATAATGCCTATCTCAACGATAATGTTGATTAGGAACGAGTTTTTACGCCCCCTATGGGGCTTTCTAAGATAGTTGTCCTTACTTCGGACGGGCTTCGCCCATCCTGAACATAACAGAGGCTTACAGACTTATAGTTACCATTGGCCGATAGGGACAATAAATTGTATGGCGGGGCATCGCCCCGCACAGCGATATCCAACCACCACCAGCCCCGTCAGGGGCGTAATAGAATCTGGATTTTTCCTATATTTGCCGCTGATGAGGCAAAATATTGCAATATTACTTTTAATCGGTTTTTCGTCTAGTTTATTTGCCCAGAAGCAGGATACAATAAAACCGAAGATCATTGAGCAATGGATTCTCTCACCCGACCTCACCGAAGAGGTTAAAATCCCTTTTGACACTGTTTTTTCCCTTTTTCACCAGTACAGACTGGCTGACAAGTATTCACCGCTGAATGCCACACTGGGCAGCTATGGTTTGCCATTCTATCAGTATAACTTTTTCGACAGAGTAACCGATCCGGATAAATTCCTGTACAATTATTACTATCCCCTGATGTACCAGCCCGAAAAGTACGCTTTTATGAATACTCAGATACCATTCACTGAGTTTGTGTGGACAATGGGAGGCCCCCGTGAAACGGCTGAACAGACATTCAGGATCAGGCATTCACAGAATGTAAACAGGAAGCTGAACTTCGGGCTTGTCTATGATATAGTATACAACCTCGGACAGTACAGCTACCAGAGGGCAGATGACAAAGATTTTGCTTTTTACGGTTCATACCGCGGTGACAGGTATAAAGCCTATTTTGCAGCCGGATTGAATAATATTACCACGAACGAAAATGGTGGTATTGAAGACAAAATCCAGCTTTCGACTCTCGAGCCAAAAAATGTCGCTGTTAATCTTGGCGGACTTGACAAAGCACGAAGCTATCTTAAGAACAGGAACCTGATGCTCGTGCAACGCTATACTGTCGGAGGCAGACAACCGGCATTGAAAGACAGCACTGATGCAGGGAATCATAAAACCTTTAAGCTGAGCGGAACATTCTCTCATATATTAAATCTTGACGGAAACAGACGGACATATTCTGACAATAATCCTTTATCGGGATTTTATACTTCTGTTTATGCCGATTCGACACAGACTTTTGATTCACTTTTTGCACGGAGCATTAAAAACACCATCAGGTTTGATTTTGCGACCGACGCGACGCGCAAATTCAGGCTGGGCGGGGGTGTTGGGATCAGAAACGAATTGTTTAAATACAGCCAGATAATACCGACTCATGATACTCTTCTTGTTGATACCACTGTATGGAGAAAACACAATAACGTGCTTACAGGTAAACTTTATAATAATATCGGGGATAAATTTTACTGGACGGCCACCGGTGAACTTTTCCTTACCGGTTACAGGTTCGGCGATTTCAATCTCAACGGAGTCATAGCCAAATCGTTCGCATGGAAGAAGGGAGTTGCTTCATGGAAAATTACCGGTTCGGTTGCGAACCGGCAGCCATCATTCTGGTATGAGCAGTGGGGAAGCAACCATTTTGAATGGCAGAATAATCTGGGCAAGGAATTCAGGATCGATCTTGGTACAAGCTTTTCATATCCTGCCCGTAGTACAGACCTTAGATTCAATTATGCCATTATTGACAATTATACTGATTTCGATACCCTGGCTTTGCCATCACAGCATTCCGGAGGCCTTTCAGTTGCCTCAATCTTCATAAAGAAAGAGCTCCGCGCATGGAAGTTCCATCTGAATACCGACTTGCTGATCCAGAAGAGCAGTAATAGGGAGGTGCTCGATCTCCCTCTTGCTACAGTGCGGGCAACAGGTTATTTCGAGCATCTTTTCAATTTTAAGAAAACAAACGGCCAGCTTAACACGCAGATCGGAGCCGAAGTATTTTATAATACATCTTATTATGCGTATTCATATATGCCGGCAACAGGAAGGTTTTACAGGCAGGATAGGGAACAAACAGGCAATTATCCTTTTATTAATGTTTTCATAAATCTTAAGCTGAGGAGGACAAGGATCTTCGTGATGCTGGATCATATCAACTCGGGATTCATGGGTTACGATTATTTTCAGGTTCCATCTTATCCAATGAATATCAGGATGTTGCGGTACGGCATAGCATGGACTTTTTATGATTGAGAAAATTTTTGTATCTTTGCGCGGTTACAAATAAGATAAGGATTCACAAAAAAAGCTTGTTTGATTAAAAAGTTACTTATTCTTCTGACAATAACCGGGACGCTGTTTTTTTCATGTTCCGAAAATCCAACCAACAAGGACAAAAAAGACTCCGCCGCATTTGATCTGGATTCAATCATTGCACGGGGAAAGCTTGTTGCAGTTACTGATTTCAACTCAACGAACTATTTCCTTTACAAGGGTGAGCCGATGGGATTTCATTATGAACTACTTAAAGCATTTTCGGATCACCTTGGGGTTGACGTTGAAATAATATCAGAAAACAGTATTGAAAATGCTTTCAGCATGCTCAAGGACGGCAGGGTAGATCTCCTTGCTATGGGACTTACAGTTACCCCGTCCAGAAAAGAGGAGATCCGGTTTACTGAACCCATCGACAGCACCAGGCAGGTTCTTGTTCAGCGAAAACCCCACAAATGGCAAAAGATGTCATTTTCCGACATTGAAAGCAAAATGTTACGAAAACATTCCGACCTTGCAAACAAGAGCATATATGTCCAGAAGGGCTCATCCCATGCCGGATTTCTAAACCAGATCTCAGAAGAGACAGGTCAGCCGCTGAATATTATCGAAGTGCCTTTTGAAGCAGAAGCGCTTATTGAACTCGTCGAAAAGGGAGAGATAAACTATGCTGTTTGTGATGAAAATCTTGCATCGGTAAATGCAACATATTTCCCGGAGATTGATGTTGCGACACAGTTAAGCGACCTGCAGAATCTAGCCTGGGGAATCAGGAAAACGAATTCAGAACAACTTCAGAAGGAACTTGATCAATGGATTGTGAATTTTAAAACAACACAGACCTTTGCCATTCTTTACAACAAATACTTTAAAAACTCCCGGTCAAATGCGATAGTGAAAAGCAATTACTATGCACTTTCGACCGGAAAAGTCTCACAATGGGATGACCTGATAAAGAAATACAGTGCAACAATACACTGGGACTGGCGACTTATGGCCTCTCTGATCTATCAGGAATCAAGGTTCATGCCTGACGTTATTTCAAGGGTCGGAGCTTACGGTCTTATGCAGATAATGCCTGAAACAGGCAAGAATTTTGGTATCGATATCACTTCATCTCCTGAAAACAACATTAAAGCCGGAGCGAAGTACATTAAGTGGCTGCATAACATTTTTGATCCAATGATTTCTGATGACAATGAACGGACCAAATTTATCCTTGCATCCTATAATGCCGGACCAGGTCACATACTTGATGCCATGAGGCTTGCCGAAAAAAACGGAATGGATCCTCATAAATGGGATGGAAATGTAGCTGTATGGATATTGAAAAAATCGGAACCGCAATATTATAACGACATTGTTGTAAAATACGGTTATTTCAAGGGAAAGGAATCGGTAGCATTTGTTAGTGAGATACTTGAAAGGTTTGAACATTACAAGAACATCATTCCTGAAAATAATGAACCAATCTCATTTGTTCCACATAGCACCTCTCCCAAATAAGTAAACCATATCTTAAGCTCTGCAGGAGATTCACCCCTAAATCCCCCAGGGGGGACTTTGGCTTTTCATTATTTATAACATCCTTATATGCCATTTTCATATTAAATCCTTCTTTAAGCCCCCCTTGGGGGGTTGGGGGTAAACTAACCTCATTTGGGGGGTTGGGTCACTCATATCGGAGAGCCTCAACCGGATTCCTCGTTGCCGCGCGCCAGCTCTGCCAGCTTACGGTAATCAAAGCAATTGTAAAGGCAATAATACCTGCTATCACAAAAATCCACCAGCTGAGCTCAACCCTGTAAGCGTAGTTCTCAAGCCATTTATTCATAATAAACAAGGCGACCGGAACAGCTATTACAAACGCAATCCCAACCCATTTCATGAAATCTTTATTCAACAGGATCAAAACCTGAAGGATCCTGGCGCCATTCGTTTTCCGGATTCCAACCTCCTTCGTCCGGCGGGAAATGGAATAAGCTGATAATCCCGACAGCCCCAGGCAGGCAATAATTATTGCCAGTATTGAACTTGCCAGAAACAATCCGCTGAAACGCTCGTCTGCACTGTATTGTTCATTGTAAAAATCGTCAAGAAAAAAATAATCAAATGGATTTCCGGGGTAATGTGAATTCCATATCTTCTCCAATTCAGGTAAAAGATGTTCTATACCTGTCATATTGACTTTGATTGTGTAAAAAGTATTTGCCGGTTGATTGAAAAATGCTATTGGGCTGGGTAATTGTTTGAGTGATTGCTGATTAAAATCGTTCACAATAGCTTTTATTGTGACCTCCTGGTTGCCGCTCCTCAGTATTTTTCCAATAGTGCTTACCGGTTCTTCAAATCCATAATAGGAAAGCGCAGATTCATTTATTATAATTTTTTTCGATTCCTCTTCAATTGATGCCTGGTAATTTTCACCAGCCCGGAGAGTCAGGCCATAAGTATCAAAAAAATGATTGTCAATATAATATACATCAATCCTTTTTTCTGTGTTACGACCCTCCACCGGGATCCCGAAGACACGTGAATTTTTGATCTCGGTTCCGGGAACATTTGATGAAGCAGTTATGTTGCTTACACCAGACAACGCTAATATTTCATTCTTAAATGATTCGAGGGTTTTCATGTATGATTCATATGTATTTGCCCGGAGTATTCTTGGACCATCAAGGACTATTAATCCTTCTTTAATGAATCCGAGGTCGTGATTGCGCATAAAATTAACCTGGCGGTAAATTATGATCGTGCCTGTAATTAAAATTATTGAGACGGTGAACTGGAAAACAACAAGAAAGTTTTTCAGTAGTCTTACCCATCGGGCTTCAGTCGGATTCTTCCCTTTCAGAACGAGGCCGGGAGCAAAATGCGAAATGTAAACAGCAGGGAGTAGTCCGGTGAACAATGATCCGGAAACAAGAAGCAGAATGAAGAGGAGTAAAACCATAAAGTAATCAAGCTGCAGCGGACTTTGCATAACCTGCTTGAAGAACGGAAGCAAAAGAAGAACACCGGTGATGCTGATTATCAATGCAATCAGGTTTAATAATGCCGACTCTGTAAGAAACTGGAAAACAAGATCCTGTTTTGATGCTCCCGTTACTTTACGGATGCCAACCTCATGAGCCCGTTCTATTGATCTTGAAGTGGCCAGGTTTATATAATTTACAAACCCGATCAACAGCACAAGTAAAGCCACAATACCAAGCGAGAATACACTCCGGTAGTTGCCGTTAACCTCTAATTCGTTGCTGACAGAAGAATGTAGATGAATGTCAGTAAGTTTTACCAGCTTATATTCCAGCAGGAAGAATGCATCCTTCATAAATTTCCCGATAAAGGCTTCGGGTATTTGTGGTAATTTGGCTTCCAATGCTTTTGCATCAGCCCCTGGCGTAATGAGAATGTAAGAGTAAACCCTTTCACTGACCCATGAATTATCCCAACCTCTTGAACTCTTTATCAGATTTTCGTAGGAGAGCAGAATATCAAATTTAAAATGAGAGTTTTCCGGTATTGATTTGACAATTCCTGCCACTTCGAAATCGTTGGCTCCATCGATAGTTATCATTTTTCCGAGAGGATTTTCATTGCCGAAGTATTTCCGGGCAGTCTCTTCAGTAATTACGGCATGATTTATTGCAAGAATGCTGGAGTCAAGCTTTCCGTCTGAAAGAGGAAATGAAAAAATCTCAAAGAAAGATGATTGTGCATAAAGAATGTTTTTCTCCTTAAAGGTTTTGTCGCCATATTTTACCAGGCTCTCAGTTCGATAAAACCGTGTATAGTCTTCTACTTCAGGAAACATGTTCTTTATCTCTTTTCCGACTCCGGACGATCCTGACGCAGAATGCTGTTCAAGAATACCTTCCTCATAAAGAAGATAATCGACTCTGTAAATATTTTGGGCATTTTTATGGAATTTATCGTACGATGTTTC
>DOTV01000114.1:1214-8628 GCA_003520925.1 Bacteroidales bacterium | reverse complement strand
GCTTTTATCCATAATGTTATCAGGATAAAGGCGGTTATCCCGATTGTTAATCCCAGAAGATTAATAATGAAATACCCCTTGTTAGACTTCAGGTTTCTGAACGTAAGGATCAGGTAGTTTTTTATCATTTACAATATTTTACTATAAATGTATGAAATTGCTCTTATTCATACCGTAATGCTTCGACGGGATTTCTTGTTGCCGCCCTCCAGCTCTGCCAGCTTACTGTAAGCAATGCAATTACAAGGGCCAACAACCCTGAAAGGACAAATATCCACCAGCTGAGTTCTGTTCTGTAGGCATAGTTCAGTAACCATTTATGCATTACATACCAGGATGTTGGGGTAGCAATAAGGAAAGCAACAGCTACCAGTTTTATTACATCCTTATTAAGCATTAGCATAACTTCAAGGACTTTCGACCCATTTATTTTCCGGATTCCGATTTCCTTAATGCGTTTCTGGCAGGCAAAAAGTGACATAGCTAAGATTCCCAGACAGCAAATAACAATAGCACATCCGGCAAAAAGAGAGAAGGTACGGCGAAATCGTAATTCCGATTCGTACATATTCTCTACAGCCTGGTTAAAAAAGCTTACCTCAACCGGGAATGATGGTGAAAGTTCTGAAGCTGTTGCCTTAATATCCTGTATCACCTCAGACAGTGAACTAAAACTGGCGGTTTGCAGGTTTACCAGACAATGTGAAGCATTTTGTTCATTTCTTATAACCATAGGATTAATAGGCTGACTGACTGGCTTGAAATGCGAATCCTTTACAACACCAACAATCTCATAGGTGCGTTTACCCATTGTGAACCCTTTTGAAAGAGGATTCGTAATATTGTATTTATGACAAAATGTTTCGTTGACCAGAATTTTCTCCTTATCCGTTGCAAGATCGTCAGAATAAAAACGACCTGTGACTAATTGCAGTCCCATCATTTTTATAAATGTGGCATCAGCATTAAATGTGTCAAAATCAAGTTGTTTCTTTTCACCGTCAATTTCCATCTCGACTCCCCATTGAGAAATAACCTTCCCGGGGTAATAATTTGTGAATGAAAGTTCGCGGATTGAGGACCTTTCCAGCAGCAACTTTTTCAATACATCACTCTTTTGGTTCAGCTGGGGTGTTAGTTTTATGCCTATAATATTTTCCTGATTGAAACCCAGATTATTGCTGCCGAACCTGACCTGTTTCTGAACAAGGGTAGTAAAAGCTATAAGAACAATAGCAATCACAAACTGAATGGTTATAAGAATTGTATTGAAAGAAAAATTGATTTTGCCTGAGTTTATTGTATTATTCAGATTGTCAATAGCTTTAGAGGACGATATTCTCAAAGCCTGGATGATGGTGAAAATCAGACTTAAAAATAGGATGCTTACTAATGAAATAAGGATAAAGGCCGGAGAATAAGTCAGTTCCCGGCTAAAATGTATACCTGTATATTTCATTATAAAAAGGTTTGCTGAGCTAGCAAGGTATATTGCTATCAAGAGTGCAGCCAGGAAGAAAATAAATGATTCAGAGAGCAAATTAAGCAAGATTGTCGATTGCTTAGCTCCAAGTATTTTCATGATCCCGGTTTGCTTTATTCTTCCAAGCCATTGAGAGGATGTAATGTTTATAAAATTAACCAGGGCAATAATCAAAACCAATGCTGCTGACAGCACCAGAAGCAAGACCTTTTTCTTGTCCCCGAAGACAAGATAATCATTACCATAAAGCATAAATTTTGAAAAGTAAATATCTTCCAAAGGGATAAGCTTCGCATTTTCGTAATTTTTTTTGAAGTCTTCCGGTACAATGCTCAGAATTGCTTTCTCAGTTTCTTTATAATTAGTCTCTTTATTTAAAAGAAGAAATGTCTGAAAATCCATCCATCCCCAATCTGTATACTCTCCATCCTGACCCTGGACGATTTTTTGTGTTGAAATGGATGCAATTGCACTAAATTTAAGACAAGAATTGGCCTTTGGCTCTTTAATTATTGCGAGTACGGTTAATTCGGTGTTGTTATTTAACTTTATTATTTTTCCAATGGCATTTTCAGGTCCAAAGAGTTTTTTCGCCAGGGTTTCAGTAATTGCAATTGTCAGAGGCTCTTTAAGGGCAGATTCAGCATCTCCCTGAATAACTTTATAGGTAAAGAATTTAAAAAAATCTTCATCGGCAAACATAAGATCAGATTTAATGGGTTCCCTGTTTTCAGCCTGAAATACAGGCGCTTCCCAGGTTCCGGTTATTCTAATCGTGGATTCGACCCCAGGAACATTTTTATCGATGGTTTCCTTTAAGATTCCCGGAGAATAGATTTCACCAACTGATCGTCTGTACATGTAGACACGTTTTCCATTATTATGGAACTTGTCAGTTGTAAGTTCACTATAACAATAGACCGATAAAATGATTACTAAAGTGAAACTTACGGCCAAACCAAACAGGTTTATCAGATTGGTCAAAGGTCTCCGCGCAAAATTCCGCAATATTGTTTTAAATATGTATATCATGTTTTCAAATTTTATCCATACTATTTGTATGCCAGACCATTTCCCGGATACCTTGTAGGTGCCCTCCATCTGCAGCAGTTTGGGATAGATTACTCGTACCTGAGTGCCTCTATAGGATTCCTCGCTGCTGCCCTCCAGCCTTGCCAGCTCACAGTAATCAGCGATATTACCAGAACAATTACTCCCGAAAGCAGAAAAATCCACCATTTTAAATCGATCTTGTACGCATAGCTTTCGAGCCATTTATGCATCGCATAGCCTGCAGCCGGAATAGCTACAAGGAAAGCGATCATAGTCCATCTTACAAAATCTTTGTTTATCAAAATCAGTATTTCAATGATATTTGCTCCGTTTATTTTACGGATACCAATCTCTTTTGTCCTGAAACTTGTTTTCTGAAAAGAGACCGCGAAGAGTCCGATCATCGACAGGAAAAGACTTATAACCGAACATGACACAATAAGTCTTTTAAAGTTTATATTACCTCTGTGATACCATTCAAAACGTTCTCCTACTGATTCCGTATCTAAAGGGTAATCGGGGATAAGTTTTTGCCATGTAACTGAAATTGCGTTCATTGCCTCCTGCGTTTGGTTCTTCAGCGCTTTCACAAGCAGGTGTCCTCCTTTTTTGTCAAATGAAATAAATGCAGGCTCCACCATTGATTTTAAATCTGAATAATGGAAATCTTTAACAACACCCGTGATAATAATACCTTCCATTCCGGGCATTCCTTTACCAATTAAGTCCTGATTCTGAAATAATCTGGCGAATGACTCATTTATCAGGCATTTGTTACTGTTTGCAGTAGGTGTTTCAGAAAAACCCATACCTGAAACAAGTTCTATTCCCAGCACATCGAGATAGTTTTCATCACCGCTGAATCCTCCTGGAGAATATTGTTTCTCAACACCATCCTGCTGATATTTCAAAGCGACCAGAAAGTGTTCGAGAAGTGGTGAAGCTACGGTGACAGAAACATTTTTTATTGAACTATTTCTCAATAGCTCATCTCTGAATATTCCTGTTTTGTCTTGATACTGCGGGGGAATCTTTAACTCAATAACCTCTTTATTCAGACCGATTGGTTTATTGGTGATATAGTTCATCTGCCTGATAATTACCAGTGAACAAATAATAAGGGCTATAGAAGCGGTCAGCTGGAAAATATTAAAAATAGGAATCTGAATGCTCCTTACCATATGATCCTGATCGGTTTTTAAAATGTTTAAATCAAGATTTGAACTGATCAGGTGAAAAGCAAAAACTAATGTCATAAGCAATATAAAAAGAAGGATTCCTATAAGGATAGTGACCTGTTCAGGTTGCCCGATAAACGTATTAGTGATTTTGCTGTTCGTCAGTGTGTTGAAGAAGGGTAACATATCGAGCATAAGGAACAATGCAATTAAGAAAGATACCGCGACAATGATTGAGTTTTCAAGTGTAAAGCGGACAATCAAATCCTGTATGGTGCTTCCATTGATCCTTCTTAAATAGTATTCTTTGACCTTCCTGTGAAACTTATTTGCAAGAACCCCAAGAAAGTTGAAGATGGCAATCCCGATTATCATAAGTCCTATTATAAATGCAATCCACAGATCTCTCCAGTCACGGTTGTTATCAACAACCAGTCCGCGTGAAGTATCGAAATATGCCTTCTGCAGAGGTTCCAGGTAATATGTCGGACCGGAAGTCCCGGTATTTACAACAGGAATAATCTCTTTTTTCTCCGAAAATATCTTTTCCAGCTCTTTTGGATCGGTGTTTTCTGCAAGTCTTACATAGCAGCGGCTGTCGATGTTACCGATCAGACGGACCATATCGAAGTTAATCTGCGTGTTATCAACAGGTTTTTCAAAAATCCCTGTCACAGTCATCTCTTCTGTTTTATTCCGGTTTACCAGTGTGATTATCTTTCCAACAGGTTCATCTTTACCGAAGTATTTTTTAGCCAGATCAGCTGAAATGACAAGGCTTGATGCTGCTTCGAGTGCTGTTCCCGGATTATTGGTCAATAACTTATATGAAAAGAAACTGAAAAAATTTTCTGAAGCTCCGATAATTTGAGGATGATCAAAGTATTCTTCGTTATTTACTATTATTTTCAGCGAATTTGAATTATTGTAACGACAAAAGTCTTCGACCCGGGCTACATTGGCTTTCATATACTCGGCAGATCCTGACTTGCAATAATACATTTTACTGCCCGGTATCCATGGATCATCGCACTTCAGCGCATATATCCGGTCCTTATTTTCATGGAAACCGTCAGTTCCCATTTCCCGGCTTATAAATAAAGAGATAAGACTGATACAGGCAATGCCAACAGCAAGACTGATTATTATTACTAATGTGTTCAGTCGGTCCCTGAAGATACTTCTGAAGATCTGGTTAAGTTGCATGAAATGTCAATGAGTTGAAGGATTTAGAAGTTTAAAGGTTTCAAATGTTAAATTATTCATACCTGAGAGAGTCTACAGGGTTCTTTGTTGCCGCTCTCCAGCTTTGCCAGCTCACAGTCACCAGTACTATTATCAGAGCCATTAAGCCTGCAAGTACAAAGTTCCACCAGTCAAGGGATATACGGTATGCAAAATTCACAAGCCAGCGATTTCCTATGTACCATGCAGCAGAGCTGGCGATAATAAACGCAATACTGAACCAGATAATGAAATCGCGGTTCAGCATGAAGAGAATCTCAGATATTGTCGCTCCATTGATCTTGCGAATACCAATTTCCTTAACTCTTCCCAGACAAACCATAAAGATCTGTCCGAAAATACCCATGCATGTAAGGGTAAGGGCAATGAGCATAAAAAATGTGATTGAACTGGCCAGTTTCTCTTCTTTAACATAGAATGACTGGAAAAAATCATCATAAAAAACATAACTGAATGGTTCATAAGGTGAAACCGATTTCCAGACATTACCGATCTGATCAATTTGCTGTCCGGTATTCCCTGGTGACAGCCTGACTGAAAGCACGTTCCCGGATTCTGCCCCGGTAAAAAGCAGAACAAGTGGTTCTACTGCATAATGGTATGATTCGAATTTGAAATCTCTGATTTTTCCGATTATTTCGAAACCTCCCTCCTGCCCGTTGTTATATCTCTTTCCCTCAAGATTTTCCCAGGCATATTGCTTATAACCTTCTTCATTTATGAGGCACGATCTATTTAAATCACCATCAAGGAAATCACGACCTTGAAGCAGTTCCATTCCCATTGTATTCAGATAATTATCGCCAACATAAATACAATTGAATGTAATTGATTTACCTTCAAAATCATTGTCCATTCTGTGGTTGATCATACCCGGACAGCCGCTGCTCAGGGTAGTACTCTTTACAAAAGCGAGGTTACCAAGTTCCTTTCTGAGTGCTTCAGTTTGCTGAAACCTGTATGGGATGTTAATTCGTAAAAGGCGTTCGCTTTCAAAGCCAGGATCAGAGTGCTTTACAAAATGAAGCTGACGGAAGATTATTAAAACCACTGCAATTAACCCTATGGATACTGTAAGCTGGAAAGTAAGCAGGGTTTTCTTCCATAGCTGCCTGCTATTAATATCCCCCTTGAAACCAGACAGTGACTCAAGGATATTGAATCTTGAAAGGATATAAATCGGAGCAAGACTGTTGATCAAAATAACAATAATCACAAATATCAGGAAAACAGGTGCAACAGCGAGCAGATCCGACCAGTTAATGTGCATAATCTTTCCAAAAAGTCTGTCAGAATAGGGTAAAACAAAGTCTGTAATTATGACTGCAAGGAACAATGCAACTGTTGCACCAAGGGTTACTTCGGTAAGGGCATAGTTCACCAGTTCTTTCCAGCCGGCTCCAAAAGTCTTTTTAATACCTGTCTCCCTTAATCTTGCATAATGAATCGATATGGAATAGTTCAGGTAATTTATACTTGAAAGCACGAGGATCAGCAATGCGATCGCCAGAAAAATCTTAAGCAAAAACGGATTTCCTTTAGCGTGCCTGCTTTTCATTGTTAGTTCAGATAAATAAATATCATCAAGTCTTTGCAGTGAGAGACTATCTATATCCAGCACCTTAAGTTTATCAGTAGCATTCAGCTCATTAATAAAATTACCCGGATTGATTCCTTCCCTTAACTGAACAAAATGATTTGTGGGATTGTATCTGAATCCATTGACGTTTGTTGATGAAATCCGGAATCTTTCATTCTCACTGTTTAAAATGATATCGGCACTGAAGCTTGAATTGTCCGGTAATTCAATGAAGACAGAAGTGACAGTTCCAAAGAAGTAATTACCAATATTAACCTGTCTGCCAATAGCGCTCCGGGTTCCGAATAGAGATTTAGCCAGCGCAGTGGAAACAGCTACTGATTCTCTTCCTGCGAAAGGCTTACCGGAAAGGCTTTCAGCCAGATCCACTGAGAAGATAGAAAAAAAGTTCTCGGTTGTTGTAAGCAGGTGCGTGAATCCTGCTGTGGTATTTGTTTGTACATCTTTTATTGTCAGATCAGTGCTTATGTTATAATCGAGAGGACAGGCATCTTTCACTGCAGCATAATCAGTAACCAGAACCGGGTGAAGATCCCAGTTGATGTTGCAGCGATTCTTTTTTACATCATAAATCCTGTAAATCTGTTTATGGTTTGGGAAATCATTATTTACAGTTGTTTCTGTATGATAAAAAAGGCCTATAAGGATACAGGCAGCAAAACCTACTGCAAAGCCTCCTATTATCAGAAAAGAATAGACTTTGTTCTTAAGCAGGTTACGGAACGCTGACTTTAAATTGAGAAAAATCATTGTATCTGTATTAAATATTCTCATTTGTTCATAATCTCATCCTGACTACTATCTACTGGTTGCCGGATGTGTCTAAAAAACCACCCCCAAACCCCACACAGGGCT